>NZ_CAWUDJ010000018.1:0-121342 GCF_963920875.1 Anabaena sp. CCY 9910 | reverse complement strand
GCTTTCTTCCTGATTATACTCTCCCCGTAGTAACAAAAGAGGGATAATACCAATTCAATTAATGATTGCAACACATCTTTGGGTGAAGACGCGACGCCAGTCGCTACAACGGGGGGAACCCCCGCAACGCGCTGGCTCATAAATCGCGTCTCTACAGATGGTTTATTTGTCGCATTCTTTTTTCAAATTGGTATAACCTCTGACTAAAAATTACGAATTATTTTCCAGACAATCTTTTAAACGCTGTGCTAAAACCTGTACATGGGGTTCTAGAACAAACGAATAATGATTTCCAGGGACATCAATAATATTAATTTCTTGAGCCGCCATTACAGAAAATAATTCTACCCAAACTAAAGTCGGGTCAGGAGCCATAATATGTTTTTCCCTGGCTCGAAATACCGTGACTTTTCCTGGGTATGGTTGTCTTATATAGGAATAGGTGGCTTTTAAAGTACCCACCAAAACATCAAGAATACGACGATTATTTTGACGTTCTACACCAGGCGGGAATATTTTAGCTTTCCGTGCTTTATCAATAATGTAATTGATTTTTTCTTCTACAGTTAAATCTTCTATTTCTTCAGGTGTGACTAGATTATCTTGACCAAACATACCGCCAAAAACTCTGGAGAGAACACCAACTAAATAAACGTCATCAATGGGTTTTTGTTTATCTAGTAGAATCGGTACGTAAGAATCTAATATTGCTAGTAAAGATACTTCTTGTCCTTGTCTGTATAACTGCTGTGCTACTTCATAAGCTACGACTCCACCGAATGACCACCCCCCAACACGATAAGGCCCTTGGGGTTGAAATTCTCTAATAGTTTTGACGTAGAGACTAGCCATATCTTCCACTCGCGTCAAGGGTGGTTCATCTCCATAAAATCCTTGAGCTTGTAAGCCGTAAAATGGTTGGTCAGTTCCTATATATTGTGCGAGTTTAAAATAGCATAAAACGTGACCGCCAGCAGGATGTATACAAAAGAAAGGCTGCTGCTTACCTTGCGATTGAATAGGAACTAGAGGTGAGTTATTGATGTGATTGTTTGCTTGAATAACCTTAGCTAAATCTGCAATTACTGGATTTGTTAAAAGTGTTGCTAAGGATATCTCTTTAGCAAATAACTCTTCAATTTGAGAAATTAAATGTAGAGCTTTGAGGGAATCACCACCAATAGCGAAAAAGTTTTCTGTCACACCTATCTTAGGTAAATGTAGAATATCTGACCAAATTTGTACTAATTTTTTTTCAATTTCATTCCGAGGCGCGACATAGGAATTTCGTTCACTATAATTAAATAAATCTGGCTTTGGTAATGCCTTACGGTCTACTTTACCACTGGGAGTTAAAGGAAGAGTTTCCAGCATGACAAAAGCGACTGGAATCATAAATTCTGGTAGCTTCTCTTGAAGGAAATCACGTAGACTATGAAGCTGGGGTTTGATGGATTTGTAGGTGATATAAGCTACAAGTTGTTTTTCTTGGGGGTTATCATCCTGCGCTATGACTACAGCTTCTCTAACTTGTGGGTGTGAGGATAAAACATTTTCAATCTCGCCAATTTCAATCCTATAACCCCGAATTTTTACTTGATAATCTGTTCTCCCAAGATATTCAATATTACCATCAGGTAAATAACGAGCTAAATCACCTGTTTTATAAAGTCGCTTAAACCCAGAATTAGGGAAGGGATTAATAATAAATTTTTCTTTGGTCAATTCTTCTTGATTTAAATAACCACGAGCTACCCCTACACCACCGATATAAATTTCACCGACGACACCAATATTCACTGGTTGTAAATCAGCATCAAGAATATAAATTTGGGTATTGGCAATGGGACGACCAATAGGTACACTTTTTAAATTGCTATCTTTTCTACATTGCCAGAATGTGACATCAATTGCTGCTTCTGTCGGGCCATATAGGTTATGTAATTCACATTGTAAATGCTGAAAAAATCTATTTTGTAAATCTACAGGTAAAGCTTCACCACTGCAAATAACTCTTTTTAAAGAGGCGCATTTACTTACATGGCGATTTTGTAAAAACACTTGCAGCATTGAGGGGACAAAGTGCAAGGTGGTGATTTGTTCTTGATTAATTAAATCTATCAGGTAAGCACTATCTTTATGTCCACCTGGTTTAGCTATTACCAAACGTGCGCCAGTTAATAAAGTCCAAAAGAACTCCCAAACGGAAACATCAAAACTAAAGGGGGTTTTTTGTAAAATGCTATCTGTGGAATCTATTTGATAAGCTTCCTGCATCCACAATAAGCGATTACATATACCTTTGTGGGTGTTCATTGCGCCTTTTGGTTTACCAGTGGAACCAGAAGTATAAATTACATAAGCAAGATTATCTGGTTTGATATTGCTGTTGGGATTGGTATTGGCTTGTGTAGAAATTTTCTCCCATTCCCTATCTACACAAATAGTTTGTGTTTGATGGTGGGGAATTTGATTTAGTAATTTTTCTTGAGTTAGCAGTACCTTCACCTGAGAATCTTCTAGCATATAAGCTATGCGTTCTTGAGGATATTCAGGGTCGATGGGGACATAAGCACCCCCAGCTTTGAGGATTCCTAAAAGACAGATAACCATTTCTAAGGAACGTTCCATACAAACACCTACCAGGGTTTCTGGCTGGACTCCTAATGTTTGTAAATAATGTCCCAGTTGGTTTGCTTGATTGTTGAGTTCTTGATAAGTTAGTTGTTGCTTGTCAAAGGTGACAGCGATCGCCCCAGGTGTTCGTTCTACTTGAGCTACAATTAGTTCATGTAGACTCTGGGAAAGATCATAATCTCTGTGGGTCGCGTTCCACTCTACAAGTAACTTACGAATATTAAAATCTATAGTCTGCATATCTTCTAACTTTGCTCAATAATAGAAAATTTCTCACGCGGAGACGCAGAGAGAAACAACTCCGCGTCCCTACCCTGCGGGAACGCCTAACGGCGAATGCGTTAAAAAAACTGGCGTTGCTGATTAGTGGGATGATTTTTGTCTCACGCAAAGGCGCAAAGGCGCAAAGAATTAATATTCTGCTTTGTACAAAAGTCTCAATTCATCCCGCATTTATGCAACGCCAAAAAACTAATCTCCCCCCAATTCCACCAACTTCCCAATATTGAAATCTATCCGCGTCCAACCTTTGAGACGACGCAGGTTATTCAACAACAGTAGGGGAATTTGCCAATGATGTACCATCAAAAACGGTAAGGGGTCATCTGGCTGATAAATCGCATCAGTCCCGCGCCAAATATTCCTCAGCCATCTTTGCAACTGGGTGAAAGAACGGATACCAGTTAAACGCCAAACTTCGTGGTAAGTCCAATAAGTAGGCTTGCTTGTTGTTAGTGGTTGTATGGTTTCAGTTGTCGGTACTTGACTCAGGTACGCTTCTGCTACCTGGGGATGGTCGTAAAATGTGGTAATTGCTGAGTGTGTGCGGGGGTTACACTCAATGGCGTAGACTGTTCCGTCTTCGGCTTGGATAAAGTCAAAGGAAATCTGTCCTGTCAGCTTCAGTTCCTTGACAAAATGCTGTACCCATTCAGTGATTTGCGGGTTATCTACATTCTCATAATTGACTTGAAAGGCTGAAGATTCACAACAGCAATGCAGTCTTAGTTCCCCATTCCGAACTGTGCTATGGGTGCAAAATTCCTTACCGGGGATAAATTCCTGCATAATCCACGGTTTTTCGGGACTAATTGGCAAACTTCTCACGAATGCGGCTGTTTCCTCTGGAGTAGCACAGGGGAGTTTGGTTAAGTCCAACCGCCGCACTGAGTCGTAGGGAATGCTTTTGAGGATGTATTTACGCGTCTCTCCAGAAAAATCGAAGTTGATGACTTGTTCCGGCGAGGTAATTTTAAAGGATTTGGGTACTGATAAACCAAGCGATCGCGCTTTTTGTGTCAACGCAAATTTATCATCCAACATTTGGGTAATATCTGCGTCGAAATGAAACACTTCGCAATCATGGGATAATTCTGGTTTGGCTAGTGAGTCGTAGTAGCTACCCACTGGACTGGTGACGGGAATGTAAACATCGATGTTTTCTTGTTTGACGATATCTACCAAAGCCTGAATATAAGCTTGGGGATTGTCCTGGGGTGCGGGGACTGTATAGAACTTATCCACCGCTTGAGAAAAACGATGACCAGTCAGCCAGTATTTATGGGTTTCCACTAAGACGACTCTATGTCCAGCCGCGTGGAATGACCTTGCTAGTTGTAAAGCTTTGGTCATCTTACCACCACTGATGAGAATGTTTTGGGGATGTGCAACTTTGACCTTTTGCGGTCGGAAGGCTAGCAAGGATATAAAAACAATGGTGGCATTAATGGGCAATGCTAGTAATAACAAAGCCAAAGTGCAGATATTTTGGATAATTGCGGCTATTTTCGTCTGGGAAGGAAGAGACGGTGTAGCAGGTGCGGAAGAAAGGGGGAGGGATTGTGCCATAGTCGATTGGACAATTAAGGTTGTATTCTGCGGATAATTGTTAAACCATCTCGCAATGGCAATAAAACCTGTTCTACACGGGGGTCTATAGCTACTGTATGATTAAATTGAGCGATCGCTTCACCATTGACGCTACGTTCTTCAGCAGATAGATAAACTTCCCCTTGCAGTAAGGTGTTATCCACACAAATAAACCCATCCGGTGCTAACAAACTGCTACCTAGCAACTTGTGAAAATAGGCTACATACTCTTTTTTATCTGCGTCGATAAATACCAAGTCAAAAGATTCCCCAGCCTCTGCTAACTTCTCAAGAGTTGCTAAAGCCGCACCCAGTTCCACACGAATCTTTCCACCGTGGGGAGATTGTTGAAAAGCTTGCTGTCCAATCTCCGCCGCATAAGGGTCAACTTCACAAGCCACCAGCAGTCCATCCTCTGGTAATGCTTCCGCCATCGCCAGCGCCGAATAACCGGTAAACATCCCAATTTCTAGGACTTTTTTAGCTTTGGTCATGTGAACAAACATCTTTAAGGTTTGTCCTTCAATATGACCAGAAAGCATCTCTTGTTCTAGCGGACGGACGGTTGTACCTCCGTGGAAGTGTTCTCCCCAGGCTTCGGTAGCTGTGGTTTTTGCCAATGCAGCTAATTCAGCAGATTCTGGCGTGGTGCATTCTTCTAAATAAGGGTCTATACCTGCGGCTAAACGCCAAGCCTGATTAATGTTTGCTATCAATTCCCCAGGTAAATCTGGATGTTGCTTAACCTCTTTGACTATGGCTTCTAACTGCTTGGTTAAGATTCCCAGTGGTGTAACAGGTCTAGCTGTTGGTTGGACAATCACATTCGTCATTATTTAACACTCCCGATTAATTCTTTTTGATAAACGGGATACACATCCACACCTTCACCACCACGGGGATAACTGGTACAAAGTTCTTTGTGGTCAGCTAATGCGGCTGCTAATTCTTCTCTTGTCAGGTCATTGACGAAGACACAATCACCAATGGGTTTGGGCATGGCGGCTCTTAACAAACCATCACGAGTTAATGTGATAGATTCAGTACCACGCCACAAAATATCTATATCCAACATGGGATGGTCGAGGGATAGACCAACGCGACTCATTAATCCTAAAATACGATCGCGTTCTGCAATTGTAATATATCCTCTACGGGCGGCGATCGTTGCTGAGAAAGCCATATCTACATTAACGGCGTGTCCGTGGAACATGGGTAGACGAGGCGCAAGTTCCAAGGTGGGACTCCAAGTGTGACCGTAAGCAATCACCCTATCTAGGTCTAACTCATGCAGGTTGGGAACTTCCAACTCCAACATCTTATGGATAGCTTTGTAAGTCAAACGATGGGCTATTTCTTTAATCTCTGGAGTTGCATCTATATTGCCAAAATGAGTCCGTAGTAATTCTTCGCCGTACTTCTCCAACAGTTCAAAAACTTCTTGATGCGCTACTACAGCGATTTTTACCAATTCCGCCATCCCGTTACGTACTTGGTCTGTGGGGAGAGTACGCAACAAGGAGAAATCTAAAAATACTTTGCGAGAAGCATGATAAGCACCCAAACGGTTTTTCAGTTTGCGATGATTAACTGCTACCTTAATTGCTACACTGGCATCAATTAATCCAATCAATGTGGTAGGAATGCGGATGTAATTGCTGCTGCGACGATATGTAGAACAAGCAAAGCCGACAACATCTGTAATTAAACCGCCACCCACAACTAATACTGGTTCTTTGCGGACTAATTTGAAATCTGCAAAAACATCTATAACTCTCTCGAAAGTTTGAATAGTCTTATCTGGTTCGGTAATGGTAATAGGAAATAGCCTCAGTTCTATACCGTAATACTGGAAATATGCCTGAATTTGATTACCATACAACCGACTGACGTTAGCATCTACAATCGCCAAGCATCGTCCAAAACCTTGATATACATCTGCTAGTGCAGAATTCTGGATTTCAAAAACACCGTCTACATACACCAAATCATACTCAATCTTTTCGTAACCTTCTACATGGAAAGATGTTTCCTTAGCTTCAAACTTTGCTTGGACGATACTCATAGTTTCTTGTCTCTTAATTGCAGTACATGAATGTCAGGAGTTGAATTGAAGTTGCAAAGGAAATTGAACTTCTATTCAAGGAAAAATGCAGCAAGAATAACTCCAATTCTCTTTGTGAAAATAGAGGTATTACATCGCAAATTTTGTTAACACCAAAGTTTATCTATGGCAAATGAGAGCGCTGAAAATTTTTCAACACACCTATATTTCGGTCATACAAGAGGATTAATTAGCTTTGGTGCAATCTTAGAAATAAAGCAGTTGCCAGCAAGAAAAGGATAATCTTTTCAGACTAGATGACCGATAATTCTAAGTATGTTAATAATTTACAGATTATTTACAGACAGGAATGATGCACAACTAACTAACAGTAGTAATTTGACTTGTTGAAGTTGCTTAGAATTCACTTAACGTTTCTAAACATATCATCATTCATTGATTATTGCACATCTTTTTTACAAGAATTTCCGAAAATTTTTATTAAACACTTCATAATCTTTACTTAAAATAGTCTTATAGTTACTCACGTCAGCACAAAGTTCAGCAGTTGTATTCGCTTACTAAATGAATAGTAATCAAATCTAATTGCTGTCAAATAGGCACAAATTAGGAAAATTCTCAGGACAAAACAGCCTCTAATCTTAATAGAAAATTAGGGCTTGATGGAGAAAGGTAGCCGCTAGGTGTGCTAACAAAATAGCAGTCCAAATTCTTGAACATATCTACTTTTGTCAGGTCAGCAGAAATATTCTTAGTACGCTAATATGCCTCTAAATTGCATAACTAACAATTAGGTGCTGTTAACTGTCAACAGCCCTCACGATGGATTATGCAACTTAAAAAACAGAATAGCTTAGTCACTGAATCTTAAAGTTCTACAAAATCATGTAATAAAGCTTCATACAATAACTCTCATTTTTTATTTAGCGGTATTCAGGTAAATCCGCAAAAAGAACGAATTTACGAGCATTAAGAGCAAATATTGAGCTAGGGCAGCCATTTCCACTCCCCGGATAGCTTAATCTATGCTTTACATTTCTCAATGTAACATCGTTTATAAAATAATGCACTTAGTCAAAAGATACATTTTGCTAAACAAGGGATTAATATAAAAAATTTCCCAGGAAGATCATATTTTTTTAAGCAAAAGTACTTATTGACAAAGTGACTTAATAAGTAGCATTGGAAGTTGAAATTAATTTTTCTTCAATTACTTCAGTAATCGTAAACCACTCAGGGTAACTAACACAGTGGAACCTTCATGGCCAATAACGCCGATGGGTAAGTTAATATTGCCGAGAAAAATGCCAATTAACAATAGACCAATAAAACCCAGAGCTACAACTATATTTTGCTGGATAATGCTATGCGATCGCCTACCCAATTTCATAGCTACATCAATCTTCTCTAATTTATCAGCCATCAATACAATATCTGCCGTTTCCAAAGCCACATCACTCCCAGCCACCCCCATTGCAATCCCTACAGATGCTTGAGCCAAAGCTGGTGCATCATTAATCCCATCCCCCACCATCGCCACTGTTTGATACTTTTGCTGCAAGCTGCGAATGACATCTAATTTATCTTCAGGTAAAAGTTCGGCAAATACTTGATCAATCCCCACCGCTTGAGCTACACTCTCAGCCGTGCGTTGATTATCTCCCGTAATCATCACAATTTGTTCTATACCCAATTTCCGCAACCTGGCAATAGTCCCAGCCGCTTCTGGTCTAATCATATCTGCAATGGCAATTATACCTATTACCTCATACTCATCCCCTTGGGCTACCCAAACCACGGTTTTTCCCTCATCTTCCAACGATGGCGCGACCTCCAGTAATTCCTGTGGTAACTTATTTACATACTTCTGGATAAAAGCCATATTCCCCACAATTACTTGTTGCTCATGAGCAGTACCCACAATTCCTTGCCCTGGTATCGCTTGTACCTCCGTTGCACGTACCCACTCTAAACCGCTAGCTGCTTGGACAATGGCTTGAGCAATGGGATGTTCTGAGGATGACTCTAGGGATGCCGCTACTTTTAAAACACTTGTCTCTGTGTAATTACTAGCGGCAATCACCTGAGACACCTGCACTTGTCCTGTAGTGAGAGTACCAGTTTTATCAAAGGCGATCGCTCTGACTTTACCAATATTCTCCAACTGCGCCCCATTTTTAAACAAAATCCCCTGTCTTGCACCATTGGCAATACCCGATAATAATGTAGGCATAATTGCCGCCATCAATGCACAGGGAGAAGCCACCACCAAAAAAGTTAAGGCGCGATAAATTGTTGTTTCCCAGTCCCAACCCCAAATAAATGGCGGTAAAGTTGCCAATAACATCCCCGCAATCACAATTACCTTTGCATATCCCCTTTCAAACCCCTCAATAAACTGTTGGGAGGGAGGCGCTTCCGTCTGTGCTTGTTCTACCAGACGAATTACCCGTTGAATTAAACTACTAGCGGCTGGTTTGTGTACCTGTAACTTCAACGCCCCATAACCATTAAGTGTCCCCCCAAACACTTCCTCACCTACCGTCTTTTCAACGGGTAAAGACTCCCCCGTAATCGCCGCTTGATTGATGGTGCTGTAACCAGACACAATCACCGCATCGGTAGGAATCAACTCACCCGGCTTGACGACAATCTCATCTCCCACTTGCAATTGACTGATAGCAATAGTTTCTTCCCCAGTTTGATTGACAATCGTAGCGGTATCTGGTGTCAAACTCATCAAACTGCGGATACTCCTCTCCGTGTGGCGCATAGCGTAACCTTCCAATGCACCACTGATGGCAAAAATGAGAATTAAAATAGCCCCATCAATAATTAAATGATATTCCCTCCGCCACAAACCCAAACTTGCTGCACCAAGGGCTGCAACAATCATCAGCAAATCTACATCCAGTTCTTTTTCCTTAATCAGCGTCGTCAGTCCCTCACGGGCGCTTTCATAACCACCAATCACATAAGCCGCAGGTAAAAACAACAACGCGAAACCCAACCAACCCAAATGCAAAGCGAACCATCCGAAAAATAACAGCACTCCACAAAGCAAAGCAGCTAAGGTGTCGGTGTGTTCTTTGGTGAATTGGTGAATACGTTGGGGGTAAAGCATAGAGTTGCATCAGTCAGGAATACCTTTACCCTAAACCTTGACATTGATGTTAATGTCAAGCATATGGGGAATATATGAATCACGCAGAGGCTGAGAAGCGTAGAGAACAAGGTGGCGTAAATTATGAATTCTGGTTGCTTAACAATTAAAGAACTCACCCAAGCCGTAGGCGGTGGGATTACTCCCCGGATGGTGCGACATTACCATGAGCTAGGGTTGTTACCGCAACCTGAGCGATCGCCTAGCAATTACCGCCTCTACACCCAACAAGACGTTATCAGGTTGCAGCGAATTGTCGCTTTGAAACAGCAAGGATTCCAACTTAACCACATCCGCCACATTTTGGAGATGGAACCAGAAGCAGACACCAACGCCAATTTTATGGCACAGTTACAACAACAATATCGCTCAGTCATGCAGCAAATCGCCCAGCTGCGACAAACAGCATCAGCTTTAGAGGGATTATTAGGACGCGATCGCCATTGTCAAATTATGCAGGCGGAAGTATTGGCACAAGTCAAGTTATTAGAGGTGGAAACGCAAGTTGGATTAGGGGGATTGGAAAAACTTTGGCATGGTTTAGACGCAGAGGTACATACCCACCCAGAAGTATTTGCCGAATCTTTGCAACATATCTTACCTGATTTATCCGGGCGATCGGAAATTGAACAACACCTAATTTCTCAGTTAGTTTTGGCTTGTGGTGATGTGAGTTTGGTATCTTTTATCAGGGTAGATAAAGGAGCGATCGCCGCCAGCCGTCAAGCCCTTTCCTCTGCTTGCGAGATTGTCGTCGATATCCCCACCATTGGAGCAGCGATAGATCAAACAAGATTAATTCATTTAGGCTGTAAAGTCACCACCTTAATTGATAATCCCCATATCACCACAGCCATCGAGGCAGAAAAGGAATTTTGGCAGCATCAAGAGTGGCGCGAGAGATTAGCCAAAGCAAGTCAAGGCTGCATATTGGTGATTGGTTACGCACCTTCTGTACTTTTAGAAGCCTGCACCCTGATTAACCAGCAAAAAATTCAACCTTCATTAGTTATTGGAATGCCCATTGGCTTTAGTCATACTCCCGCCGCCAAAAGACAATTAATGCAACAAACATCACCTTTTATCACTATTGAGGGAACCATCGGCGGAGGATTGCTGGCTGCTACTGCCCTCAATGCTTTGGTTGAATCATTAATTGAAAAGCCAAATTGTCATTGTTATTTAAATCTAACTGACGAATTTTCCCAAGGATATCAAGTGAAATAATCATTGTCCTAGTTTCATTTTGTCTATCTCCTATGCTGTTTAGAATTTCGTCTCAAGTAGACTCCTACAAAACCTATAACAGCCGCAATAGTAAGTAAAATCCAAGGATTAAAAACAATCACAAAACTAGTACTCTGTTCATACTGCCAACGCAATAACCATAATGGCTCATTCCCAATATTGAAAGAAGGCACTCTCAAAACAGACAACAATACAAGCAGCAACAATGCCAACGCATTCAAACCCAGGAATGTTGATAAAGTAATTTTGAACCAAAGCCAGAAAAGCTTATATGTTTTTTCTGTTGACATATTTTCCCTAATTGAAAATTAATACAAGATTTATTTATTTACGCCGTTATACTGACAAATATAATGTTTTTAGTTTGCGGTGGAAATGTGAATATAAAATGACAAATTGCTCCGCGATGGTACAAACACCCAGATTCATCTGTAGAGTTAATCCAATATCCAACAGCCAAAATTGTTTGATAGCAAGTTTCATTGGGCTAGATGCGTCACTTTCTAGTCACATTTTTTTATCATGCTAAAAACTAACCATCATAAGGCTATGAACTAGCGACAAAAAACCAATATTTATATCTTGGGAAAACCACTGGCGATCGCTTTGCGGAAAATACTTCACAGTTTATAAAAAAAATTACATTGTTTGCTAACTCAAGACAACCACAATCACGCAGAAGAGTTTGATATTAGGGGGTAATAAATGAGTCTATCAATTGGACGTACTTGCTGGGCGATCGCTGAAGGTTACATTCCACCCTACAGTAACGGGCCAGAACCTCAGTTTATCAGCCATGAGACCGTGTGCATCCTCAATGCTGGCGACGAAGATGCTCATGTAGAAATCACAATTTACTATAGCGACAAAGAGCCAGTAGGAGCTTATCGGTTAACAGTACCTGCACGCCGCACTAAACACGTCCGCTTTAATGACCTGAATGACCCAGCACCGATTCCTCATGACACTGATTTTGCCAGTGTGATTCAATCAAATGTGCCGATTGTTGTTCAACATACTCGCCTAGATTCACGACAGGCGGAAAATGCTCTGCTTAGTACTATTGCTTACGCTAATACTTAATAAGCTGTTACGCATTTAAATTGTATATTTCGCACTCAGGTTGTCAAAAGTCAAAAGTCCAGAGTCCAAGCTAGCCTTTGACTCTGGACTCTTGACTATGGACAGCCCTGACGCAAGAATATTTGATCCGGGTGCGTATCAGTTTAACTCTATTTCAGAGGTAATAAAACTTGAAAAGTTGTACCTTTATTTACTACACTGTGAACATTAATCTTACCGCCATGAGATTGGATAATTTGTTGGGTAATAGCTAATCCCAAACCAAATCCACCAGTCTTACGAGAACGCTTTTTATCTACACGATAAAATCGTTCAAAAATATATGGCACATCATTTTGAGGAATGCCAATACCATTATCTATAACTTGGAGTGCAGCCCAATTTGACTGAGTAAATAGCTGTAACTCAACCTGACCACCTTCAGGAGTATATTTACAAGCATTACTCAGTAAATTAATGACTGCTTGACGGAGTAGATTAGCATCTCCAAGGACGCTGATACGATGATTTGGCAGCGTGAAAAGTAACTTGATATGTTGTGTTTCTGGATGGGTAAGAAAATCATCTTTGATTTGCAAAAGTAAAATTTTTAGGTCAACGGTTTGCAAAGATTCGATGGGTATACGCCCTTGATAACGTGCTAAAAATAACAAATCATTGACTAGGACACTCATTGATTGGGCAATATCAAAAATCTTTTGTAGGCGCTGACGTTGGGTTTCTGGGTCAGTAGATTTTGTTAGTAAGCCATACTGGGCATTACTGACAATAGCAGATAGAGGCGATCGCAATTCATGGGAAGCATCAGCCGTAAACCGTTGGAGATAATCGTAACTTTGGCGAATTGGCTGCATCGCCACTCCCCCCAGCCACCAACCAGTCAAAGCGATAATTCCTAAGGTAATGGGGACTGAAATAGCCAAAACCAGCCGAAACTCAGCTAAAGCACCTTCCGTATCTGTCAATGGCATTGCAGCCTGCATATAGCCAATTAATAAACCATCCTGGTAAACAGGCAAAGTTACCTGACGCAACCATAACTCCCTATTAATTTTGATAGTATTAAATCCACTAGCAACTAACAGGCGATCGCTCGGAGTCTCACCAAAAAACTGCACTAGTCGCTTCTGCTCATCATACCAACCTGCATACACTAATTGACTATCTGGCAGTGGTTCTACCTTCGTTCCCAACAGAGGTACTTTGTCCAAATCTACCCTGCGCTGACGATTGTGCAGTTCTGACTTCACACTTGCCGCCATTACGGTGGTTTTTTTATACAGTAATTGGTCTAGTTCCTCTAACTCATCTACAACCTTCACATAATAGACCGCAGCCGCAAACACAACTAAAATACCCCCCATTGCGAGGGTGAACCAACTGGCAAGATTGCGACGACTGCGATGAAACATAATTGGTCAGTTGTTAGTTGTCAGTTGTCATTGGTTACTCTCCCCCGAAGTTCGCCCGGTTCGCGTAAGCGTCTCGTAAGAGAGGGAAACCCTCCTTACGACTTCTCTTCCTGCTCCCCCTCGCCTAGCAATTTTGGGTTGGTGAGCTACTAGTTTGGTCAACTGGTAAGGTATTGAGTTAAAATAAGCGATCGCAAACTTAATTAATTTAGTACCCGGATATTGGCCGGAGGTGTGATTGTCCAAGTTTATTTTAAAAATTCTTTGGCTAGACGAGAACGTAGCTCTGGCTGTTGATCAGGTGGTAGGCAAAGGTACTAGTCCTCTGACGAAGTATTTCTTCTGGCCTCGTAATGATGCTTGGGAAGAGTTGAAAAAAGAACTCGAATCCAAACACTGGATCAGTGATTTAGATCGCGTCGAATTGCTCAATAAGGCAACAGAAGTGATTAACTACTGGCAAGAGGAAGGCAGAAACCGTCCAATGGCAGAGGCTCAGTTAAAATTTCCTGAAGTTACCTTTACAGGTAGCGCTTGATTTAATGATGCTAGTGCAGGAAGGCGTTAAGCCTTCATACACTAACTATCATAAAAAACTTTAGGGTAAAGGGTAGTATTGTTACTGAGTACTTAGTACTCAGCACTCCTTACTCTTGCGATTCAATGTTGCTGTATTACGAGTTGCCACAATTTGATGGTCTTGTCCCTGCTGCTACTAGCAATCATTTGGGCAACAGGGTTAACAGCAATAGCACACACTGAGTCTAAATGACTGGCAAGAGTCACAATTTCTTCTGTTGTGCTTACCTTCCACAACTTGATGGTTTTATCCCAACTGGCACTAATTAGTGTTTTGTTATCGGCGGTGAAAGTCACTGCAACTACAGACCAGGAATGGCCTAAAAGAGTGTCGATTAGCTGACCAGTGTTGATATCCCACAATTTTATAGTATTGTCATCGCTGCCTGTTGCCAAAATTTTGCCATCTGGACTAAAAGCGATCGCCAAAACCGCCCTTGTATGACCTGAAAGTGTTTTGAGTAAGGTATATCTTGGGTGGTTTTGTGTTATCTGCCATAGGCGAATTGTTCTGTCAAAACTGGCGCTGGCTAAAATCTCTCCCTGGGGACTAAATGCTACTGCACTCACTTGTAATTGGTGTGCTTTGAAGGCATAAATTTCTTTACCAGTGGTGACATCCCACAGTTTGACTTGCTTGTCCCAACTCCCACTGGCGAGAATTTGCCCATTAGGACTAAAACTTACAGATTTGACAGGGTTTGTATGTCCCTTTAAGGTGAAAACTTCACTAGATGTTGGCAGATGCCACAATTTGATGGTTTTATCGTCGCTAGCCGTGGCTAAAATTTCTCCCAGGGGGCTAAAAGTTACTGAGGTGACAGCTTGAGAATGTCCTGAAAAACAGGTGACTAACTTTTGTGTGTTTAATTCCCACAATCTGATGATTTTGTCATCACCACCACTAGCCAGTATATTGCCGTCAGGGCTAATGGCTAGAGAGTTAGTACAATTATCTCCTGTGAGGGTATTTAGGCATTGCCACGGGGATAGTGGGGGTAGGTAATGTATTATTTTACCTTCTATACCCATTACCTGCATCACTGCATCTGCTGATTGAAAGCGTTGATGAACTGATTTTTGGATAAGTTTGTTGAGTATTTTAGTTAGGCGATCGCTTATCTTAGTTGTCAGATATTGTTGCCACACCCAACAATCGTTAGGAATATCGAATAAATCAAAGGGCGACACCAGGGTAAGTAAGTGGATGCAGGTCACCCCCAAACTATAAAGGTCGCTGGCGAATACTGCTTTACCTTTGATTTGTTCTGGTGCAGCATACTCAGCACTACCAACACCCTGTAAATCACTTACTTGGTCAGTCCTTGAGACAATCTGCATATGACCAAAATCCACCAATACCAAATTTGTAGAAGTTGGTGTCAGTCGTCGGATAATATTGGCTGGTTTCACATCACCGTGGATCAATTGGCGATCGCTCATCCATTTCAGGATTGGCAATAAATTAGTTAAAAGTTGCCAAATTTGAGTTTCATGGAAAGTGCCTTCTTCCTGAACCACCTGCGCTAAACTAGCACCAGCAATAAATTCCTGTACTAAATAATAGTTATCTTGATCCTGAAAATAAGCTAATAAAGTTGGTAGCTGTGGATTTTGACCCAATTTTTTAATATATTTAGCTTTTTGCCCAAAAATGTCAGATATTTTTCCATTATCAGAGAATTTCTGCACAACACAATAAACTGGTGGAGATATACCTTCATCCACAGCAAAATAGGTTTGGCAAAATCCCCCTCGACTCATTAAATTTATTAAACGATAACGATTTTGTAAGAGATTTAAAATAGTCAATTCCTATTCCCTATGACTTTGTTAGTTTTGAGGTTGTGTAGTTAGCACTTCAGTGCTGAGGAAATTATGACTCAAGTCCTGACGACGAAATAGCTTACCCATCCAGTAATGTACTGCTTGGGAAAAATCCCACCCTGGGTTTTTAGCTCATATCTTTAAAGAAATGTTACAGTTATATATGAAGTTTCAGTAAAAAATATGACTGCATCTATCAAAAGGAGTAACATTAACAATAGTTTAATAATTTGCTTTGACAATTAAAAATTTAGTGTTCAGCAATCACTGTATAGTTAGCACCAAATAACTATGTAGCTTTTAGTTTCGCATAGATTATCAAAGATTATTTCTCAGTAAAAACATTTAATCGTTTGCAGAAATAATTGTATTTTATACAAAAATGAATAAGCAATTACCGCTATTCTAGATCGCTGGCGTACAAGCGTACAAACACTATCAAATAAAGCGTCAGAGCCTTTTACAGAAGTGGCATTTTTAATTAAACTTCCTCAGCAATTTACAAAAATCTGACAATGGTTTTTACGCGTGGCAAAGTGTACAAAAATCATCTGGATCTTCAGAAAAACAAAGGTTTTCCAACGCCAACAAAAGATTCTATCAGTGAATGCGAGGCTGGAAATTCAGACTTTACACCAGAATTTCAGTCTTATGAAAAGTCCATATTAGACTTGCAAGAAATAATTAATTTATTAGCTGAAATCAACCCATTTCCCGTAGCAATTATTGGTTTAGAAAGCCATCAAATTTTATTTAAAAATAAGCTGGTTGATAACCCGGTATTGCAGCAACTAATTCCCGATTTTTTAGCTGATTCAGATTTATGGACTCAGTTAAATAGCAAGTTAGCAAATGACAATTTCATTAGTAAATTGGCGCTAGAAATCAAAAGCAGCAATGAAACCCGTTTTTCAGCTATAATTTCTGGAAAATTGGTTAATTATGAGCATAAACGGGCAGCATTCTTGGTATTTACAGATGTAAATACCGTTATGGGAGCTAGCGAGGAACAACAAAAAGATACATTAGAAAAACTAGAACTTAGCAATTTAATCACTGATACGAGTGATAGCCAGCGATTACCTACGATAAAACATAGTCCGTGGCCTGCTCCCTCACATTTGATGGAACAGGCGTTAGCTGCTATCAGTAATGGCATTGTGTTGACAGATGCCAATCAACCAGATAATCCAATTATCTATGTAAATCAAGCCTTTGAAGCCATGACTGGCTACTCGGCTGGTGAAGTTATTGGGCAAAACTGCCGATTTTTACAAGCTAATGAAACAGACCAGCTAAGCCTTAGTGAGTTACGTTCTGCCCTCCAAGAAAAAAAAGAATGCCATGTTGTCATCAAAAATTTCCGTAAAGATGGCACCGAATTTTGGAATGAACTTTATATTGCACCTGTATTTGACAGTTGTGGGCAGTTAACTCATTTTATCGGCGTTCAAAATGATATAACTCATCACCTACAGGCATTAGAGACATTACAAGAGCAAAAAGAACAGTATCGTCGCATTGTAGAAACGGCCAGTGAAGGAATTTGGCTACTCAATGAAAATAACGAAACTACCTTCGTCAATCAACAGATGGCGAGTATGTTGGGTTACACCATTGAAGAAATGCTCGGTGCCAGCTTGTTTTCCTTTATGGATGCCGAAGGTTTAGATATAGCTCAAGACTTACTATTAGGCCGTCAGCAAGACATTCAGGAGAAACACAACTTTAAATTCCGTTGCAAAGATGGCTCAGACTTATGGGCAATTCTTTCCTGTACGCCATTCTTAGATGAGCAAGGAAACTATACTGGCGCGTTGGGAATGTTAACTAATATTAGCGATGTCTACGACGAGCTGCGCTTACGCAAACAAGCAGAAGCTTCATTGCAAGAAAGCAAAGAACGTTTAGACGGAATTTTAAATTCCCTGGAAGTTGTAATCTGGTCAATTGCCGCCGATACTTTTGAGATGCTTTATCTCAATTCTGCCGTAGTTCAAGTTTACGGCCGTTCCGTTGATGAATTTTACGATAATTCAAAGCTGTGGTTTGAGTTAATTCACCCAGAAGACCAGCAAAGGGTGAGTCAATCAATCAAACCATTATTGGCGAATGGTAGCCACGAATTAGAATACAGAATCCTGCGGCAAGATGGACAGGTACGCTGGCTTTATAACCACAGTCATGTGATTTATGACGCTGTTGGTCAGCCAATTCGTATTGAAGGTGTTGCTACGGATATTACTGAGCGGAAAAACATGGAAGAGCGACTAGTCTACCATGCTTTTTACGATGATCTGACTGGATTGCCCAACCGAGTTTTATTTATGGATCGGTTAGCGCAAACCATCAACCAAGCCAAAGAATCCCCCAATGATCTATTTGCCGTACTATTTTTGGATCTTGACCGTTTTAAAGTTGTGAATGATAGTTTGAGTCACTTGGTGGGTGATCAGCTACTAGTGAGTTTTGCCCAACGCTTACAAAGTTGCTTACAGCCAGAAGATACTCTGGCTCGTTTGGGTGGAGATGAGTTCACAATTTTACTATCTCACATTCAATCTATCGATGATGCCACCCGTATAGCCGAAAAGATTCATCAGGCACTCAAGTTACCATTTAACTTGAGCGGATATGAAGTATTTACAACTGTCAGCATTGGCATTGCTTTCAGCACAAATGATTATGTCCAAGCCGCAGATTTGCTGCGAGACGCTGATACTGCGCTTTACTGCGCTAAGGAGCAAGGTAAAGCTTGGCACATAGTATTTGATTCTACTATGTATGACCGAGCCGTAGCTCTGTTGCAGTTAGAAACTGATTTGCGTTGGGCGATCGCCAGACAAGAGTTGTATGTTGTCTACCAACCCATTGTCTCAGTAGCCACAGGTAAAATTACCGGATTTGAAGCATTAGTTCGCTGGGAACACCCAGAAAGAGGACTTATTTCACCAGTCGAGTTTATTCCTGTAGCCGAAGAAACAGGATTGATTATTCAGATTGGCCAGTTTGTTTTGCGGGAATCTTGCCAACAATTAAAACAATGGCATTTAGAGTTTCCTGAGTTCCAGCATTTGAGTATCAACGTCAATCTTTCCGGTAAACAGTTTTCCCAACCATATTTAGTCGAAGAGATTGAGCAACTGTTACAAGAATTTGAGCTAGACCCTAACAGCATCAAGTTAGAAATTACAGAAAGCGCCATTATGGCTAGTCCTGAACAAGCTGCTACCATTCTTCAACAACTAAAAACTTTAGGGATTCAGTTGTGTATTGATGACTTTGGTACGGGTTATTCATCTTTAGCTTATTTACATTGTTTTCCTATTGATGTTTTAAAGATTGACCGTTCTTTTACGAGGCGAATTGATAGCGATAGTGAGCAATTGGCAATTATCCGTGCTATTGTCACACTTGCCCGTAACTTGGAAATGAGTGTAGTGGCTGAAGGTGTAGAAACAGTAAACCAGTTGGTACAATTACAGTTATTAAAATGTGACCAAGCCCAAGGGTATTTGTTCTCAAAACCTTTAAGTAGCGACAAAGTTAGCTTGTTATTAGCTGCAAAAACACAATATTAGAACACAAAATCTTGGCTTATCCGCCATATTCAGTTTGGAATCAGAAAATTTTACGGAAACAACGAGCGATCGCGTCAACCTATAGGTGTTTTCCCGTTAACCTCAATTTTTATGGCTGAATGCCTTATCCTCTATAGCTTTGAATGCAGTTGACCTCTTGCAAAGGTTGACGCAAATCCTGAAAACCTTGCTATGACTAATTTCCAGAATTTCTTCCTATTCTTCCTCTTGACAACCCAAGGTCTGAAAAGCTATCTTTGCCACAGGTTAACGCAACTGAACCTTGAAAACCAAATACAGCAATACTTTCGCAACTAGCCGGTTGCAACACCACATAATCCCTATTAGGGATTGAAACGTAAGTACCTTCTGATAGTTTTGCATTGATTTCAGAGTTGCAACACCACATAATCCCTATTAGGGATTGAAACATACTCCCTTTGTATCTTGTAAATGGTACTAGAGTAGGGTTGCAACACCACATAATCCCTATTAGGGATTGAAACAGGTGCTGACTCTATTGAAACAGTTGTTAGTAACGCAGTTGCAACACCACATAATCCCTATTAGGGATTGAAACATCGTAACGCCAGTGGTGCAAGTGTAAAACAAGTTCCGTTGCAACACCACATAATCCCTATTAGGGATTGAAACAGGTAGAGAACAGGTAGAAAAATAGTATGCCAGCAGTTGCAACACCACATAATCCCTATTAGGGATTGAAACTTCAGCGTGGCATTAATGACCAGCAAAACTCTTTTCAAAGTTGCAACACCACATAATCCCTATTAGGGATTGAAACAGCATAGCGCCCATAGGAAGCAATGCGACAGTTGTTGCAACACCACATAATCCCTATTAGGGATTGAAACTGCTACTAACCGTCCTCCAGCAACTTCTTCCGCCAATCGTTGCAACACCACATAATCCCTATTAGGGATTGAAACGATAACCTGCAAAACTACGGAGGGCTGCATCTAAGTGTTGCAACACCACATAATCCCTATTAGGGATTGAAACAGCGCTTAGGATTTTATCTTCTCCCGCCCAAGAGTTGCAACACCACATAATCCCTATTAGGGATTGAAACAGTTAATAGATTCTCTTGAAAAACGCAAAGATTTGAGTTGCAACACCACATAATCCCTATTAGGGATTGAAACAAGTAATGCCCAATTAATAAACCTAAAAACCCTAAGTTGCAACACCACATAATCCCTATTAGGGATTGAAACTCTATTGTGAGTTTTTCATCATCCGTAAGCTCTTTGTTGCAACACCACATAATCCCTATTAGGGATTGAAACGAGAGAAAACCTACTTCTACTGTGGTACCAGCTAAGGTTGCAACACCACATAATCCCTATTAGGGATTGAAACGCAACTCACCCTCACCCTCACCCTCACCCTCACCCTCAGGTTGCAACACCACATAATCCCTATTAGGGATTGAAACTTAAAGCTGGTATTGGTATTGTTGGAAGTCAGGTTGCAACACCACATAATCCCTATTAGGGATTGAAACATGAAAAAACTTTTCAAAAATTGTTTTTTAGTTGCAACACCACATAATCCCTATTAGGGATTGAAACTTTTTCGATGATTTGGGCTGCTAAAGCGTCAATGTTGTTGCAACACCACATAATCCCTATTAGGGATTGAAACAGACCACACATTCCCGATTCAGCTTGGCTAACTATTCAGTTGCAACACCACATAATCCCTATTAGGGATTGAAACATTATGGCAGTGGTTGCATACTGGGAATGTTGAGTTGCAACACCACATAATCCCTATTAGGGATTGAAACTACGGTCTTCCTGGTAAAGGTAAAACTCAATTCTGTTGCAACACCACATAATCCCTATTAGGGATTGAAACCGGCGGCAGTCGAGAAAAGACCACGCCTTGGTCTTTTTTGTTGCAACACCACATAATCCCTATTAGGGATTGAAACATAGCCTAGCTGAGTTATCTGATTCCCGATCTTGTTGCAACACCACATAATCCCTATTAGGGATTGAAACAGACTGGAAGTATTCTGATAGGTCTATGACGGACTGGTTGCAACACCACATAATCCCTATTAGGGATTGAAACTATATTTCTGTTGTCGCTTGGGGTTGAGGCGAGAGGGGGAGGGGTTGCAACACCACATAATCCCTATTAGGGATTGAAACTTGTCATTCGTAGTTGGTTTAACTGATTCTGCAATTGCTCAAGTTGCAACACCACATAATCCCTATTAGGGATTGAAACAAAACATACGAAAATTTAATCAAAGAAAACGCTGTGTTGCAACACCACATAATCCCTATTAGGGATTGAAACTAGAACCTCCGATTTCACATAGATGGACTGCTTTAGGTTGCAACACCACATAATCCCTATTAGGGATTGAAACCCTAAATATAAAGCGGCCCTAGAAGACGGGAACTTTATGTTGCAACACCACATAATCCCTATTAGGGATTGAAACATGAAGTTGCGCGAGGAAACCGAACAATCTTTCGTTGCAACACCACATAATCCCTATTAGGGATTGAAACTAGTTCCAGAGGACTGTTTGCCCGTAATCTAGCAGGTTGCAACACCACATAATCCCTATTAGGGATTGAAACTTTCATTAATAAGTTTTTCTTTTGCGATCGCCGAAGGGGATGCGGCGAAGAAACGGGCGGTTAATCTTTTGAGTCTATAAGTGATAGCATCTTATCCTTAACTGAACACGCGTCTGCACCACAATAGTAAAATTGTTGGTGCCTCAAATCTCCAATGTAATAACCTGCTTGTCCACCACCGACGCGAAACAATTCAGTTGCTATTTTTTCGCGGGAAATTTCGTATTTACGGATAGCAAATTCCAGATCAGGTGGTTCACCAGTAGGGTTGTAGAAAGATTCTCCTCTAATGTGTTGCCATTGCCCGTCTTCGTTGCAGAAAACTCTGAGATAATCAGGAATACAAATATCCATACACTAACCTACAGTGTTAACCTAGATTAAAAGGAGGCTGGCAGCCCCTAGTGGGGCTAGAGGCTGCACTAGCTAGACGCTAGTTACGGGTCAAGAGAGTCCGAGCCTTCGGAATCCGATTCATCAGATTCGGATTCCTCTATCTCTTCCTGAACATCTTTGGAGTACATCACGTCCTCACGTTCGCCCGTTTCCGGGTTGACGCGGTAGTAAACATCTTCCGCAACGTGTTCAAACTCGACTTTGGGTTTGTAGTCCCCGTATCCGTTGCCGGATTGCGTCATTAGACCTCCTTTAGTTGTCTAGGTACTGTGTAGAGATTTTATTCTCTACTTTTTTAGTATATCCCGGTTAACCGGGAATATCAATGATTGACCAAGGTTTTTTCCAGAGTTAAAATGAAGTAGAAGCCCGGTTAACTAGGCAAAATGAGTAACCCCAATCCGATACAGAGTGAAAGCTTCAAAGAACAGCAATTTAAAGGATACACAGAAGAATTAACAGAGCCACTGGCGAAGAAGGTAACGGGAGTCAAATTACCTCAAAGTGTTCATGATGCGCTTGCTGGGCTGCCTTCTGAAGAAAGGGTTAAATATTTACGGCGTGTTATTTCTGAAGCTGTCAAACGGGATTTGATTGTTCCTCCTGTTTAAATGGGAAAATTTCACTCTCCACTATCTTGAATCTTTTTGCTTAGTCTAGCCGCGATTCGCATCCGCTAAATATTCTTCCGACTCCTTGTCAACCGCCACCGCGTGAATTTTGATTTCATCTAGTTGCAACACCACATAATCCCTAATAGGGATTGAAACAATATGAAATTTCCAACTCTTTATCCTCTCTGCGTCTGTGCGTGATAGAAATCATGCCGCATTGATGCAACGCCCAAGCCCCGATTAAGTCTTGACTTGTTCCCTGTATACCCTGGGTGTAATACCCATGAGTTTACGAAATACATTTGTGAAGTGGCTTTGGCTTTGAAAGCCGACTTGGGTACATATTTGCTCTATGGTTTTGTTAGTGCTACCCAGTAACTTTTTTGCGCGTTCAATTCGGCAGTTCATGACATATTGATGTGGTGCGAAACCAGTTGATTGCTTAAATTGGCGCGAAAAGTAATACATACTCATTCCTACTGCTGTGGAAATATCAACCAAAGTCAGATCTTGATCAAGATTTTCATGAATGTAGGAAATTGCTTGTCTGAGTTTCCAGTGCGAAAGTCCTTTATGATGATGGTCGTCAAGGATGGTTCCACCTGTTACACAATAGTGTTTGAGTAGGTGAATACAAAGCGTAGTCGTCAGAGATTCAATGTAAATGCTACTTCCTTTATGCTCAGATTCTAGTTCTGTTTGAAGTGCTAGCCCAATTTGTTGAATTAAAGGATCTGGTGCAGCAAAACGAGGTTTGATTTCAATTTTCTGTAAGTCTCCAGCTTCTATGACCATACGTGTAAAAAAAGCTGGTTCCATGCTGAGGACGAGAAATTTTGCTTCTGATTGCCAGCGTGATATGTGACGAGTTTGGGCAGGAATGATTGCCACATCGCCCTTAGCTATGTTCTCATACTGCAAACGCCCATCAAGTATGCGCTCTGAACGGACTATTTGCTGCTCTAAACTAACAGTGAGGACGTGTTGCTGTGGGCTGTGTTCTGGAGTTTCATGACCGGGCTGTTGGTGAACATCTAACCGTAGACCTTGCCATTGGGCATGATAACTAGAAACCAGGGGCGATCGCGGTAGAATTTCTGTATAGGCATCTTCTTGAGTAAAATCAACGCTTAAGATTTTCTCTTCCGACATCATTCTCACCCCAAGGTTTTTGGGTTTTGGTGTAACAGTATATTCAGTATTTCAGACTGACTAAATGCGCCAAAAATCAAGTTAGTAAAAGCAATTGGCAATTTAACTGAAATTTACTGAATAAATACTATATTAAAATACTTTGTGTACTTAATACTTAAATCAATACAGAAATAGTTATGAGTTCAATAAATTACTACGTTGTCTATGATGGCAATTGTAATCTCTGCGTTACTTTAGTCAGATTGCTAGAAACCTTAGACCAAGGCAAGATTTTCCATTATATCCCCATGCAGGATGAGCAGGCGATCGCTCATTGGGATATTACGCCCCAAGGTTGTGAACTAGGAGTGATTTTAATTGATGCTAAGGAGCCGCAACGACGCTGGCAAGGAAGCGACGCTGCTGAAGAGATTGGTCGTTTATTGCCCCTTGGGAGTATTTTTGTTGATGCTTATCGAGCTTTACCGGGGGTGAAATGGGTGGGCGATCGCGTTTATGCCCAAGTCCGCGATCACCGTTATACTTTGTTTGGTCAGCGTTCTTGTACTTACCATTCACCATATAAAACGGCTCAGGGGACTTCCAGATAAAAAGATATCCCAAATGTAGGGTGCGTCAGCGGGAGAAAACCTAGCTGTATCAAGAAAATATTCATACTGACGCGCCCCACTAACTACTTAAAGGGTAATAAGTAATTGCTTACCCATCACCCATTACCATTATTAATTCATTGCCTAGCAGTAGACAAATTCCCTAAAAGCCGATTCCGAATTACTTTTAATTGCTCTTGGTTACTGATGGGGGATCGTGGTGTGGGTAGTTCAGTATTCGGCCAGCCCGGTAAACTGCCACAAGGACAGGATAAGGGAGGCATACCGAGATTCCGCATCGGTACTGGCATGGCACAACGACCGCAAGCTATCATCTCCCATCCGGGGGTTAGCAGATCGGCAATAGTTTCTTCAGTTCCTTCTAGATAACAGTCACCAGTTGAGGGTGAGAGAATCTTTTGCCAACAGTCTTCAAATTCTTGACTATAGCGATCGCCTTGGAATATAGGTTGAGGCAACAAGTGTGTCCCCTCATGACCGACCACTACTTTCTTACCCAACTGAAACCAGTAGGCAAGATATGTTCTTACTTCTTCTTTGGTTGCCATACCACGATCTTACAATCGGTATTAGGGAATTTTGCAGACTAACTACTTAATTTTCTATTAAGAAAGTGTCTGACTTTGCACAACAAAATAATAATCAAGTTCTCTTAATAATTTTTAATTAATTCTTAATCATTCTTAGTCTGTTGAGTCTGGTAATCGTGTACCCAAAGCGGTGAGATTGAGTGCATAACCGCCAGTCACTAAGTAAACGCTGTCGCACATCCCACCTAATTGGCGGACTAAAGCACCAAGGCGATCGCGGAATTTCCTGCCTAAAGGGTATGCTGGCACTATACCCCAACCAGTTTCTTCCGCCACAAACACCATATCAGCCGCAACTAGCTGTACTGTTACCAAAAATTCGGCTACGGTACTTGCCCAACTGACTTCATCTTGTTCTAAAAGATTCGCTACCCAAGTTCCCAGAGAATCCACCAAAACACAACTGTTAGCCTTGGTATCTGCCAGAGTTATAGATAATGTAGTCGGAACTTCTAGGGTTACCCAATCTTGAGGACGACGGTTTTGATGCTGTTGAATACGTTCTTGCCATTCTGCATCATCTGGGTTATTGGTTGCCGTAGCCACGTAAATAACTGTTTTCCCGGACTCCCTTGCCCAAGTCTCCGCCCATTCACTTTTTCCAGACCTAGCAGGCCCCGTAATTAAGATCACTTGTCCCAAAGTTGTTTCCTCAATTGATTTGTCGCCCTACACCCCTACACCCCTACACCCCTTACTTGAAAAAATTTAGTGTAAATAAATAACTTTTAAGAGATAAAATTATCACCAGCATTATTTATGCCAAAATTGGCACAAGCTAAAAAATCTTAACACCCCCATTTTCAAATATTAAATAGCTTTGGGGAACGTAGATTTGAGGAATAGGTATATGAAAGCAGGCATAAAACGCATTGAAGCAACTTTACATGATTTGGGGACAAAGGACACTGCTGCGACAGAAGTAAGTGATTCTACAAAACGTCCACTATCTTTTAGGATTAGTGTTGCAGGTAAAGACACAGCCGAAAGTGAAGGTAATAGCCCAGAACAGACACAAAATCTGGACATAGATACCCCGGTTGAGTATGCGCCTGAACAGAATTTATTTCCCCACCATAGTTCTGTGCAGACTTTTCCGGCACAGGAGGGGCTAGGCAAAACACCAAGCTTGCCAAAATTTAAGACACCTACCTTCAGTAGTCATCGCCACGGCGCAAACCCGGCGTTGGCGATGAATATGTTGCAAGAAATTCAAGAAATAGTTGCTGGTTGGCAGCAAGAACTACACCATATATTACAACAAATTCAAGATATTTACTTAGAAGGGCCAATTGTTAATGGTTGGTTAGAATCCAATCCTAGCGAACCTGAAGCTGCTGGTACTGCTACGTTACGCCATGCAGAAGTCGATCGCCTGATGAATTACGTAGAAGAAATTTGTGCTAATGATGGGAAAGTACCTCATCAAGCACCGCGTACTGGTTATCATCTTTGTGGGTTGGATAATTCTGGTAGAGTTTGGTCACGCCCATGTCCAGCAGATCAGTTGGCTAGTGTGAGTATGGCGATCGCTCGTTACCAAAAATTACGGCAATTTTTGGGACGTAAGCAATATCTGGAAACTCGTCTCAGTCAACTAGCTGAAACCCTCGTAGTTTTACATAGTCACATTCAACAGACATGAAATTCTCACATTATTTCCGCAAAAACGCGGTTGGTAAGGAGGAAAGCTAAGTATAGATTAAGTTTCAGTAGTTAAAGGCAAAACTGACTGACTTCGAGTTAAATTAATTACGAATGACGCAGCGAACGTAAAATCCACCATCAATAACCATGCCAGATCCGCAAATCTCTGCCATTATCTGTACACACAATCGAGATACCTATCTAGGTGCAGCGATTGATAGCTTGTTGGTGCAAGATTTTGCTGGTGAGTTTGAAGTTGTGGTTATAGACAACGGATCTAGCGATCGCACCCGTGAAGTAGTCGAGCAAAGAACCGGTGATCCTCGTTTAAAATATGTCTTTGAACCCACCATTGGTTTATCTGTAGCCAGAAACACTGGTGCTAAATTTGCTAGCGCCGAAATTCTGGCTTACTTGGATGATGATGCAGTTGCTAGTACTCGCTGGTTACAGGTATTGTACACTGCCTATCAAAACTATCCTCAACTAGCGATCGCTGGTGGTAAAGTCACTCTCCTATGGCCTCCAGATACCCAGCCACCAAGGTGGTTATCTCCTGGGTTAGCAGGAAACTTGGGAGCCTATGACTTAGGAGACAAAGTGATTTACATTCAACAACCAGGCTTAACACCAAGGGGATTGAATTACTCCATCCGCCGGACTTTTCTCGAAGAAATTGGAGGTTTTGACCCTCAACTTGGTCGCATCGGCAAAAACCTCCTATCCAATGAGGAACTACAAATGACAGAACTAGCCCTCACAGGGGGTTGGCAAGTTGCTTACCTTCCAGAAGCTTTGGTTGCTCACAACGTTGCCCCAGAACGCCTCAATCGCTCCTGGTTTTTAAATCGGGGTTGGTGGCAAGGAATTAGTGAGTGTTATCGAGAACAACTATCAGGGAAAGCCGGTGTTGGACAGTTATCAAGGGGTGGCGAACGGTTAGCGCGTGGCTTGTATAAAGCATTCCGCTATTTTTCTAATCCAGCAGAACGTTTTGATAACTTAGTATATGCTTATGGTCAAATAGGTTACTTAAATGCTGTCCTTCAAGGTTTGCTGTTTACAGCTAATAATAAAAGTAGTCAATAGTCCCTTAAACTAAATTATATATGTCTGCCAAAGTTCCCGTTTCTGTACTCATTCCCGCCAAAAATGAACAGGCAAATCTGCCAGCTTGTCTTGATAGCCTACAAAGAGCAGATGAGATATTTATTGTAGATTCTCAAAGTACTGATAAGAGTATTGAAATTGCCAAAAACTATGGTGCAAATCTAGTACAGTTCTACTTTAATGGACGCTGGCCGAAAAAGAAGAATTGGTCTTTAGATAATCTGCCATTTCGCAACGAGTGGGTATTAATTGTAGATTGTGATGAACGTATTCCCAATGAATTGTGGGATGAAATCGCCCAAGTAATCAAAACAGAAGAATATACAGGTTACTATCTCAATCGGCGTGTATTTTTCTTAGGTAAATGGATTCGCTATGGTGGCAAGTATCCTGATTGGAATTTGCGGTTATTTAAGCATAAATTAGGTCGCTACGAAAATCTGCATACCGAAGATGTACCAAATACTGGTGATAACGAAGTTCATGAACACGTTGTTATGCAGGGTAAAGTTGGTTATCTCAAAGAAGATATGCTCCATGAAGATTTCCGCGACATTTACCACTGGTTAGAAAGACACAATCGTTATTCCAACTGGGAAGCTCGCGTTTATTACAACCTGATTACAGGTCAAGATGATAGGGATACGATTGGAGCCAATTTATTTGGTGAAGCCGTACAACGCAAGCGCTTTCTCAAGAGAGTCTGGGTACGTCTGCCATTTAAGCCACTCTTAAGGTTTATTTTGTTCTACGTTATTCGCTTAGGTTTTTTAGATGGTCGAGCCGGATATATTTATGGCAGGCTACTCAGTCAATATGAATATCAAATTGGCGTTAAACTCTA
The DNA here is from genome assembly GCF_963920875.1 of Anabaena sp. CCY 9910. Classification (NCBI taxonomy): domain Bacteria; kingdom Bacillati; phylum Cyanobacteriota; class Cyanophyceae; order Nostocales; family Nostocaceae; genus Anabaena; species Anabaena sp. CCY 9910. Next base: position 92,290 of record NZ_CAWUDJ010000018.1, on the reverse strand, counting down.
CGAATTACGCAATTGTGGTGGTACATTAAATACTGCAAATAATTCTAATTCTATCCCGCCATCTCTCACCCAAGAAATCGAGAAATCTACAACTTAGAAGATTTGGGAGATATGACTAATGACTAATGACTAATGACTAACGACAAACCCTTTGTAGATTTACGCCAGTACGACCAATCTTGGTTTGATCGGGGGCGTTCAGCTTGGTATGTTTTGTTATGGTGGTTGGTGCAGGCGATCGCATTTCCTCTGACTCCCCATCCTTCTAGTAACATACGTTGTTGGCTCTTACGTCTGTTTGGTGCGCGGATTGGTAAAGGTGTGGTAGTTCGTCCCACTGCACGTTTCACCTTCCCCTGGAAAGTTACCATCGGGGATTACAGTTGGGTTGGCGATGATGTAGTTTTCTACAGTCTAGATGAAATTCACATCGGGCAACACTGCGTAATTTCACAGAAAAGTTACTTATGTACAGGTAGCCATGATATCCAAGACCCTACATTTAGATTAAAGGTAGCAGGGATTACTATTGGTAACGGTGCTTGGGTCGCTACAGATTGTTTCATCGCGCCAGGGGTGGAAATAGGAGCTAACGCCGTGATTGGCGCTCGCAGCAGTGTTTTTACTAATATGCCGGCTGGGCAGGTTTGCTGGGGTAGCCCTTGCCGTCCTCAGCATCCCAGGTTGAAGGAGTGAGGGCAGAGGGAGCAGGGGAGCAGAGGGAGCAGAGGGGGCAGGGGGACAACTTACTTCAAGATTTTCGCCCAGTCCCCAATCCCCAATCCTCATTCCCCAGTCCCCAATCCTCAGTCCCCAGTCCCCAGTCCCCAATCCCCAACTAAAGTTTATGGGAAACCATAGGTTTGGTTACAATGTCACCCAAGCTAATGCTGGTGAGTAATTGCCGCCAATTTTCTTGGATGGCTGGGTCTTGAGGATTTGTTTGCAGCATCTGAAACAGTGTGTTGGCTGCCTCGAACCAAATGCCATTTTCCCCATAGATGGCTACTTGTTGTAACGGTGATGCTGTTTCCAGTTGCTTGGTAGTTTCGGGTGTAAGCTGGACTCTTTGAACGACTCCTTCAACATAAATTGGGGGTGCTGGCTTTTGTTGGTCGCATTCTACGGTGAAAAACCAACGATATTGCTTATCTACAGCTAAACCGGCAACATCCGCAGGCAGAGAAACGCTAATAATTCCTGGTTTTTCAGGTAGAGCGATCGCCTTTTGGTAAATAATATTTGTATCCTGGTCTTGCAAAACAAATTCTGTCGGATAGCCAGAATCTTTGGCATACGGCACATAAAACAAAAATGTCGGATGCGCCTTTGTGGTCAATCCCCAAACATTGGTGATTGTAGGAGCATCTTGAGTGAATGGTACTAAAGCGGTGAGTTGAGGTTCAACAGATGGGCAAGTACCCCGTTTAGCACCACCACGAACACGCCCACCAGGACGACGTTCTGAATTAGGTAGAGGTGGTTGAACAAAGGTATTTTTTTTGTGAGCAGTACTTATATTGTTATTGTTACGTGGGTTAACAGGTGTCGTTGCTAATACCCCAGAATTTGCGCCTAATAAACTGGTGTAGCCAACAGTTAAGGCTAATAATAGTTGGATCGGTTTTAAAGTAGACATAGTAAGTAAAACCAAATTAGTCAATAGTCAATAGTCAGTTGTCAGTTGTCAGTTGTCTTCCCCTGCTTCCCCTGCTCCCTGCCCCCTATCCCCCCTCTTCCTCTAGAAACTTGGAATTTTGAATTGTAACTAGCGTAACAGTTGATACCAGGGATAAAGCTGATGGGACAAAGGGAACCCAAAAGCCCCAAACTAGCAGGCTCAGACATAATAAGTACAAAACGCTAGAACTAATACCAACTGCTAATGCTAAATGAGGGAGCAAACGCCATCTCCAAGCTAGGAATCCTCCTAATCCAGCCCAAATTCCAATCCAGATTATTTCTAACCCAGGCAACCAAACCCTCAACAGAGAGCGTCCATCTAAAACAGCACTAATAATCTGGCTAACCATGTGAGCTTGTACCATGACTCCGGGCATTTGCTCATCTAGAAGATGGCCGTATGGTGTAGCCCAATAGTCGGGAAAGTCGCCTTTGGCTACCACGCCAATGAGTATAATCCGGTCTTTAATGGCGTTGGGATTGATAGGACTAGATAAAAGTTGGGTAAGTGTCACCTGTTCGGCGATTTTCTTGGCGGCGCGATAGTTTAGTAAGATTTGACCACCATTGGCATCAATATTTTGATAGGCTCCCATGCGAGACGAAAGGCGATGCAGTACGGTATCACCGAGCTTTAAATTTTTGGTGAATTGTCCAGAGGTAAATTTTGCTTGAATGCCTAAGGAGGATAGATAGCGGAATGCCAATTGAGAACTGAAAGCATAGGACGCAGAACATAATGAGGCTGTTTCTTGACTCATAAACAGGAGATGTCGCCGTACTACACCATCATCATCGTGAACAAAGTCACTAAATCCCAGCCGTTCTTGCGGAATTTCTGGTGGTGATTCAATGCCTTTGATATTTTCGCTGGTATCACTTCCTTTGCATATACCAATTAAATTCTCAGTTTGTCGTAGTCGAGAGATTAACTCTGGTTGTTCGGCATGGAAATCACGATAAATATCTAAGCCAATAGCTTTTGGTTGATACTGGGATATTTTTGCTAGGAGTAAATTAAGTGATTTTTCTGATATGGAGGTACCTTTTAGGTACTCGTTGTTACGTCGCTGATGGGCTAAATCTTCATCGTCAATAGTGACGATTAATATCCGGGGATCGGGGCCTTCGTCGGGGCGCGATCGCATCATCTGATCAAATGCTTGCAGTTCCCCAGTTTGTAAAGCGCCCAAAAACCTTAATCCATAAACTGCGGCGGTCACTAGCAAACTCGAAAATACAGTCCTTTTTAATCCGCGTTTTTTAGAGACTGGTGGGACATCATTAAATATTGGTTGGGTTGGTGGTTCTGTGAGTTCCTCCCAAGTGAGTGGCTTTTGAGCAGGATTTTGACAAATTACTGGTAGCCAAGTCGCACAGGGAAATCTATCTTCTAATCCTTGCAATCGCTCCCGTGCGTGCCGGACTGCTTGGTATAAAGATTCACCATTAGCAAAGCTGAGGAGAAAATATTTTAAAAACTCTTGGGCTACCTGATCGGGAACAGGTTCGCGCATGACAATGATCTGGGGAATGTTTAAATCAGCTAGTTCTTTCGCCAGTCCCAATCCATCGCAAGAGTTGAAAATTGCTAGTTGTAAACCCCTTGCTATCGCTTGTTTAAGGGCATATTTTAATTCACCAATACTGAGGCTATCAGTTTGATTGAGGTAGATTCTGCCAATCCCATCGTCTCCTTGACTAGAACTGTGTCCAGCAAAAAATAAAATATCCCAGCTTTTTCCCCACAAATGATCTGTTAATTCTTTGCGTTGTGGTTCTACTAAAAAGCTAACGTCCGCATTGGGACAATTTTGCAGCATTGCTTGGTCTGCTTGGGTATCAATGCCCTGACTATTACCGACAATCGCCAAAATATTTACAGTTGGACTGGAAGTTCTGCGTTTATGAATTAGCTCATAGCTTGGTGAGGAGAGGGCGATTTCTGCCTTGGGATAGCGTTCGAGTAAATCCCAGATATGCCAAGGTAATCTTTGTAAGTAGCTATTTTCTGATTGTAAAATTACTCTGATTTCATCGGTGGGCTGTAATTTCTCCAGCCATTTTTCCCGTAAGGGTCGAAATTCTTGTGCTTGTAGCCAAGTATTAAAGCGAGCGCGGACAATTAAGGCTAACTCATGACAATCTTGAGTTACTGACACATTTGTAACTTGGATTTTGTCAGCATCTAAACGATAACCATTACCAAGCTGTAGATAGGTGGACTGCCAACGACAGTAGTAAAGTAATATTTCGGGACATGGTGGGAGCTTACCTGTGATTTCCGTCGATGGGCGATCGCTTTCTTCACCAATCTGAAGAGTTACGGTAAACCCCTGCTCAAAACTACCATCTCCAAATTTCAGTACTACTAACTTTGCCATGACCGTCGCTTTGCTCCGATTCCCAACCACTGGAGTTCTGATTTACTCAATTTTTGACAAATCAGCAATTCCCGCCCAGTTTACCTGAAGTTCCTACATATCAATAATTTAGTTACTTATTGGTATTTACCTATTACCAACTACATAGTAAAAATCTGGTTGCTTTAAATTACAAAGCTCTCTGTAATACTCATATCATCTAATGCGACCTGAACGCTGAACTGTTCCTGAATTTCCCCACGAAATTGTAGTTGTAGGTAGTTGTCAGCACTCCTGGCTTGAGCCTCTAGAAATACTGCGCCGGAAGTGTCTATTACTGTCAGTTTTACTCCTGTGGGTAGATGTATTTGATTACCTGTGGAGTGTAATTGCAAACGAACACCGATTTGTCCGTTAGCTTCAGGTGCAATTTCCACAATCAACATCACTGGTTGGTCAACTATTTTGATCCCCAAGTCAATGAGTTTTGCTCGTCTGGTAACGGCTTCTGCTTGACTCAAAGTTGTATCTGGAGTGCTTACAGGGCTACGAAAGCCATAAGCAGGTCTAGCTTCCAGGGAATTCCACAAAGTTTCTACTGTTTGCCAGCCAGATTCAAATTGCCCGACAAACCACTGACTCAAATTCACCAAAGCATCCACAGGAGAAGTTTTGAGTTGTTCTAGGCGATCGATCAATGCTTCTATAGGTTGTAGTTGATTTAGAGGTAATGTTTCTTGATTAACTTTTTTAGTAAAACCTATTAATTTAGCTTCTGTATTAGTTTCATCAACTTGTACAATTACATAACCAATTCTTTCTTCCCAAGTTTCTGGGGGAACAGAACATACTTGCTCATGCAGCTGAACAGGACGGCATTCTAAACGACCAACTGAAGGAACTTCTAGGTCAGCTACATCTCCACATAGCTGCATTAATGGGTTCCAACTGTCACTAGCTGTCAAATTAGTTGCAACTTCCATCATTTGCAAATAATCATTCACCACTGACACAGCCAAAGTATTGAGCCTAACTTGCTCGGCCTTTTGAGAATTAGGCTGTCTGTTGGCGAACTGCTGGGCAGCAATACGAGCTGCTTGAGTAATTGGTAGTGTGATGGCGAAATCGTCTAGCTGGTTGGTAGTTTTAGTCATGGTTCAATCCCCACTGAATCAATGCTGCTGTATACATATCGCCCGCATTCACTAAATTTATGCCACAAAATGTAAAAAAATCAGCGAAATTTTCAGGACTGGTGATCAGTTAGTTGGTATTTATTTTCTTGCAGCAGTTGAGGGGACTGGGGATTGGGGACTGGGGACTGGGGACTGGGGGCAGGGGGCAGGGGGCAGGGGGCAGGGGGCAGGGGAAGACAACTGACAACTGACAACTGACTATTGACTGTTGACTATTGACCATTGACCATTGACCATTGACTATTGACTATTGACCACTGACTATTGACTAATGACTAACTTATTGCCAGAAATGGCTGAAATTTGGCAGCAAACTCTTAATTGGCAACCAACAGACTCTCAACAGGCGCGATTTCAGCAGCTTTATGAGTTAATTCTGGAAGGTAATCGTCAGTTAAATTTAACTCGCATCACTGAACCGCAGGAATTTTGGGAAAAACATCTTTGGGATTCACTGCGAGGAGTCGCACCACAGCAACAATTAATCTCGTTTCTGCCAGTGGGTGCATCTGTCATTGATATTGGTACTGGCGCTGGGTTTCCTGGTGTTCCTGTGGCAATTATCGCCCCTAATTCTACAATTACGCTGGTGGATTCAACGCGCAAAAAGATTACTTTTATCGAATCAATCTTGAAGGAACTTGGCCTGACTAATGCCAAAACTCTGGTTAGTAGGGCGGAAGAAATTGGTCAACAACCACAGCATCGAGAACAATATGATGTTGCCTTGATTCGTGCGGTTGGCACTGCTTCGGCCTGTGCAGAATATACTTTACCTTTACTAAAGTTAGGTGGTTTGGCTGTAATTTATCGTGGTACTTGGACTGAAGAAGAAACTACATCTTTGGAAAATGCAGTGCGGCAGTTAGGTGGCACAGTTGAATTAATAGACAACTTTACTACCCCCTTAACTAACAGCGTTCGGCACTGTCTTTACTTACGGAAGGTAGCTAAAACACCAGCTAATTTTCCTCGTGCTGTTGGTGTACCGACTCAAAAGCCTATTTAGGAAAGGCGAACTGACAAGTCGGCGCTGGCGCTATCGCTTTCACAAATAGTCATACAATATAAAGAAATGTATAGTTTATTAATTTTATATGCCAGTTAAAGTTGGAGACTCTGCACCTGATTTTACTTTACCTGCACAAAATGGCTCATCGGTGAGCCTGAGTGATTTTCGCGGTAAAAAGGCTGTGGTGCTGTACTTTTACCCCAAAGATGATACACCAGGATGTACAGCAGAATCTTGTGCTTTCCGCGATCGCTATGAAGTTTTTCAAACTGCTGGGGCGGAAATTATTGGTGTCAGTGGTGACTCTAACGAATCTCACCAAAAATTTGCTTCTAAATACAATTTACCTTTTACTCTGTTGAGCGACAAAGGCGACCAAGTACGCAAACTATACGGCGCAACAGCTGCTTTTGGTTTGTTTCCCGGTCGCGTCACTTACGTCATCGACCAACAGGGAGTTATCAAATACGTTTTTGATTCCATGTTCAACTTCCAAGGACACGTCGAGGAAGCGTTGAAAACTCTGCAACAGTTGGCGAATAAATAGGGTATCGGGGATTGGGTATTGGGTATTGGGTATTGGGTATTGGGCATAAATTTTACCACCTGATCCCCCAGTCCCCAGTCCCCAGTCCCTTACCTACTATGAGACTTTTCCGCCATCACGACATGATGAGTTTTACCATTTTTTCCGTTGGTGTGTCCGTTATTATTTCGGGGTTGAATCACACCATAGCCGCCGTGGTTGCGTTCATAAATAACGTTAATTTCTCCTGTTTCGGCGTTATGGAACATATAAAAGTCATGCCCCACTAGTTGCAACTGCTCTAAGGCTTCGGTAACGGTCATGGGGGGCATGGAAAAGTATTTGGTGCGGACGACTTCTTCAGGGAGTTCGGGAGTGCGATCGCCTATTAAATCTGCAACTACTGTTTCTGGTACGACGGTTTCGGTAGTTGGTAGAGCTTGTGTTTTCTGGTCTTGTTTTCTTTCTTTATATTTACGCAGTTGTCGGGAAATCTTGTCTGCTACTAAATCAATGCTTGCGTATAAATTTTCGCTGCTTTCCTCCGCGCGGATGACGCTACCATTTGCATAGATGGTAACTTCAGCTGCTTGCCTGGTATTAATTCGGGGATTGCGAGCCACGCTTAAATGGACATCCACTTCATTGGTGATGTTCTGAAAGTGATTAACCGCCTTTTCAATTTTCTGATGCACATATTCTCGAATCGCATCGGTAATTTCTATATTTTTGCCGTGGATGACAAGCTTCATGTAAACTCTCCCGCTCAATAGCACAATATTTGATGTGATGGTGTTTTTGTATGAAAAGAGACTGCGGTAAGTTCTATTTATTGCACCAATACCAAATGTGAACTTTCTTATATACGGCTAGCTTGTTCTAAAGTTTTCTGCATCTTCCACCTGATTTCTGAGTTACCAATTGTTCGCTAGACAATGGCATAAGCAGATATTTTTCTCAAATAAGGTAATATGAGAAATGGCTGTTTTGACTTCCTGCTTCATGGAAACAAACTTTACATAACTTGATAGTAGTTACTTCTGGCTTGTTAAAAGAAGTTTGCTTACTTGATGATGGATTACACAACGACTGTAGATGCAAATAACTCATTTTAGATTCATCAGCCAGTGTATTTGTTCTTTATGAACTTGGCATGATGCTTATTGTAGAGAATTCCTCCCAACACCTGATGTGGTTATATATTCAAACTAGCACTTTGTATTTGCGATGGCTGATTCCCTTGATGTTCCTTTAAAATCCTTTGCAAAGCTTGACAATTGTTGACTCAAAAGCTGTGAGTTGAAATATATTTAGTTGTAAAACCTGTTGATTTTTGGCATGATCCGTAGTAATAAACCCCCAGAGAACAGTTGTTTGTTATATGACAAGGGATTGATGCCATACTTGGAAGCTCACGCATGGCAGCGATCGCTCTTGCACCAACGCATCGATTACCCTAATCTAGAGGATGTACTGATATTGCTGGAACATCCGCCGGTTTACACTTTGGGGCAAGGCAGTAGTCTAGAATTTCTCAAATTTGACCCTAATCAAAGTGAGTTTGAGATACATCGAATTGAACGGGGTGGAGAAGTTACTTACCACTGTCCAGGTCAATTAGTGGGGTATCCGATTTTAAATCTGCGCCGCCATCGCCAAGACTTGCACTGGTATTTGCGACAATTAGAAGAAGTTATCATCCGTGTACTAGCAGTTTACGGCTTAAAAGGCGATCGCCTGCCATCTTTAACTGGGGTTTGGTTAGAAGGGAGGAAAGTTGCAGCCATCGGGATTAAAGTTAGTCGTTGGATTACCATGCACGGTTTTGCTTTAAATGTCTGTCCTGATATGACAGGGTTTGGCCGAATCGTCCCTTGTGGCATTACTGATAAGCCTGTTGGCAGTTTAGCCCAATGGATACCAGGAATTACTTGTGAGGAAGTACGAGTTCATGTTGTCCAGGCTTTTGCAGAAGTGTTTGGTCTAGTATTAGTTGACAGTTGACAGTTAACTGTTGACTGCTTCATGATGTAATAGGTGCGATCTACTACGAAAATTTGCATATATGAGAATATCCTGGTTCAAGCTAGAATATGAATGCTTACCAGTCTTCAAATCTATTCTTTGCACCCTTCAACTCCGATTTTGTTTGTGAATTATCCAATCAATCCTCAGATTTACGCTCCAGTATTTACTTCTCTGAAGGAACGCGACTGGAAGGCTTTATTAGAAATGTTTGATAGAGATGATATAGATGAAGTGGAAGCTGATATCAATGTTAATTTGCAGTTGATGATACCCGAACCTTGCTGGGAAGATGATCCCTTCGATTTCTTGCGCGAATATCTTTAACCAATTATGTACTGCATGAGTTCCACAGAAGTTTTACCTGTTTTAACGGTGATGTAATCATAACCCATACCACCAGCATATAGGTGCCATTGTGCGATCGCCATATTTGGGTTGTTACATAAATCCAGCAAAAAAGCTGTTTCAATACTGTGGTAAACACTGTCTGGGTAGCCGCCATATCCACATTCAATCTTGATGATATGACTATGAATTTCTATGGAGTGGTAAATCCAGATATTTACCGGGTTTTTCCCTTCTAAGTTCGCCTTAAATGCTTCGGCATGAGATTCATTTACAAACAGGTGATAACAGTCATGGTCATGCACCGGAATATATGTAAATGATGGTAGGGATAATTGAGAAATTACAGCCTCAAGTTGTGGTATGCTTTGCGGGGTCACTTCTACTACACACAGCCAATCAGGGCCGCGTCCTGATGCTGCTAATTCCCAACACCAATTTCTGTTAACTAACATATCTCATCAAAATATCTGATAATCACCATTGTTATAACAGGGGAGAAGTTGGATGAGTAAGCAGATTTTTGGACGCTGGTGTCTGGTGTTGAGCTTAATTTGTTTGTTACTTACTGGTTGTAGTGGCAATTTAAGTCAGGAAAAAACTCTAAGGATAGCAACAGAACCAGCCTTTCCACCTTTTGAGTTTACAGGGCAAGGGGGAAATTTACAGGGTTTTTCTATAGATTTGATGAATGCGATCGCCTCTGCTGCTAACTTGAGAGTAAGTTTCCAAAGTCTGCCTTTTGACGGGATTATCCCTGCCTTGCAAAGCAGAACTGTAGACGCGGCGATTAGTTCCATCACCATCACTGCCGAACGGGCAAAAACCGTTGCGTTCTCTCGTCCTTATTTTAAAGCAGGGTTAGCGATCGCTATTCGCTCCAGCGATGAAGATATTACAGGTTTTGACAGTCTCAAAAATAAAAAAATCGCCGTGCAGATTGGCACAACCGGCGCAGAAAAAGCCAAAAGTATTCCAGGGGCGCAAATTCGTAGCTTTGATTCTGCACCCCTAGCCCTACAAGAATTACTGAATAGCAATGTAGATGCAGTCATCAATGATGCACCTGTGACTTTATATGCTATTAATACAGGCAATTTACAAGGAATTAAAGTTGTCGAAAAGTTGCTGACAGAAGAATATTATGGGATTGCTACAGCCCAAAATTCCCCTTATTTGGCACTAATTAATGATGGCTTAAATCGGGTGTTAGCAAATGGTGCTTATTCCCAAATTTACCAGAAATGGTTCAAAGCAGAACCACCATCGTTACCAGATAAATCACTCTATGAAAATCAAAATAATACTCGTAAATCTAGCTCAATTAAACTGATTTTACAGTTTCTCCCGACTTTATTACAAGGTGCATTAGTCACCATACAACTGACAATTTTGTCTACATTATTGGGGTTAATATGTGGTACTTTAATTGCGTTGATTCGTCTTTCTCAATTTACTCCTGCACGTTTATTAGCCAGAGCTTATGTAGATTTCTTCCGGGGAACACCTCTGCTAGTACAAATTTTTATGATTTACTTTGGAATACCAGCACTTGCTCAACAACTTGGTTTTACATTTAACTTTGACCGTTGGGTAGCGGGAGTTATTGCCTTAAGTGTAAATGCAGCCGCCTACATCGCTGAAATTGTCCGTGCTGGTATTCAATCAATAGAAACTGGACAAACAGAAGCGGCTAAATCATTAGGTTTAAATCCTTGGTTGACAATGCGTCTGGTAATTTTTCCCCAAGCTTTCCGGCGAATGTTACCACCTTTGGGTAATGAGTTTATCAGTTTGTTAAAGGATACGAGTTTAGTTGCCGTGATTGGATTTGAAGAGTTATTCCGCAAAGGGCAATTGATTGTTGCAGACAACTATCGTGCCTTTGAAATTTATGCGGCTGTCGCCATAGTATATTTATGTTTAACACTTTTAGCTTCTCAAGTTCTGAGCCGTTTAGAAATGTGGATGAATCCGACCATGAAAGCTCAACAACGAAAAGCCAAAAGATGAATCAATTCAAAATACCCCACGGGTAGGCTGCGCCAACAAAATTCAAATTCAGTAATTTGTAAGTACATTGGCCTCAAAGAAATGTACTATTTAGAGGAAAGCAAGCGATCGCTTGGAGGTGTACCTGAGCATAACGCAATACTACACCTAGAAAAACCAGCCTAAGATGACTAAGTGAAAGATAATATGTTGGGTGCGATCGCAGGTGACATAATTGGTTCAGTTTATGAGGGAAACAGTATCAAAACGAAAGATTTTCCCTTGTTTAGCAGGCAGAGTCGCTTCACTGATGATACGGTGCTAACTGTGGCAGTGGCAGATGTGATCCTCAACACTGATCAATTTCCTCAAAGCAGTAAATACATTGACCAATTCAAGTGGTACTATCGTCGCTACCTATATGCAGGTTATGGACGTAACTTTAGTAACTGGGCTAAATCTAACAGCACTCAACCATACAATAGTTTTGGTAATGGTGCAGCTATGCGCGTCAGTCCTATTGCCTTTGCCTTTCCAGATTTAAACACTGTCTTGCAACAAGCTAAAGGTAGTGCAGAAGTTACTCATAACCACCCAGAAGGGATCAAAGGCGCACAAGCTACAGCATCCGCCATCTTCCTCGCCAGGACAGGCTGGGATAAAGCAGAGATTAAATCCTACATTCAAAATAACTTTGGTTACAACCTAGACCAAACCCTAGAACAAATCAGACCGACTTACCAATATGATGCTACCTGTCCAGGTTCCGTCCCCCAAGCAATTATTGCCTTTTTAGAATCCTCAGACTTTGAAGATGCAATTCGCAATGCCGTTTCCCTTGGTGGTGATAGCGATACCATCGCCTGTATTACTGGTGCGATCGCTCAAGCATACTATGGAGGTGTACCCAGAGCGATCGCTGAACAAACCTTGTCTCATTTAAATGAACATTTATGTACCACTACAGAAAAATTTATGTATAAATACTGTCTTTAGTCCATCCCTACCCTACATAACACTACATCTTCAGGTCGAATGGCACTAAGATAAGCGCAAATCTTTAAGATATAAGCCTTTCGGGGTGTAAGGGTGTAGGTGGGTAAGGGAAACATCTAAATAACAATTTGAATGCTTGTAATAGCTGTGGGATTAGTAATGGGAAAATAATTCTCTCTTAGCGATTACCCCCAACTAGAGTAAGCAGATGGAAAACAATTAGCCAAACTTTATATAAGACTCCATATAGAGAATTTTCCCAGAAAAATTTTCCACCCTCAGAATGTAACAAATTGTTAATATTGTGTAATACTAGGAAATGCAAGATAAATAAATACTTTTTTGGTAACTGTTAATTTTGCCAAAAAGTAGGTAAAAACTAGATTTTAAACTTTAAGCTAAACGAAGTTAAAAGTAAAATCATTACCTTTATTACTTGCAAAATTTCACTGATTAATTCATTAAAAAGTATAACGGGGTAAGAGCATGGTTCAGTGTCAACCATCATCTCTACGTGCAGAAAAACTAGTGTTACTGTCATCGACAATCAGGGATGATAAAAATACTAATAAGGGTATATTTGTTGCCTGTTTTATCTTATTTTTATGGGCAATTAGTTTAATCTTATTACTCTCAATAGATACATCCATAATTAATCAGGGCTTATTAATCATAGCCATGCTTTGGCAGACATTCTTATATACAGGTTTATTTATTACTGCTCATGATGCCATGCACGGCGTAGTTTATCCCAAAAATCCTAAAATAAATAATTTTATAGGTAAGCTCACTCTCATCCTGTATGGATTATTACCTTATAAAGATTTATTGAAAAAACATTGGCTACACCACGGACATCCTGGTACTGACTTAGACCCTGATTATTACAATGGTCATCCCCAAAACTTCTTTCTTTGGTATCTACATTTTATGAAGTCTTATTGGCGATGGACACAAATTTTCGGATTAGTGATGATTTTTCACGGACTTAAAAGTCTTGTACATATACCAGAAAATAATTTAATTATATTTTGGATGATACCTTCTATTTTAAGTTCAGTACAACTATTTTATTTTGGTACATTTTTACCGCATAAAAAGCTAGAAGGTGGTTATACTAACCCCCATTGTGCGCGCAGTATCCCATTACCTCTTTTTTGGTCTTTCGTCACTTGCTATCACTTCGGCTACCACAAAGAGCATCACGAATATCCTCAACTTCCCTGGTGGAAATTACCCGAAGCTCACAAAATATCTTTATAAGGTGAAGATTGAATGATTGAGAAGTTAGGTTACAGGGACAACAGTGAGAAAAACTAAAATTTTCTCAGATAATAAAATCAATCTCTGCTGAAAGCTGTCATTTTTACGACTATGCAGATTTGAATGCTGATGAGCATCAGAAAACTTTCGGGAAGACAGATAAAAGATTTATTAGGGAAGGTCTTTTCCTAAAACTCCTTATGGTAGAGGATGGAAAAGAAGATCAGGAAAAATATGGTTAAAAATTGCCCACGTAGAAAAGGCAACTGATATGGCTATAACAGCAATAACTGGTGCAAGAGAAAGATATTCGAGGAAATATTTTTTCTCTTTATCTTGTGATTTAGTCATATCATAAATTGTCAATTAACACTTAAAATAGTACTGACTAATTTTTAACGAAAGCTCTATCAAAAGAATAGTCAATACTATCAAAAATAGGAAAATTATATAAAAGACTTTTATCAAAGCAGAATTCAGGAGTCAGTCGTCAGCATTCTCCAATTGAATTCTGTGCGAGTGGTGAGTCCAGTCTTGAATGAAGGAGGGTTTCCCTCCGTAGGGAACTGGCGTTAGCGTAGCGGTAGCGACGTAAGGAGCGTCACCCGAAGGGCGAATGTAGCTTGCTTCTCCGTAGGAGTATAAACGGCGTTTTTGCACCCCCGCTAAATTTTTAATTTAGCGGTCTACAATTACTGGCGGGTTTGAATCCCTCACGAATTGATTCTGATTCCTGAATTCTGACTTCTGGATTCTTCTTCAATGGTCAGATATTTTCGCCAGGGGATTTTCGATTCTCATGAATCGAAAATTAGGTAGAGGGTAGAGAACATGGTTGTATCTTTCCACCCCAAAAACTTTAACAATTATCTCTACATAAAGATGAGCCGGGCTTATTAGCTATCAGGCTTTACTTATTACAAATCACCACTGATGTTACTATCTACCAACATATTGGCTCATTAACTGCATAGCATCAGCGATATCTACATCACCATCTTTGTCTGCATCCAAGAAAGAATTCAAAACAGAATTTCCAGCACCTTGAGGATTTTGAGCATTAGCGCCGGATTGTAAAAAGTTCAATACTAAAGGTACGATAACTGGCAATAGTTGCTGAATTGTACCAGCATCTAAACCTGTGTGTTGGGATACTACCTGTGCTACCTGCTGTTGTATGTTAGGAGAAAATAGAGAATTAACTGCCTGAGGATTATAAGAAGTGCCGGCATATTCATTAACTAATGCTTGGGTCGCTTCATTACCCTCTGTGGCTTGTTTTTGTTGTAAAGCGGAACGTACATAGTTACCTACTACACCTATGACAGATTGCATTGTCGAAGGATTTGTGCCAGTTTGATTACTTAGTTGATCTACAGTGTTAATGATGTTTCCTAGTTGACCTAAACTGCCTTGTTGATTGGGATTGCTAACAGCACCGAGAATTTGGTCAAACAGCCCCATAATTATTTTCCTCCCTTGCTTCTCATGCCATAAAGGCGAAAGTGTTGTTGTTATTATGAAGAAATTAACTCCGCAATACTAGAAACTTAAGGATGAAAAATTTGTAATTCTTTTGGCGAGCAGGGTTATGAATTATTTTGCAGAGATTAAGTAAATTGGGAATCTCCCGAACTTGCAGCCAATAAGTCTGAAATTTCCAGATTATTACCTTGTAGTTTGAGAGTTCCCAAAAAGTGAATTACTACTACTGCTAGTAAGCAAAATAACCCTTACTAGATGCGCTGACTTCTAACTAAAGTAAGAACTTTTTTTAACTGTGGATTACTCGGCATTGAGGATTTTTGGTACTTTAAAAAATTCCCCTTCTTGTTCAGGCGCGCTGCTGAGGATAGCTTCTCTGTCAGCATAGGGTTGCAGGTTATCTTCTCTGGTAATGTTGCTGACATCAATTGCCCGCGCTGTGGGTGGTACATTACTCACATCTAGTTCATTTAGCTGCTCGACGTAATCTAAAATACTTCCTAGCTGAGTGGTAAATTGCTCTTCTTCTTGGGGAGTCAATTCTAAACGGGCAAGTAGAGCTACTTTGCGGACTTGTTCGCGGTCGATCATATTTTGTTAGTTGTTAGTGGTCAGTTGTGAGCCAGTGACGGGTACGTAGGGGGTTTCCCGCAAGGGTGCAACTGGCGTTAGCGCAGCGTTAGCGTTCGCGCAGCGTCTCATAGAGAGGAACGAGCGTCACCCAAAGGGTCAGTTGTCAGTTGTCAAGAACTAATGACTAACGACTAAAAGAATACGTCTATTTGCATCCGTCCGGTGGTTTTTAGCCAGTTTTGGGCTTCTATATAGTTATTGGGAGCCATGCGAATGGCACGAATCCAGTAATCTGCGGCTTGGTCAAACAGTGCTTCACCACCGTCGTGATCTCCAGCTTCTTTGGCTTTTTCGCCTTTGTAATGGTAAATTACGGCGATGTTGTTCAAGGCTTGGGGTAGGCGGGGATTAAGTTCGATCGCCTGGTGATATAGTTCTAGAGCTTTATCATGGTCGCCGTTGCTGGCATAAATTAGCCCCATGTTGTAAAGAATATAACCGCGATCGTTGGTGTCTTCTTCCAATGTGAGGGCTTCTTCGTAATATTCTAGTGCTTCGGCATATTCGCCTTCTGCTTGGGCTGACATCCCATCTCGGTAATAAACAAAGGCTTCTTTGGCTTTTTTATTGGTTGGCAGTATCTTGAGAATTATATCCGCCATCACAGTAAAGGATTTGTCAACAAAGTTATCGTTTTTTTGTGTTCTTGGCATATTTTTTTCTATGGTTGTACCGCTATGTGGGGATTCCTGAGTCCGGACTTCTTCCTGTGGTTCCCCCAATTCCCTACCTAAAGCTAATTTAACTGATTTGGGGAACTATTCTGCCCTGGGATGGGGATAATACATTCTGGGTTGTTGTGTTTTGGGCTATTGACTAAGGTACTAACTGGGTAGGCGGTCATTTCTGAGGCTGGATAGGGAGATAATAAGTGTTGTAATGCTTGGGGCCTTTGCTCTTGGGGATCTAACCACAAATCGTAATCTTGGGGAGCGAGGATGACCGGCATTCGGTCATGAATTGGTTGCAGCAGTTCGTTGGCTGCTGTTGTGACGATTGTACAAGAGGTGATTTCTTCACCAGCCGGTGTTTGCCATTTTTCCCATAATCCCGCAAAGCCAAAGGGTTGACTGTCTTGGAGGCGGAAATAAAAGGGTTGTTTTTTACCTTGCTGTCTTTGCCATTCAAAAAAACCATCAGCTACTACTAAACAGCGTCGCTGCTTGAATGCTGAACGAAAAGAGGGTTTTTCGGCAACAGTTTCGGCTCTGGCGTTGATGAGCTTCGAGGCGATCGCTGGATCTTTAGCCCATGAAGGTATCAAACCCCAGCGTAACCTTTGAAATTCACGTTTATTACTTTCAGGGTTGTGTAAAACTGTCACCACGGTTTGCGTAGGTGCAATGTTATATTGAGCCTCTAAATCCAGGAGTGGCTGGATATGAAAAAACTCAGCTAATGCTTCTGCTGACTGGTTTAAAGTAAATCTTCCACACATATTTAAATTTTATCTCACTGCATCAAATAAAACATCTAAATTCAGAATTAATTAATACTATTATTTTTATTTTTTCGGATAATTAATAACTAAATATGTGAAAATTATAAATCAGAGAATCATCCTGTTCTTTGAAAATAATTTTGTAAGATATTGTATTTTAGACCCTGAATTTGCTATATATTCTGCATCCTAATCTCTACATGGAAAACTTACATTTGTACGATTTTTTACCCTCAGGCAACGGCTATAAAGTCAGGCTTCTATTAACACAAATGGGCATACCATTTGAACGAATAGAAGTCAATATTTTAAAGGGAGAGAGTCGCACACCAGAATTTTTAAGTAAAAATCCTAACGGGAGAATACCAGTTTTAGAAGTTGCACCAGGTAAGTATTTAGCAGAATCAAACGCTATCTTGCTTTACCTGAGCGAATACACAGAATTTTTACCGTACGATCGCTATTTAAAAGCCCAGGTAATGCAGTGGTTATTTTTTGAACAATATAGCCATGAACCATATATTGCTACATCACGTTTTTGGGTTTCTATTTTAGGTAAAGCGGAAGAATATCGTACAGCTTTAGAAGAAAAACGCGAACCTGGTTATGCAGCTCTCAAGGTGATGGAAAATCATTTGAAATACCATAATTTTTTCGTAGATGAGCGTTACACAATTGCTGATATTGCTTTATTTGCTTATACCCATGTGGCGGATGAAGGTGGTTTTGATTTAACACAATTTCCAGCTATTCAAGCTTGGATAGAAAGAGTCAAAGCCCAGCCTGGATATATTAGTATTACTCATGAGCCGATGTTATGCTACGATTGGTGACCGGCTAAAGTAATTCGTAATTAAGAACACTAGATGTATTTTGGATTGCTGAGTTAGTATTCGTTATCTTATTGGGGAAAATCGATACTAACTCATAACTAAATTCTATATATCTTTTATCTAGACCTATTTACACTAAATATTTGTGTCAATCTCAATCAGTTTTTGTCTAGAAGATAAACCAGATTTAATGGTGATGTGAGATTTCGGCACAGCAAATTTTTCAGCTAGAAGTTTGATCAACTCTTCATTAGCTTTACCATCTACTGGTGGAGATTTTAAGTGTACAGTTAGACTCCCATCATCTTGCTCGGCAATTTTTTGTTGTTTGGAATTAGGTTTAACCTTAACCTTTTTTTGCATAACCTATGTTTTTTAGTACCAATTGTGTCAGTTGTTTTGGATCTAGTTTAATACCCCATCTTAAGAGTGGGTGTTTTTTAGGTGTCTTCTTGAAAAGTTCTTCCTTTTAGGTAGAACCCAAGACACACTTTTCGCTTTGCTACTGACTATTAACTATTAACCACTGACAAAACTCCACCCATAAAGGGATGGAGTTTTTATTTTGGATTTTGAATTGATTTACGGGTATCTTCTACTACCTGCACCAACTACGCCAATTTTGTGGCGATAGGAGAGTTCTGCACCAAACCAACCGGAAATGCTTGTTAGAGTACCGACAATTAAGGAAATTAATAATCCCCAAGGAAGGATTCTGGCTTCAGCGTCGCCTAAGCGGAGGATGAAGTTTACTAGTGACAGAACAAGAAGAGAGACATTGAGAATCAGGTGCGCCCAACCCGCGTTGCGTTTGCGGACACGTTCAATTTTCAAGAAGTCACTTAAACCTATGGCGGCGGCGATCGCACCTCCACCTAAACCCAGTCCAATTAACCACACAGAAGCCCTCGCCCAGAAGTAATCGCGGGTTAACCAATAGCCGAAATCGCTACCCAGGGCGGCGGCGAGGAAAGCTATGGGGAAAATCACACTAAGGGGATGTAGGGGATGTCCGGCGATCGCTACTGTACTGGGGACACCCGTATCACGATATTCGCGATCGTCCGTTTCAATCACTGGGGGAATATTTGGAAATGGTGATGAAGCGGAGGAAGCAGAGGAAGTTGTTTCTGTCGTTTCCATAAATAAGTATCCTAGTTTTCAGCTGTGGGTATTTGTTCTACATAAGCTTCGGCTTGCAAGGTGAGTTTGCCTGTTTCTGCTGCTAATTGCTGCACTCGCAAGCTCATTCCTTCTAAATCGAAGTTGCTTAAGTTTAAAATTTCGCTAGTTTGTGCTACTAAAGCTTGTGTCAACTCTGGTGATATTTCTTCGCTGTTACCATAGGCGACATTTTCCAGAATTACTGTTGTGCCATTAGCACTAATACGAGGTTCGGCTGTAAAGGCAACTTGCTGCGGTTCGCTATTTTCTTCTAACAGGATGCTGGCATTTAGTGAAACTTTTCCCTCACCGGGTAGGCGAAAGTTTATTTGTTGAGGTGTGACTGTTTTTAGTTGCCCATTAATATGGATTTTCTGACTTTGAATTTTGGAGATAATAAACTCAGAATTGAAGGCACGGTTGATATCTGATTCTGTTAAAACAACCCGCGCACTACCAACTGTAGGTTTAGTAAGTTCAATCTTACCAAATGCGGCACTTAAAGGATTAATAGCAACACTATTGACCTGCATTTTCATTTCCTCCACGCGGAGGTCTTTCTGCATAACCAAACCTTCACCATTAATCTCGACTGCATCCACCTGTCCTTGAACTAATTTCAGTGGATCAGTTTTGATGCTCACATCTAAGTTATCTACTTC
Source organism: Anabaena sp. CCY 9910 (assembly GCF_963920875.1). Lineage (NCBI taxonomy): Bacteria > Bacillati > Cyanobacteriota > Cyanophyceae > Nostocales > Nostocaceae > Anabaena > Anabaena sp. CCY 9910. The sequence continues at coordinate 72,668 of NZ_CAWUDJ010000018.1, read as the reverse complement.
ATCTAATTGGCTAGACAACCCAATTTCTGCCGCTTTATTCAGCGCTTGTTCTCCTAGTCCGGGGGAATCCGGCATTATTATTTGATCTCCCAAAATTTAAATATCCTTGAGTCAATTTAGACAACTAAAATAAATTTTTTATCTATCTAGAGATGGAGTGAATATTAAATTGTTGTCCGCCTAAAAGTAGAAGTGTATTTTTCTGTAAAAAAATATTTGTTTTCTATCTTGGGTTACGTAGCTAATCGTTCAAAAGAAGGAGGAAAGTCTACAAAGAACTATGTCACTCTGAAAGAAGTTAAGAATCCGACTATTTTTCTGAGGAGAACCTAGAATGGTATCAACTTTAGATGATACAAAGCGTAATGCTATTGCTGAGAAATTAGCAGATGCCAAGCTTCTTCAAGAGTTACTAATTGAAAATGAGGAAAGATTTTTAAGAGAATCAACTGATAATGAAATCTCTAATCGCATTCGTGATTTCCTAGAAGATGACCGGAAAAACTTAGGCATTATAGAGACTGTCATTGTTCAATATGGTATACAAAAAGAACCAAGACAAACAGTCCGCGAAATGGTTGACCAAGTTCGCCAATTAATGCAGGGTTCCCAACTAAATTTCTTTGAAAAAGTAGCTCAACATGAGTTGCTGAAACACAAACAAGTTATGAGCGGTTTACTGGTTCACAAAGCAGCCCAAAGAGTTGGTGCTGATGTGCTGGCTGCTATTGGCCCCTTAAACACAGTTAACTTTGAAAACCGCGCTCACCAAGAACAACTCAAAGGTATTTTAGAAATTTTGGGTGTTCGTGAACTTACTGGACAAGACGCAGATCAAGGTATTTGGGGACGAGTTCAAGATGCGATCGCTGCTTTTAGTGGTGCAGTTGGTAGCGCAGTTACCCAAGGTTCTGATAAGCAAGATATGAATATCCAAGATGTGATCCGTATGGATCACAACAAGGTAAATATTTTGTTCACAGAACTACAACAAAGCAACGATCCTCAAAAAATCCAAGAGTATTTTGGTCAAATCTACAAAGATTTAACTGCTCACGCTGAAGCGGAAGAAGAAGTAGTTTATCCCAGAGTCCGTTCTTTCTACGGTGAAGGTGACACCCAAGAATTGTATGATGAACAAGCCGAGATGAAGCGCTTGTTAGACCAAATCAAGGCTATCAGCCCCTCTGCTCCTGAATTCAAAGATAGAGTCAGACAGTTGGCTGATATCGTCATGGATCACGTCCGCCAAGAAGAAAGCACCTTGTTTGCTGCTATTCGCAACAACCTCAGTTCTGAACAAACTGAGCAATGGGCTACCGAATTCAAAGCCGCTAAGAGCAAAATTCAACAAAGATTAGGTGGTCAAGCTACCGGCGCAGGTGTTTAGAACTCAGCACTAGCCACCGCTAACATAATTGTTTTTGTTGCCCGCCCACTCCTTGCTTTATGGAGTGGGCGGGCTGTTTTGATGATTGCTTCTAACTTATAATTAGGAGAACTTGGTCTCAGGAGATTGACATCATGACACATATCTCCCCAAAAATACTGACTTGTGAAGATTTTCTCTGTCAATACCGAGACAATCCCCGTTATGAATTAGCAGATGGAGAATTAATTGATATGGAACCCACTGGCCCCCACGAAACGGTGAGTGGCAAGTTGGCAACCCAAATTGGGATTTACCTCGTCTCGGAACACCTCCCCTGGTTTATTCCTCGCACTTGTTTAATTTATCCCTTTGCAGATACAGCTACAGCTCGTCGCCCTGATATTGTAGTCCTCGATGAAACTGTTCTCGACCGTGAACCCCTTTGGACAAGGGAACCTGTAATTACAACGGGACGCTCAATTAAACTGGTGGTGGAAGTTGTTAGTACCAACTGGGAAACCGACTACGCTCGGAAGGTTGAGGAATATGCTCTGTTAGGAATTCCTGAATATTGGATTGTCGATTATCGAGGGTTGGGCGGTGTGACATTTATTGGTAAACCTAAACAACCTACGTTTACTGTTTGTCAACTGGTTGAAGATACTTATACTCAGCAACAATACCGACTAAATCAAACAATTAACTCACCGCTTTTGCCTGGACTGCAACTTCGCTTAGATGACGTTTTGCCTCGTTAAATGCAATTTTTCCAGTGCTATTCTAGTCAACATTGCAAAAAATCTGTGAAGGCGATCGCTCTTGGCGGTTCCTATGAATGATAATTTTAAGCATTGGGAACCCTTAACAATCGAAGTTTATGAACGCAGCCGACGATAAAACCATTGTTCGTGAGTATTTCAATTCCACGGGGTTTGACCGATGGAAACGCATTTATGGCGATGGCGAAGTTAACAAAGTCCAACTCGACATCCGCAACGGTCATCAGCAAACGGTGGATAGTGTCATCGGCTGGCTAAAAAATGACGGCAATTTAGCAGAGTTATCAATTTGTGACGCTGGCTGTGGCGTGGGTAGTCTCAGCATTCCCCTAGCGACAGAGGGGGCTAAAGTCTACGCCAGCGACATTTCCGAGAAAATGGTAGAAGAAGGTAAGCAACGAGCCTTAGAAACCTTGGGAAATGCTGAAAATCCCACCTTTGCTGTGCAGGATCTAGAATCATTGAGTGGCAGTTATCACACTGTGATTTGCTTGGATGTACTAATTCACTACCCCCAAGAAAAAGCTGATGAAATGATTTCTCACCTTTGTTCTTTGGCACAGTCTAGAATCATTCTCAGTTTTGCACCCAAAACCTGCGCCTTGACTTTACTTAAGAAAATTGGCAGTTTCTTCCCTGGCCCAAGCAAAACCACCCGCGCCTACCTACACCGTGAAGCCGATGTCATCAAAATTTTAGAAAGCAACGGCTTTGCTATTCAAAGAAAAGAGTTTACTAAAACTCGCTTCTATTTCTCCCGCATATTAGAAGCAACACGTCCTTGAATTAGAGATTGGGGGCAGGGAGGAGGGAGGCAGGGAGCAGGGGGCAGGGGAGGCAGGGGGAGAAATGACTGCAAGATTTGCGCCCAGTCCCTAATCCCCAGTCCCCAGTCCCCAGTCCCCAGTCCCCAGTCCCCATTCCCCAATGCGTAAATTTATCATCGATACAGATACCGCCTCAGATGATGCTGTCGCGCTGATTATGGCGCATCACTGGACAGATGTGGAAATTGTGGCGGTAACAATTGTCAATGGTAACGTCCCTGTTGAGCAGGGAGTCAAGAACGCTTTATACACAATTGAAGTATGCAACGCCTCTACACCTGTATATGTCGGCTGCACCAAGCCAATGCTACGGGAATCTCGTTATGCTGATTGGTTTCACGGCAAAGATGGTATGGGTAATATGTACTACCCAGAAGCAAAAAGTAAGCCTGAATCAGCACACGCCACTGATGCAATTATTGACATTATCAAACAATACCCTGGTGAAATTACCCTGGTGACGCTGGGGCCGTTGACAAATATTGCTGCTGCACTACTCAAAGCGCCGGATATTGCCCAATTAGTTCAGCGTTGCGTGATTATGGGTGGTGCAGCGAATACAGTGGGCAATGTCACACCTGCGGCTGAATATAACATTTGGGTAGACCCGGAAGCCGCCAAGATAGTCTTTCATAGTGGAATGCCGATGGAAATGGTCGGTTGGGAGTTGAGCCGTCACGATGCGGCGTTAACTTTTGCGGAAGTAGAAACCGTGATGAATTTCGGTACGGAAAGGGCGCGTTTGGCGATGGAGTGTAACAAGACAGCTTTGGATGTTGCCATGAAAAGGCAAGGTGCTGTTGGTCTCACCTTAGCTGATCCTGTAGCGATCGCAGTTGCGCTTGCTCCAGATATTATTACACGTCAAGGAAAATACTTTGTAGATGTGGAAATTACGAGCGAACTAACTAGAGGCGCTACAGTCGTTGATGAGCTAGGAGTCCTAGATAAAAAGCCAAATATGAATGTAATTTGGGCAATAAATGTGATGCGATGGAAGGAAATTTTGTATTTTTGTTTACACTAGTCTGAATTGTAGTAGGGAAAGATTACACCAACTCTCTTTAATTTTGTGGTGCTTACGCTTCCTGTAGGATATTTTGAATTTTGCGGAAAGTTGCGGTGCGGGGGTTCCCCCCGTTGAGCAAACTTTCCAAGACGAATTTTGAATTTTGAATAGTTACTGGAACCTTTGGCAAAGTGAGGTTAAAATCACAAGCAAGGTGTAAATCTGGAGTGGAACATGAAGACTGCTGAAAAGTTAGCTACAGGTTGGCTATTAACACTCGGATTCATGTTTTTGACGGTATCTGTCTCTGCGGTAATTCAAAGAAATACGATGCTCAAGCCCATAGCCACGGGTGAAAATGAAGAGTTGGTACAGGAGTATGTGAACAGAGATGCTCTTAATGCCCTGGATAATACTGCTACCCAAGGTGTAATTTTCGGTGTACCCACGATGATTTTGGGGGTATGGTTGGGTGTGGGAATGTATTTACAAAACAAAAACTCTAAAAAGGCTCTTCAACAACAATTAAGCGATCGCCTACAATCGGTTTTTTATCAGATGATTCAAGAAAATCAAGGACGCATCACAGTTTTAGGTTTTGCGATGCAGTCACAACTACCTGCAACCGTTGCTAGAGAATATTTAGACTATAAAGCTAAAGAATTCAACGCTAATTTTAAAGTCAATGAGGAAGGCTCGGTATCATATCATTTTGATGTCTAATTCCCCATCTAATGACGCAGATTTTTGTTAGCATAGCTGCCATTTTAGGCGGTTTGTCCGTTGCCGCCGGGGCTTTCGCTTCCCATGCCCTGCGAGAAAAAATTAGTGAGCGATCGCTAGAAATCTTCGACACTGGCGCTCGCTACCAAATGTATCATGCCCTCGCGCTTTTGTTCGTAGCTGTCCTCATCAGTCGCACCCCAACCCCACCCACCACCTTGTTAGCTAGTGGATGGTTATTCATCATCGGTGTGGCAATTTTTTCTGGCAGCCTGTATGCCCTCAGTTTAACTGGAGTTAAAATCTTAGGGGCAATCACTCCCCTTGGTGGTGTTGCCTTTTTGCTTGGCTGGGGCGCGTTAGCTGTTGCCGCTTTTAGTTTAAAGTTTTAACTGTGCAGTCTCTCAAATATGAATAGTGCTGAGTAGTTTTACCTCACTCAGGGCGGAGTGAGGTAAAACATCACTCTACAGCTTAATTTTTGCCATTTGGTCGTTGAATAATTGTCTCCACAACCCGCCGCTTACCTTTCGGGTCTATCCCTACCAAGCGCACATACTCACCTTCATAATCAACTAAGCAAGCCTCTAGTGTTGAAATAGCATCTGACTCTGCATCAATATGCAGTGTACCGCAACTTTGCCAAGAACCCGTGCGGAAGCGGCGTGCATCTACGTGTTCAAAAGTAATTTTGTGACCTTGAGACAAGATTTGCCGGATTTGTTCTTGGGTTTCTAAACTCAAATGAGTATTAGATGTCTCTCGCTTGTGAGAACTATTATTGACTGGCTGAATCACTTGTACTTCAGGCGGTGGCGCTGTTTGATAACCCCTCCCACGATTTAATCGATTATATTCATCCACTAACTGAGAATTGTCTACTCGTTGTTGTTCACCCAACACCAAGTTACCAGACTCGATCAAATGAGCAAGGCTGAAATCTGGCTTTTTAAATTCTGGCGGCGCTTCTACGCTGTTCACAACACGTAGAGATATACGTTCAAACCCAACTTGATGGATAAAGTCGCGGATTTGTTCGTCGTAAATTCGAGAACGTAAAGCGCTAAAAAAGTCAATCGATTGCTTGGGGAAAGTATCAACTAATTGTTCAATTTCTCGTTTTGAGAGTCCATCCTCAGCAAAAATCCCCCCGACAATTCCCACCTTATCATCGCGGTTGGGTTCCCAATAGAATTTCTCCATCCGTCCATCCCGAATCAATGGTGCGTAGAGAGTAGAAAAATCATTACCTGTCACGATAATGGGGACACGCCGTATCGGGTTGGAATCATAACTACCGGGTAACTGTACATCTGTGGGATTATCGGCAATATTCATCAGTGTGGCATTTACCAACTGAGTATTTACAGTATATTGCGTACCTTCATCAAAGCGTCCTGCACCTGCATCTAAATCGTTAATCATCAGCACGCACATTTTACCGCGCACTTTGATCAGTTCTGCTGTTTCCCGATAGCGCAGCCGAATCAACCGGGCTGGGTCTCCCGCATCGGGACTTTCCAATTCACCGCCGGAGATGAGTGTGACTTCAATACCCATCTTCTCAAAAGCTAACTCACACTGAAAGGTTTTCCCTTCTCCTTTACGTCCATGAATCCCTAAAATTAAGGGAACTCGCACACCAGGAATATTTAAAAAGTTTTTGGTGATGTGAACAGCAAGTTTATCCAGAAAGCGCGGAGCGATATAATAACTCATAAAATTTATGACTGGTGATGCTTTATTAATTAATGCTAAGTTTTTTTGGTATCTATTGTTTATTAATCTTTTGGTAGATATCCATAATCACTACCACAAACGCTGTATAGCTTAAATCACATCAGGTAAGTGTTGAGATGCTTCGGCCAAAGTAATTTGTGTCATGATTTTTACAGACTATATCTACATAGATGTTAACAAAAACGCTTTGATAGTTGTTGTACAAATATCTCATGTTCTGGAAAGTTTAAGCCTTGTTGTAGCACAGCTAAAACTTGTGTCATTTCTCCAGTTAATAATGCAGCAGTATCTAACCATAACCCAGGAAAAACAAAACTTTTGATGATACCGTTTGTATCTGAAGTTGTCATGGACACAGGCATCAAAGGAGTGTTACTGCATTTAGTATATATCAAGGATTTTTATCTAAACCAATTTAACCAAGCTTCCCAATTCTCTACAATTCTGGCAAATTCTCCATAACCTCCAGCTTGGGGATGCACACCATCATTAGCCTTAGCTTCATGTAGCCAAACACTTGGTTTTTCTAATAGTGGAAAAACATCTAAATAAGGCACATCCAAATCTTGACAAACTAAAGCTAGCTGTTGAGATAAATCAATAGTTCTTCGTCTTCTTCCTGGGTCTTGCTGTTCTATATATGGTGCTGGACTAATCATTAAAACAGGATATAACTTTTTCGCCTGAGTTAAAATTTCTCGTGTATTTTTGATAGATTCAGCAATACTCACACGAGGTTTACCATTTTCTAGAGTTGTATCGTTTAATCCAAAAGAGAATACAACTCTTCCATCATATTCTTTCGGTAATCGTAGCGATACTTCTTGTAACCAACGCTTGGCTATATCACTGCTGGTATCTCGTCTAATACCTAAATTATAGTAGGTAATATCGTAACCTTTTTTATGAGCATTAACGCATACTCTACCTGTCCAACCAAGACACTCAGGGTCACCAGTACCGTTAACGAAAGAGTCGCCAACAAAACAAATTCTGATTTGGGGTTTAGATAGTTTCGTCACAATACCTCCTCTTGATGTCTCGGATTATCTCTCAACCACGTAACAGCAAAATCAACAGCGTTTCTCATATTAAATAACTTGATTTGCGCTGAACCGACTGTGGATATTTGCACACGACCAGTTTCTTCAAAAGCCTCACCTATTTCCTCAAAACAGCCATTATCAATATCAATATCTGTGAACCATTGCCAAACTCGTTGTCCAGCTTCTAAAATCGGCGCACCTTTTTTAACTTCCTGTCCTCCACCAACCCGGTACTCGGCTAAATGAAAACTAGTACAATTCTCATATCCAACCCCCAATAACAGTACCCAAGCGTTCAAGTCATAGAGACGCGCTAATGGTGAATTTTCACCTAAAGAGTAGTCCAAAGAATGATTTGCCAGTATTTTTTCAGCGTCCTTTCCCCAAGCGGCAAAAGAAAGTTGTGGGTGAGAACTTCGCAACGCGTTTTCCCAAGTGCGGAAGGTTTCCACAATTTGACCCATCCCTCGTGTCGGAGTCACTTTAGGGTCAAAAGCTGGCATGGTTTCACGGATAATAGTCCACCATTCTCTCGGAACTGGTGGTTCTTGCCATATAGCAGGGTCAGACAAATCGCCAGAATGGGTAGGCATTACCAAATTGCCGGCTGGTGTAATCACATCCATGAGTGCTTGAACTACTGCAACGGAACCGCCACACACCCAACCTAGTGAACTAAGAGAGGAATGAACTATCACCGTCATACTTGAGTTAAGTCCAGCATGGAATAAATCTGTGGCTAAACTTTGGCGAGTTCGAGGTGATGATGTGTTGACAATTACTTTTGCTTCACTCATAGAACTTACAGATGAAAACGAAAATTTGAGGGTTTAGGGGTGTAGTAAATCTTAAGTCGGGTATTTTATGACTTTAGCCTAACGCAAAGATATTAAAGGATAAAAAAGGTTTTGTTCCGCATCAAACGCATATGCTTGAATCTGAGATTTATGAAAATTAGTCAATTTATTTTTTAAATCTATATTGCCTGACCAACCTGAATTTTTATACTTTGAACCATATATTTGGGAAATATCAGGTCTGGTCTGTCCTATAGATAAGATATCAAGCACTATCAAATCATTAGATTCATTTGTGTAAGCCAATATTACTGCATCTGCTACTCTCGTGGGTATTTTAGCCCATCCACTAATTTTTAAAAGATTATTTTGATCTTCTTGTATGGAATCAATATAACCCCATTCACCTTGATTATTTATTTTTATATTTTTAACCATTCCAGGGCGTAAGACATTTAATTCACTCAAATTTTTAAATCTTGTAATAATTAAATCTAGATTCCAAGGATATATGGGTTCAACAAAGGGAAATAGTATTTTAATACAATCATTTTTTGGATAAAAATTGACTAATTGAATACAACTCTTAGCATAGTTATACTGATATTGCCATCCCTGCAACTCATTTAAGAGTTTAGTTGGATCATTCTTAGAAATATAAAATGCAGTTATCATACCTAAAAAATAGAAAACAAAATTTTTTAAAACTTGATTATTTTTATTTTGATGTTCTAGTAAATAAAAAATAATTACGATGATGGATAATGGTAAATAGACTAAGTGAATAATATAATCAACTCTTACTGCATGGCTCATTGTTGGGCTAGACATTGGCGCTCTAGTAATAGCGTTTAATATTCCGAGTGCAAGTGTGTAAAAACCAAGAACAAACCACACGATTAGTTCTTCTTTTAGGGGATTTAAATTTAATATTAGTAACAACGTAAAGGTAAGCAAAAAAGTTACCCCTATAAATGTATCTAATTCATAGAATTCTCCTAAAATATTGCCTAAAAATGCCAAAAAATAAATTATGATGTCCTGCCAAGAATGTTTCAATATTTCGCTTGGTTCTGTATGATAATATGGATGAGTATAATTGCTAAAATAAAAGCTAGTTGATACAGCAAACAAGCTTATAAATAAACATATAGATTGCAATTTTTTCTTCAAGTTTACTTGATTATCAAAAGTAATAAATATCAGCGTGATAGCCCATGTAACAATACCTCCAGAAAAAGAATACTGCGATATCACACAAAACAATGAATATAGCCCTACTTTGAGATTTCGATTTATCTTTAATCTAAAAATTAAGGCATTTACAATTAAACACGCATCAGGGATAAGCCTATGAATAGTTATACCTCGCACCCATCTACTAAAAGAAGATGGTGAAAGTAATAAAAAATCATAAAATATTAGAATCAATATGTTTTTGTAAAAGCTTTTATTGGTTAATAACAACAATAAGTAAATCAATAGTGACATCATAACAGCAAAAAATAATCCTATGATCATTTCTGCTTTTACGTTCCATTGGCCCAAAATTCCCGCAAGAATAATAAATATCAAGTTTGGAATTAACTTCCTGCTTTCATTATGTTGTTTATAAAGTGTTTCAATATGTAATTGATTTAAAAAAAAACTCTCTATTTGTTCACCAGGTGCTAGCCATTGATCTAGTATCGGAATATTGACACCATATAAAGAAATAATTAATATCCATGTTGCATATATTATGAATGGTACTAAAAAGAGTAAGTTATGTTTTTGGAAAACTAAGTTTTTAATAGAATTATTCATATAAACGAATACCTGTATTGTTTAAATTATTTAATACCATAGAATTAAACTGGATTTCATGAGTATGAAAAATGCTATATCCCAAACACTGTAAAAACAAAAAAGAGAGGTAAAGTCATCTACCTCTCCTAAATGGATAAATTATTAAACCAAATCAGCTTTTAGTATCTGCTGGGTTTGTGAACGATGAAGCTGAGGACTTGGCACTGCTTGATGTTGTCAAATCCTACAACACGGATGTAGTGACCAGGATATTGAGAACGGCAAGCTTGAACTTCACCCAAAACTTCACGAGATGTTTTAGCGCCGAACAAAGGTAGCTTCCACAGTGTCCAGTAAAATTCTGTAGGTTCAGAAGCTTCGTTGAACTCAACGGCTGGAATGTAGCCTTGGCTCAAAATGTACTGGACTTGCTTTTCGATTTGAACGTCGGTGAGGGGGGGTAAGTAAGAAAGGGTTTCGTAACGACGCTCTTTTGGTAAGGTTTGCATAGCTGGTGATAATTGGTTGCTATTGGAAAATAAGTACTTATGCTGGCCTAACTGGATTAATGATCCCAGTCAGTATCGGAAATTGTCTGCTGTTCTGATTCAGAACTGGGGTTGGATAAACTCAGATGCGTCATGCGTTCTAGATGCTGGCGGCGTTGTTCCATATTTGCTTGCTGAATACCGCTACGAACCATTTCGGGTAAGAATTCGGCTACTTCTTCAGCTATATGTTCTCTCACAGTCATAATCCGCAAGGCTAAATCTGGCTGTTCTCGGAAAAGTTCTTTAACATAAGCTTCTCCGTCCTGAACTTTGCCGACAGAAAAAGTATGCAGCCATAATGCTAACGGTGGATTCGTTTCGCCTAGCTGTGCCAACACAGTCATTAGCGCCTGATAAGTCAGGTAGCTTTGGAGAGTTTTGGCTGTATCTTTCGCTATTTGCTTGAGATTCATGCTTGACCCAGCCCTTTAAAAGGATGAAGTTTAAAGAATGTAAGGATGAAAGGTATTTTTCATTTAACCTTCATCCTTGCACCTTCAGCCTTTATCAGACGGTATCCATTGCCTCAAACTCGAACTTGATTTCTTTCCACAGTTCGCAAGCGACAGCCAATTCAGGAGACCACTTAGCAGCTTCACGGATAACGTCGTTACCTTCACGAGCCAAGTTACGACCTTCGTTACGCGCTTGGACGCAAGCTTCCAAAGCTACACGGTTAGCGGTTGCACCAGGAGCGTTACCCCAGGGGTGTCCGAGTGTACCACCACCAAATTGTAGTACGGAGTCATCACCGAAGATTTCTACCAATGCGGGCATATGCCATACGTGGATACCACCGGAAGCAACTGCCATTACACCAGGTAAAGAAGCCCAGTCTTGGGTAAAGTAGATACCGCGAGACTTGTCTTGTTCAACGTAGTTTTCACGCAATAGGTCAACGAAGCCCATTGTGATACCGCGTTCACCTTCCAACTTACCTACTACGGTACCGGTGTGGATGTGGTCACCACCAGATAGACGTAGGGCTTTAGCTAATACACGGAAGTGGATACCGTGGTTCTTTTGACGGTCGATTACTGCGTGCATCGCGCGGTGGATGTGCAGTAGAACGCCGTTGTCACGACACCAACGAGCCAAGGTGGTGTTAGCGGTGAAACCTGCGGTTAGGTAGTCGTGCATGATGATGGGCTGATTGAGTTCTTTAGCGTACTCAGCCCGCTTCAGCATTTCTTCACAGGTAGGAGCGGTCACGTTGAGGTAGTGACCTTTGATTTCGCCTGTTTCTGCTTGTGCTTTGCTGATAGCATCAGACACAAACAAGAAGCGATCGCGCCATCTTTGGAATGGTGCAGAGTTGATGTTTTCGTCGTCTTTGGTGAAGTCCAAACCACCGCGCAAACACTCGTATACAGCGCGTCCGTAGTTCTTCGCAGACAAACCTAATTTTGGTTTGATGGTACAACCCAACAAAGGACGACCATATTTGTTTAATTTGTCTCTCTCAACTTGGATACCGTGAGGAGGGCCTTGGAAAGTCTTGATGTAAGCAACAGGAAAGCGAATGTCTTCCAAACGCAATGCGCGTAATGCTTTAAAACCAAATACGTTACCTACAATTGAGGTTAAAACGTTGGTGATGGAGCCTTCTTCAAACAGATCCAAAGGATAAGCGATGTAGGCAATGAATTGGTTGTCTTCGCCAGGTACTGGTTCGATATCGTAGCAACGACCTTTGTAACGATCTAGATCGGTTAACAGGTCTGTCCATACGGTCGTCCAAGTACCAGTAGAAGACTCAGCCGCTACAGCCGCAGCCGCTTCCTCAAAGGGAACTCCGGGCTGGGGTGTAACACGGAACGCCGCCAGAATATCTGTATCTTTAGGTGTGTAATCAGGTGTGTAATAAGTTAGTCTGTAATCTTGAACCCCGGCTTTATACCCAGATTTTGTCTGAGTCTTCGTTTGAGCGTAAGACATATCTATCCTTCCAAGATGTCACTCTTTTTACTTATCAAATCACGTTTTGGTACAATTTAATCTCATAATTGCTCTACCTCCCCATCAGCTAGGAGAAAAACAGGAACAATCTTTTGGTAGAGGTCAGCGACTTTTCTGCAATTAACACTTAGCTTTAGTGGTAATCCTCTTCACCAGTGTCTTACTCATCTAGGAGTGCATAAATTAACGCTTTTATTTTTTCCTCTTGCCATAGTTAAAAAATTCTTTTTTTATCTGTTCTTCTCACCCACTAAATTGCTTTTATCCCTTCATGACCTTCGCGGTTTACGGAAAGTATGAGATGATTCCCCTATATTTCGGGGTATTTAACGAATTGGGTTAGTTTTCACACATTCCCGCTTCTGCGCTCTTGCAGACCTCCTTTATTGACGGGAGACGAGCTAAGAGCCAATTTATTTGAGGGATATTTAGTAGAGTAATCAGCGCAAGATGAAAAAATCGCACACCACGTAATTTGTAACTTGTCTCACAATATATCAAGAAATGGCATAAGTTATTCTTTGAAACTTCTTAACTTACATATTTAAATTTGTTATTACATAAAGTTTTAAACGTTTTGTTAATAATGGGTTACAAAATGTATCAATGACTGTATATGAGTCAGTTGTCATTGGTCAATAGTCCATAGTCAATAGTCCATAGTCATTACTCATTAGTATTCTTCTTTGCTTCCCCTGCTCCTCTGCTTCCTCTGCCCCCTCTGCCTTTTCCCAATCCCCAATCCCTATCTGTTTAAAAAATGCTAACTAAGGGAAGACTGAGATTAACCTTTGGTCAGTTTCCCTAATGACTGGAGGTGCTGTCTCTAAAGGAAATGTCATCGTGGGATTATTTCGCAAGCGTACTAGTTTACTGATTACTTCTATATTGTTGGGGTCGATAAGTCTGCCGAGTATGACCGTTGTTGGTATTGGTAGTTTGGCGAGGGCAGAAAAAGCTGCGACTAATGCACCATCACCAACAACTCCTGATATTAAACCATCCGAATTAAAGCCGGCTTATCCTGCATCTGCACCACCCCGACGGGTAGATCCCTTGCCTGATGAACGGGATATACAGGAACGCGCAGTAGAAATTGATTATCGTGTGAGTAACTTACTGGGAGATTTCGCTGGTAATCTGTGGGTGGGTTCTTGGCGGGGGTTATCGCGGATTGACCCGAAAACAGGTAAAATTTTAGCCCGTGTTAGTTTACCCAACGTCGCTATTGGTGCTTTAGCTCAAGATAAAGTCGGTCGTTTGTGGGTGGGAACTTATGAAGGGCTGATGAGAGTAGAACCCCGTACTAATGAAATTTCAGCGCAGAATTTGTTTTTGCCTTCCAAGCGGGTGCTATCGCTGTTAACTGATAAGCGGGGTTATCTGTGGGTGGGAACTGACAATGGTTTAGCCTTAGTTAGTCCTGACCAAGGTTTAATTATGACGACCGTCAAAAATTTGCCTGGTGTAAGCGGCAATACCTTAACTTTAGATGCTGATGGTCAACTCTGGGCAGGAACTCTAGATGGAGTCGTGAGGATTAATACAGCCAGTGCTTTGATTATGAAGCGAATCAACGATTTACCCGGTACCACAGTGCAAGCTTTAGCTATTAGTCCAGAAGGTTTAATTTGGGCAGGAATGCCGAATAATTTGTTGGTAATTAACCCGAAAACTGGCATAGTACTGCGATCTGTAGCTCGTTTGCGGGGTAAAAACGTGACAGCAGTGCGCTTTGCTAAAGATGGTAGTGTTTGGGTAGGTACTCACAATGGTTTGCTAAGATTAAATCCCAATACAGGTGCTGTACTAGATGAAGTTGCCGGACTTCCTTCTAGTCGAGTTTTGTCCCTTGTGCCTGATGTCGCCAACAAATTATGGATTGGGACTAGTGAAGGTCTGGCTTGGTTAATGCCCAAAATGGACAAAGCAACAGCTCATTTGGCTTTTAGTCGCCTTGTGAAATGAGGGATTGGGGAAGGTGGGGTCCCCTCTGGGGATAAGGGGTAATGGGGATTGAGAACCAGAAATTGGTAATGTTAATGTAGCCTCTAAGCTTTAAATTTAGCTTCTACTCCCCACTCCCTAGAAAAAATGCCAGTCACTACCCAGCAATTAATCCAGTGGAAACAACAAGGACGCTCAATTGTGGCGTTGACGGCTTGGGATTATACGATCGCCCAAATTCTCGATGCTGCTGGTGTAGACTTAATTCTCGTGGGTGACTCGATGGCGGTAATGTTGGGTTATAAAACCACGCTGCCAATTACATTAGAGGAGATGTTACACCACGCTAAAGCAGTTTGTCGTGGTGTGCAACGGGCTTTAGTTGTGGTTGATTTACCATTTTTGACTTATCAAGAAAGTATCCCACAGGCAATCAACTCGGCTGGGCGCATATTAAAGGAAACAGGCGCTCAGGCAGTTAAATTAGAAGGTGGCTATCCGGCAATGGTAGAAACTATTACCCGTTTGGTACAAGCTGGGATACCAGTGATGGGTCATGTAGGTTTGACACCCCAATCAGTTCATCAATTGGGTTTGCGTCAACAGGGTAAGACCCAGGAAACAGCTCAGAGAATTTTAAACGAAGCGATCGCTCTGGAACAAGCGGGTGTATTTTCTCTAGTGTTAGAGCATATCCCCGCAGATTTGGCAATGCAAATTACACAAAAAGTTAGTATTCCCACCATTGGTATTGGTGCGGGTTCCCATTGCGACGGTCAAGTTTTAGTGACTTCTGATGTATTGGGTTTATCAGACAAACAACCACCATTCGCCAAGGTTTATACGAATTTACGCGCAACCATTACCAAAGCTGTACAAGATTACGCTGCGGAAGTACGCGATCGCCAGTTCCCAGAATAGAAAACAGCGATCGCTTCATGGGCAAGTTCTACCTTATTGACGTAAATTAGCTGGGACTTGTTCTGGAACAACCCAATAGTAGATAGTTCTGCCATCTACTTGTAATGTCTTCTCTGGCTTCCATTCACCCATATCAAAAGCGTGGGAGACAATGCGAGTACCAGGTTTAAGTTGTTTAAGAAGGATGGGACGCAATTTGAGATTGATATCGGGTAGAAGGTAGAGAGTAACTACAGTAGCGTCACTAAAATCGGTCTTAAATAAGTCTTGCTGAACAAATTTTACGCGATCGCTGACTCCTGCTTTCTGAGCATTTTCGTTAGCTTCTTGAATCCGTTCGGGATTAATATCTATACCAGTACCCCGTGTGCCAAATTTTTGGGCGGCTGTATTGACAATGCGTCCATCACCACTACCTAAGTCGTAAAGTACGTCATTTTTACCTACCTGTGCCACTTGCAACATGGCATCTACTACAACCTGTGGTGTCGGCACATAAGGCACATCCGCAGGGCGTTCTTGCGGTTGGGTTGTTGGAGCTTGTGCTTGAGTTTCAGTTTGACCTGTTAAAGTAGGTGCATTAGTTTCTGTCTGTGCTTCCAAATCGGTTTGTTGTGGCGTACAGCCAGCTAATCCCAGGCTCACAACACTAACACCTGTAACA
Source organism: Anabaena sp. CCY 9910 (assembly GCF_963920875.1). Lineage (NCBI taxonomy): Bacteria > Bacillati > Cyanobacteriota > Cyanophyceae > Nostocales > Nostocaceae > Anabaena > Anabaena sp. CCY 9910. Next base: position 56,545 of record NZ_CAWUDJ010000018.1, on the reverse strand, counting down.
ACCGATAGTAAAATCTTTTGCAACTTCATAATTTCTCCTAGTTAATTGTGAATTTCTAAGCCTTACCTTGGCGGTAGCGATTCCAGAACAATATGGGGACACCTGCTATCACCACCAAAACACCGACTACAGCACCCACGTTTGTATAAACCACACTGGAATATAGTAGGTAGCCACAAACAGCACAAAAGAGTAGTGGGGTAACAGGATAAAAAGGCACACGGAATGGGCGCAGTATATGTGGTTCCTTCCGGCGCAATATTAGTAGTGATATGCCAGAAAGTAGAAAGAAAAACCAAAACACGGGTGCGGTATAGTCCACCATTGTTTCAAACCCTTTACGGGTGAATGTACCTAATAGCACTAAGGCGAGAGCGATCGCCCCTTGGACTAATAAGGCAGTCCCAGGAGTACTGGGGAGTTGTCGCCAGCTACCCATGAAGCCAAACAGAGTGAAATCTTGTCCTAAGGCATAGTTAGTACGTGCGCCAGTAAAAATAGTGGCGTTGATTGCCCCTAGAGTACAAATGGCAATCAAGACGCTAATAAATAAAGCTCCTGGTGTACCCCAAATAGTACGCATTAAATCTGCCGCGACTGCCGATGATTCCGCCATGTTAGCTAATCCCAAACCTCGTAGGTAAGCTAGATTGATTAGCAGGTAAATTGCGGTGATAATGCCAATACTCCACACTAGCGATCGCACTATATTCCGTTGTCTATTTTGTATCTCTGCGGAAATATACGCCGCCTCATTCCAACCACCATAGGAAAGTAGCACAAACACCATTGCTAGTCCCCAGCTCCCTGGAGGAGTAGATTCTATCGGAGCTACAGAATTGGCAGTGGCACCCAATCCGAATACTACCACTAGCAGCAAACCCAGGACTTTGGCTACCGTTAGTAAGTTTTGCGTCCACTTTCCCTGTTGCAAACCCACTATATTCAAGATTGTTAACAGCACAATCACCACTGTGGCATACACAGATGATGAAAATGTGCCGAGCCGCAAAATTTCCGAGGCGTAATCACCAAAGACAAATGCAAGCAGGGCAATAGAACCAGTTTGAATCACTGTCAGTCTTGCCCAGGCAAATAGAAAGGCAATTTTTTGTCCAAATGCTCGCTTTAAGTAATAGTAGACTCCACCAACATTAGGGTAAGTCGTCGCCAACTCTGCGTAACACAATGCACCGACGATAGATACTAGACCACCAGCTAGCCACAATAACAGTACAGCAATATCACTGCCTGCTTGGCTAGCTACCAGCGCAGGGGTTTGAAAAATACCTGCACCAATGACAATCCCGACAATGAGAGCAACCGCGTCTGATAGTGTTAATAATGGCTTGGGTGCAGCTGCACCAGTCGTCTGTATTTGCTCTAGCGAACTGTAATCTGTATGTCTACTCACATTGCTTCCTCATAGTTGTTTGCACTGAATCCAAAGGAAATTTAGGACGCAAATGGGATTACACTCTTTAGTTGGCCATGAAAGATATTGGGTAGTTATTTATATGGGCATAAAAAAATGACTGCTTTTGAGTCACAGATTCAGATTGTCATCAATAAATGTGAAGAAAAAGTGACAAATATGACGCTAACTCTGATTAATCACATTAAGCGATACCAAATGCTTGATAATTTTTATGTGTTAGCACTATATAAAAACTCCATAAAATGATGGATAAGCAGTTAGGTTTGAGGATTATAAACTGACTAAATTAATATGATTTACTAGTTATTTATTGAAGTAATCTATAGGAATATAATTTGACCATTAAAAATCTCTAAGTATCCGTAGAGCAATGCCCACCTACTTGTATTTCAAAAATCAAATCAGATTCTTATAGTCATATAGGAATCTGAAATTGATTTCTAAACAACTCTCAGGATCTGTAGGCAATGCCCACCGGCTCATGGTCATGGTAGTCCTATAGGTCATGGGTAAGTACTTATTCTCAATAACCAATGACCAATGACCCATTACCACATCCGCAGAATATATTTCCAGAATTAACAATTTTGATTATAAGAGTATTTTAACCTAGAAAAAAAAGATAATAAATATTAAATTTATTGAAAACAATCTGCATTAATGATGCCTAAAATAAGAGCTTGTATAGCTTATCTATTAAGCCTTACAACCTTAATTGAATATCATTTCAAATAAAACATTAAAAAAATATGAATTACATTTTTACCTGAAAAAAAATGATATGTTGGATACAGAATTGAATTTCGCACGTATCTGGAGTAGTACAACGTAATCTACTCCAGTTTTTCCCTCCCAAATCCCTTGCAAATAATGACTTTCAGCAAGATTTCAGGAGAGAATGAGTACAAAATTGTATAGTTAACAATTAGCCCAAACAGCCCTTGAATACTTGCTGTAGTTGGGTTACAAATGAGTACAATCAGATCCTGAACCCCTTTCCATAAATACTCGTACCCCAACTAGAAAATACTAGAACCCCTACCTGGAAAAAATTTTAAAAATTCTCAAAACGTCCTTGAAATCATCATTTGAGATTTTGAGTATAACTGTAATAAATCCAATAAATTCTATTCCAGAGATACAAACTGTAATAGTCGAAGACGACTGCTATAAATCTTATATCGCCAATCACTTAACGCTTCTACATAAAACGCAAGCAAAAAGTGAGTGGAGGGATGAGATAGCACTATGCCTTTGTGAATAGAGGTCGCGGCTGCATCCACATTCTACCAAGACACCCAGTTGACACACACCAGCCAAAACCAAGGACTTCATAGCCTGCCCTACTCAGCGAAGCCGCTACAGGCAATGTGGCAGACGCGACTTCAATTCTTCGGGCAAACACAATCAGCAACGGCATCTCCCACAGTGGCAGCTAGTCCACCGACATTTGCGAAATTCAATGACACCACCAGTTACAGGCTCTTCCGTTACTGAATCGACACCTACAAAAGCAAAATCAGGTGGTTGCGGATGCGACACCAGCACCACCGTGGAAATGGACGAAAAGCTCCAAGAACGTATTGCTAAACATCCCTGCTACAGCGAAGAAGCTCACCACCATTACGCGAGAATGCACGTTGCTGTTGCACCTGCTTGCAACATTCAATGCAACTACTGCAACCGAAAATATGACTGCGCGAACGAAAGCCGTCCAGGCGTAGTTAGTGAATTACTCACACCAGAAGAAGCAGCACACAAAGTCTTAGTAATTGCAGGGAAAATTCCCCAAATGACAGTTTTGGGAATTGCTGGCCCTGGCGATCCTCTGGCGAACCCAGAAAAGACTTTCCGCACCTTTGAATTGATTGCAGACAAAGCGCCAGATATTAAGCTGTGTCTATCAACCAACGGTTTGATGCTGCCGGAATATGTCGATCGCATTAAACAACTAAATATTGACCACGTTACTATTACCCTAAATACTATTGACCCAGAAATCGGCGCACAGATTTATTCTTGGGTTCACTACAAGCGCAGACGTTATAGAGGTGCGGAAGGCGCGAGAATTCTCTTGGAAAAGCAGATGGAAGGCTTACAAGCTCTCAGAGAAGCTGATATCTTGTGCAAAGTTAATTCTGTGATGATTCCCGGCATTAACGACCAGCATCTGGTTGAAGTCAACAAGATGATTCGGGAACAAGGTGCATTCCTGCACAACATTATGCCTTTGATTTCTGCACCAGAACACGGCACACACTTTGGCTTAACTGGTCAACGGGGACCTTCACAAAAAGAACTGAAGTCAGTGCAAGACCAATGTTCTGGCAACATGAAAATGATGCGCCATTGCCGCCAGTGCCGTGCTGACGCTGTAGGCTTGTTAGGAGAAGACCGCAGCCAGGAATTTACCAAAGATAAATTCTTAGAAATGGCTCCAGAATACGACTTCGACAAACGTCAAGAAGTCCACGAAGGTATTGAGAAATTTAGAGTAGAACTAAAAGCAGCCAAAGAAAAAGTACTAGCTGGCAAAGAAAAAACAGCTAGCAATCCTAAAATCTTAGTTGCAATAGCAACCAAAGGCGGCGGATTAGTTAACCAACACTTCGGCCATGCCAAGGAATTTCAGGTTTACGAAGTAGATGGTAGTGAAGTTCGCTTTGTCAGTCACCGCAAGGTTGATCATTATTGTCAAGGTGGATACGGCGAAGAAGCCACATTTGACAATATTGTTAAAACTATCGCAGATTGTAAAGCAGTTTTGGTTTCCAAGATTGGCGAATCTCCCAAAGAAAAACTGCTCCAAGCCGGTATACAGACTGTTGAAGCTTACGACGTGATTGAGAAGGTTGCTTTAGAGTTTTACGAGCAATGGAATAAGGGCTAGGGACTAGGGACTGGGGACTGGGGACTAGGTAAATTACCCAATACCCAATACCCAATACCCAATACCCAATCTCCAATCTCCAATCCCCAATCAACAAGGAGAATAATCATGGCTTACACCATCACCAGCCAATGTATTTCCTGCAAGCTCTGTTCGTCTGTATGCCCCACTGGTGCAATTAAGATCGCTGAAAACGGACAGCACTGGATTGACCAAGAACTGTGTACAAATTGCGTTGATAGCGTCCACACCGTACCTCAATGTAAAGCTGGTTGTCCCACTTGCGATGGTTGCGTTAAAGTACCTAGCGATTATTGGGAAGGCTGGTTTGCTAACTACAACCGAGTTATAGCGAAATTGACAAAAAAACAAGACTATTGGGAACGTTGGTTTAATTGTTATTCTTAGAAGTTTACACTATCAAACTATAAAAAATGCTGATTCTTGCAGAGGAGAGGGTTTTTTTCAATTCGTCGAACTCACATACCCTTTAGAAGGTAAGCGATCGCTTATGAAAAAATCACCCCTGCTTCTGGGTAAAAAGAAGTGGGGGTTAAATAGTTGATACTTTTTGCCCTGTGTGGGTGCTATGAGAAATTTTCCCCTTTTATCAACTAGCTATTGTCCCCTGCTTTATACTCTAATCCTTCACTCTCACCAGGAGTAATTTTTTGAGCAGTGCCATTAAGAATTTGCTCCCACATCTCATCAAAGCTGATACCTCGTTTCTTAGCTAAATACTCCACCCTCTGCCTAATCAATGTGTCTCGCTCCTGAAGTTGGCTACATAAAAGAGACTGTGCCTGGACAACCTTAGTACGACCACTCACCCACGCATCCACAGTGAGTAAGTCATTGTCATACTCGCCAAGCGAGGGAATAGCTAACCTTTCATCCTTTCTGGGCATTTCATCCTTTCTGGGGTTTAATTCTACTGCATTCATATTGCTACTTTAAGTGCTGCTATTTTTCCAAATCTGCCCCAGAATTGGCACAAAAAAGGATTACCCCTATAATTTATCCCAATATTGACCCATGAATGGTACAAATATGCCCACTTTTGTTAGGATGCAGAAGTACTCAAGAAAAACTAGAGGGAAATACATAAACCAAAGCTCTAAATCTGGTCGTTTTTTACTGCAACTTAATGATCAAAACTATTAAAGTATGCTGACATCCAAGTCAAAAATAACTTCTCGCCAAATTGTGGCCATAGGAACAAGCATGGTTCTGTCTACGACTGTTTTACCACCGCGTCCAGTGAGTGCAAATCCTGCGGTACTTGCACCCGCAGCTTTTTGTGCAGGCACGGCTGGGGTAGGATGTGTACTGATTGGGGTTGCTATCGTAGGTAGTACTGCTTACTATATTTGGCGATCTACCAGAAACGGGAAGTATTATGCAGCAAATGCCAATGGACAAATTAACAATTCTGCTAGATTGGTGGGTACAGCGAAGCCTTTGCAGAGTAGAGCTATTTCTGGAATAGAGGCAGCAAAATTAGGGGATGCTCACTGGGCTAATAGTGTTGCTGATTGTTACAAGATTGCTAAAAGGATAGGTAAAACACTCAAGAGAAGTAATCTTGCAGTTGGTGGTGGATACTGGTGTATTTTTCCTGGAGAAACAACAAATTTTGGAGATCACAGATGAACCTACAAGAATTAGAAGCATTTAAAGAACTAAGAGGCTACACACTTTTAACATCCATCCAGACTTTTCCTAGCTTTAATGCACCAGGATATGAACTGACGGGGGGAATGGAGGTTTGCGTCGGAGTCGATGATGCCATTACTGAGATTGAGCCTATAGTGTGGACTGCTGGTTACAAAAACCACCCCGAACACGAATGGAAGTTAGTTAGCTATGAGGTGTTTGTACCTCAAAAGATGGTTTTAGTTGGAAATGGTAATATGCAGTCATATGAAACTGCACCAGTGCATAATGCCGTTATTTTCTGCTATTACAGTCCGGTAAAACCAGAGGTAATTAACCAGTTGATTCAACAAAATCAACCTTGGGTTATGGCTAATGAATAATACTTAAACGCCAAGTTTACTCTTATTAGAAAGCGACACGCTACGCACTAAGCGTTCGCGTAGCGTTGTGCTGTCAGGATAAAACTGTAAAGCGTAGGCTGCACTACTCACAGTAAGTGCATGGAACGTGGAATACTAGCTGGTAGCGGTGAAAAGTTACCTCTCTCTCTGTAGACATCAATTTACTAAGACAAAAGATACTTCTGTTCCTCTTCTTCAACTTTTTCTGCTGCTCATCTTTACTTTTTGAAGATTGTCTTGCTTGAGAGCTTTTCGAGCTAATTTTACATAAGCTTTTAACAGTCAACGGTGGCATATTTAAATCATTAGCGATCGCTTGAGTGATTCTCCCATTTTCCATAACACTGATAAGTGGCATGAGATATTGAAGCGTTTTAGTCCCCTTACGGGGTAATAGGCTTTGGAAACATAGAGGAACAAGAGGTGATGTATGACACCATTGTGTTTCAGTCCCCTTGCGGGGTAATAGGCTTTGGAAACTCCTTCCGCCAGCATTGACACATCGCCAAAGTTGGAGTTTCAGTCCCCTTGCGGGGTAATAGGCTTTGGAAACGGCGCGACAACTCCTATGACTATGGCTTTAAGGAATGTTTCAGTCCCCTTGCGGGGTAATAGGCTTTGGAAACTGTGCCGGGACTCAGGTAGCTAACCAACAAGTAGCACGTTTCAGTCCCCTTGCGGGGTAATAGGCTTTGGAAACTTGTTCTATTTTGGCTAGGCTATGCGATCGCTAAGAGTTTCAGTCCCCTTGCGGGGTAATAGGCTTTGGAAACATATTCTTGTGACTCTCTTGGGGCTTACTTTTTCTGTTTCAGTCCCCTTGCGGGGTAATAGGCTTTGGAAACGGTTTCGCCAGATCCTCAAAATGGCAGAAGCAGTTGGTTTCAGTCCCCTTGCGGGGTAATAGGCTTTGGAAACTGCCCGGTGCTGAAACTGTTACGGGGCAAACTTCCTGGGAAGCATTTTGACGAGTCTCAAAATCAGGTCATTTTCAGACGGTCTTATTGCTAGTAATTTGCAACTTTCCCACACATTGAAACACTGTAATTATTGTATTGTCTAGGTTCTGGCAATTTTGGCGAGTCCTCAGGGTTTTTGACCCCGCTTTGATTCGTCAATCATCAAGCTAATACTCTCATTATACGATTATTTCTTTCTCTTGTCGATAGCTTGATTTGCTGATGTGCTTACTTCATTTGGCTTTAAGGCTTTCCGTGCTAATTTTACATAAGTTTTGACAGTAGATTCACGCATCTCTAAATCATCAGCGATCGCCTGGAGTGATTCTCCCATTTCTCGACGAGCCAAAACAGTGGCCCAGGTAGCGGCGATTTTATCAGTGCGATCGCCACCCTTGCGTTTACGTTGTGCTGTGAATATTTCTGTCAGTTCCTCGATCCTTTCTGCCAATATATTCTCCAACAACTGAGCGGATGTAGTTGGCTTCTGCTCTACCCAGTCTAAACGTGTTTGCCCTAAACCAAATGTCGTTTTATGTCCTGTGCCGCAATAGGGCGCTAACTGCACCAAAGCATAAAATAATTTGGTAAAGTCTGCATTAGCTAACCCTGCCCGGCTCAAACCTAAAGATATTGCACCTGTAAAACCTGTGACTGACCCCCGCTTCCCTGCTGCTACTTTCTCTGACTGCAAACGATGTTGATGAATGATCACGTTTTCGTCTATCCATTCCAAAAAATTCTCTTGATTTACTGGCATATTGGAAAAGTCATTCCATCGCCGCAAGTAACTATGAAACAGATTTTCTGGTACTGGTAGAGGGAAATGATGACCTTTGCGCCGAAAACTGGTAGGTGAGACAAAGCTCAGATTGACTAATGATGGTTGCGTTGATGGTTGCAATAACTGTGCATAAGTTGTTGGTGCATGAGCGATACTCACTTGTTTTATCTGTAGAGGTGTGCCACTTAACTCAATAGTTTTCGGTAAGTTCGTCAACCATTCTTTGAGGAACAATGCCACTCTTTGAGACAGTGCATTGATATGCCAGTGATATGTTTGCTTTGCTTCTAACCTTAATTGCTTACCACTAGGTAGCAGTTGTCCCTCTAATGCTGAGATATTGAAGGGTTTTTCCGATTCTCCATCATGAAGATAAGCCGAAAGGTCTGGGTCAACTTGCTGCACTTGATGCAGAAACCAAGCATGAAGTCCGATGGTGTACTGTGAGTAGAGAGAAGCTGAGTCTGTTGCCTCTAAGTCAAACACCAAGCCTACCAATTCTGTCTCATCTGCCCAAGTGGGGACTGGAGATGTTGGCGCTGATTTAGCTCTAGGCTTGCGTTTGGTTGTTGTGGCTGCTCGTGGCATCGCTTGGTTTGACTCAATATTATGTTGAATATTTTAGGCGATTTCATCCCCCTATGGGGAAAGTTTTTTGGTGCGGGCGATCGCTTGTTTCCGTTCTTGAGCAGAGTCAGCCAAATATGTGAAATTAATACTAATGCTGTTACTGTTGACGTAACATCTTATCTATCTTCATAGATAAAAGTAGAGAGAATAGTGAAAATGTCAGAAATTAGTCGAATAGGAGTGTTACAAACAGAGTACCACTGATATCTATTTAACAAGTCCCAATGTTTGCTTTCTAATGCTCTACTATCACCATAAGTATAAATAATTATAGGTATTTTATATTGTGTTGCTTTAAGATATACAGATTCAAAGTAACTAAAATCAGAGCCATACCCGATAATAAGAGACTATTTATAAAGTAAATCTTTAGACAACAAGACGGCGTAACATAATACGAGTCATAACAGCGTATATGGCAGTTTCACTCATTTCTGGCAGATGCTCATAATCCTTACTGAGACGATGGTACTGGTTTAACCAACCGAATGTTCTTTCTACTACCCAACGTTTCGGCAAAACTTTCCATTCTTGTTCAGTACGCCGTATTACCTCAACATGAGCTTGAATCATTAACCAGACACAAAGCGCAAATTTATCACCGTCATAACCGGAATCGACCCATAAAACTTCCACTTTTTCCAGTAATTCTGGGCGTTCTTCTAGTAACTCCATCAAAGCATAGGCAGCAAGTACTCTTTCTGGGGCATTTCCTTCACTAACAATGACTTTCAACAACAATCCCTGGCTATCAACTATGGTTTGTCGCTTTCTTCCTTTTACCTTTTTAGCTCCATCAAAGCCGTACACATCCCCCTTTTTTCAGCCGTTTTTACCGACTGACTATCTGCGGCGATCGCCGTAGGTTGTGTTGATTTACCTAGTTTTAAGCGAACTTGACCACGCAATGTATGGTTTAATTTTTCCCAAACTCCCTTGCGCTGCCACTTGCGATAATAGCTGTATACCGTCGAACTTGGCGGGAAGTCACCCGGAAGCATATTCCATTGGCATCCCGTTTTCAAATGATAATAGATGGCATTGCATATTTCACGCATATCTGTTGTGCGTGGATGCCCTCCCTCTTTAGCTGGTGGAATCAAGGGAGACAGGATTTCCCACTCCATATCAGTTAAGTCTGTAGGGTAAGACTTTCGCGCCATGAGCAACTATGTAAATACACTGTCTATGAGGTATCTTATACTTGTCGTCACTCATTTATCCTCTCTTTTAGATTTACTTTATAAATAGCCTCTAACAAGGCTTTTTGCATCTATATTATTAATTTTACGAATATCACACGTCTTAAAATCTGCATTAAATAAACGATTGTTTTTAATTTCTTCAAATTCAACCTCCATCTCTTTCTTGTTTTCATAAGGCGGATAAAATACTTTAATTTTTCTTTGTAAGTTATTAAAGAAGATTTTTTCTCTTTTTAAAAGAATATTTAGGACTTTATAAGTTGTGAATGCTCCAATAGCCATTGACAAAAGTATGGTCAAAATACCAATTAATAAATCAAGGTTACTTAAGTACTGATAAATTGTTTGTCCATTCATACTATTTACTCCAATAGAATTTATTTTCGTGACATGATAATCATCAAAACAATTATTTAATTCAACCATAAAAACTTTATTAGCATGGTTTAAAAATATTAATTTTTGCCTTGTATATAGCAATATTAGATATAAATAAAATACACAACTTAATATTTAAGTTTATAAGTTGATTAAATTTATTCCTAAAGGCAATTATTTAACAATCTCTCACAAAAGAATATTTTTGTTTTGACGGGAGCCTTAGTATAAGTTAGTCTAAACAGTTAGAAGATAAAAATATCACTTAGTAACACAGTCTGTTATGTCAGCAAAGCAGTACTGACACGTAGCCAATAACCCCTCCATGCCTCATTTAATAACATGAATGACGATTCTCGCACGCGCATAATTACTGCGATCGCCTGGTGTCTCACTTGGGACAAAAGTCACAATCTCAATCAGGATGAAACCAGTACGTTGCATCAAATACGACAGGCAATTAAAGATGAGCAGGACGTACCGGAGAGTATCAAATCTGTTGTTAAACAAGCACAGCGACTCTATGATATTCCTAATGACTATGAACCAGAAACACTGGAAGACTTAAAGAAAGATTATCCAGACCTTTGGGATGAAAGCCGGCGCATTGGTTTGGTATACGGGGGAGCTACGAAAATCAGACAATACGTGTTTGAAGCTGCTAAACTTAACGATATTCGTGGTGCATCGGCGTTACTGGATCGCATAAATCTTGATGATATCCCTGGTTTTTTTGGAGAGGGTGGGCGATCGCACAGACTAAAAAACTGGCTTAATAAAAATGGATTTTCTGACTTAAGACAAGCCTTAATTCCCGAATTGATTATCTACTCTACAGGTGGTAGTGTTCTTGCTTTCTGTCCTGCTGTATTGACTGACAAACTCGCCAATGCAATTGAAAAACGCTACACTCATGAAACTCTAACCGCTAATTCCTGTGCTGTTGGTGATACTTTCAGGCTTTTAGAATTACGCTTTGGGTTACTACAAGACCCAATTGAAAATACACTTTGGCTTGAGGAATACAAACAAAAACAAGAAAATAATCTTATTATTCAAGCTTATTTTAACCAATCAAATGAATCAGACTTAAACAAGAAATTTTGGCTACGCAAGAATTTTAACGAACTTGTGGGAAAACTTGCTAACCAATTTACCCACCGTCGTAACGGAAACGCATCACCAACAAAACGTCTGACTCGTTCTTACCCGCCGATGTTTGAAACTCATCCCTACTTACAACGAGATGGAGCTGACAATCGCGCAGCTGTAGCAAAAACAGATTTACCAGGAACGCCTAGTTTTTCCGACGCTTTAGCACGCAAGGTCATTGTTGGACAGCGTAGCAAACGCGATCGCCAGCAACGACGGCGATGGTACAAAAATTTTCGATTCCGCAGACAGTCAGGGAAGGAAGAACTATGGAGTCCTGGTTATTTTCCTAGTTGGGTGACAAGATTTCACGAATTTTTACAACAATCAGGAAGCGATCGCCAATATTATCAAATCACAGAACGTGAACAAGTAACAGAGGCTTTTTCTTTGCGTGAAATAGGTAATGTCAGTAAACTTCGTGGTTTTGTTGGCTATATCTATGCGGATGGTAACAATATGGGTGGCTACCTCCGCCAGCACATCCGCACACCAGAAAAATACCGCGAGTTTAGTGAACAAGTTTTAAATGCAACGCTAAATGCTGTTTACATCGCGCTAGAAAAACATCTTAAACCGCGCGAACTCAAGAATCTCATTGACCCAGATAACGCCCACCGAAATGGTGATTGGATTTATCCTTTTGAAATTATTACGATTGGTGGCGATGATGTTTTATTAATTGTCCCTGCGGATAAAGCCTTAGATGTTGCTAAAACTATTGGTGAAGAATTTGAGCGAGAAATATTAAAATCACCAGGATTTAGAATTAACATACCCTACGACCCTGAAAAAGTCCACCGCTATCAAGGAGAAAAACCATCTGAGTATACATTTCAATGTGAATTAAGTATGTCGGCAGGTGTTTTAATAACTGCTGACAATACACCGATTTATTACGCACAAGAACTCACCGAGCAACTTCTAAAATCATCGAAGAAACTTGCCAAAGAACTCAAAAGCTATGACTATTATGGTGGAACGGTTGACTTTTTAGTATTAAAAGCCGTAACAATGATTGCTTCAGATGTCAAAGAGTTCCGCGAGCAAGGATTAACAAAAGGCAATCTTAAACTATATGCTTCACCTTATACCCTTCATGAATTGGGAGGGTTATTACAGACTGTGGAAGCACTTAAAAAAGCCAAATTTCCTAAATCACAACTATATCAAATTCGCAGCTTGTTAGAGCGAGGTAAACATACTGCTATCCTCAACTATCGTTACTTCCGAGTCAGACTACAACAAGGACAGCCTGAACTAGAAAAGCACTTTGAGCAGGCATGGTGTCAACCAAAAGATGAAAATAATCACGGTAATCTTGCTCCTTGGATGTCTAGAAAGCCAAAAGAAACTGATGCAGAATCAGAAAAAACTATCTATGAAACTCTTTGGCGTGACTTAGTAGATTTATACCCATTTTTAGTAGAAGATGAGCCAACACCAGCGAACCAAGGAGAACAACTAGAACAAGGAGTCAAGCAATGATTGACCTGAGTACACTTTCCCAAGGAGAATCGAAATACTGGGAAATAAATGCAATTATTGATACAGCTTTGTGTGTTGGTGCTGGTGGTTCATCTGGTTCACTTGCAGATAAACCCATTGTCCGCAACGCCCAAGGACAACTTTTAATTCCGGGTTCTCAAATTAAAGGTAGGCTGCGTCACGAATGCGAAAAACTGGCAAGGGCTTTAGGTTGGCAGATTTTTTATGCACCTGTAGCCACAGAACTTTGTCCAAATAAAAGCCAAGTGTGGAGTCAATTTCAAGAAATATATCAAGTTACAGGCTACAAAGGCTACCACTGCGTTGTATCGCAAATCTTTGGCGACCCAATCTTACCATCCCGTGTGATGGTGGATGATTTTATCTGTACAACACCAGTTGAGGAACTAGCAGAAGTTTTTCGTCCTGGTGTGACTATCAACCGTCGTCGTCGCACGGCTGAAGAAAACAAACTCTATTTATTAGAAACGTCGCCTGCAAATGCCCAGTTAGAGTTTAAGGGTAAGATTTACCTACAGCCCCGCTTTCCTTCTGACAGTCCAGACTTAGCAAAGCCTTTGATTTTTGCTGCTTTACGACGCATCTACGCTTTAGGAGGCAGTAAATCAACAGGTTTGGGATGGTTGCATTGGCAGAATTTACCGACATTATCTAATGATGATCCGATATGGTCAAATTTGGATGCTAAGGAGTATCTAGCAAATCGTCAAGTTTCAGTTGGTGGTGCTGCATGAAGCGAATTGAACTGACCATCAAAGCATTGTCACCCTTGGCAATTGGTAAACAAAAACCCGGCGGTTCTATCAATGAAGTGGAAAGATATATTCCAGGTTCAGTGTTGCGTGGTGCGATCGCTAAACATATCCTACAACGTGCTGGTAGGGAACTCGAAAATCTGGCAACTAACGGCGGTGACTTCGCAGATTTATTTTTAGCAGAAAATCCAGCTATTTTCCAAAATGCCTACCCCGCAGTTGCTAAAGTGGAGAGCAAGCATCAAGTAGTAGATAACACTATCAAAGTTTTACCTGCAACTGCTGTTAGTTCCAAAGCCAATCCTGGCTTCTTACCCAAAGGACATGGTGTATTTGATACATTAATTGACTCGTTTTGTGCCGAACAATTCCAGCATTCTTATGACCCCAGTAGTTTGAAAGCAGTCAAACAAGGGGTAGACCCGCGAGTTGAAACCTACAATTCTTTATATAGCAAACATCAGGGGCAATACTGTACTCATACGGCTACAAGTCGTTTGTTAACGCGGGTGGGCATTAATCGTTATCGTGCTACATCTAGTGATGATATTTTATACAGTATCGAAGTTCTCAACGAAGCATTTATAGCTGCAAATGAGGGTAAAAATAAGCAATGGGCTAATTACGTTTATCGCAGTTATGTTAACGTTCCTAATGACTCTTTAGCTGAAAAACTCAAGTATTTTATCAACAATAACTCTGAAGTTTTTCGGGTCGGTGGTTCAGTATCGCGTGGGCTAGGTAAAGTAAAAATTAATGCTGAAAATAATCAAATTGCTGATGATATTTCTAGTCGCATAGATCAATTTAATCAAGCATTACATAAACGCTGGCAAGATTGGTCTGAAGCGTTTGGCGATGGGCTACGCCCCGCTAGAAGCGATCGCACACCTAACCCAACTAGTAAACGCACTTTCTTTACACTTAACTTGCATTCTGATGCAATTTTAACTGAAGATTGGCAGCGTACTACAGTAATTTCGCCAGAAATGCTTAAGAATTTTGCAGATGTGGAAGATCCTAGCTTACAACTCCACACAGCTTACAGTAGTTATAGTTACACTTCTGGTTGGAATAGTGCTTGGGGTTTGATGAAAGATGTTGAACTTGTCACGAATAAAGGGTCAGTTTATTTATTTAGCACTGAAAATCGACAGTTGTGGAAGGATGCACTCTCTAGTTTAGAGTTGCGGGGTGTAGGCGATCGCACCTGTGAAGGATTTGGACAAGTGGAAGTTTGCAACGAGTTTCATCAAATATTTCGGGAGAATGCAGTATGACAGATTTGACTGAACAGCAACAAAAATTCCAGCAGCAAAGAGAAAAACAACATAAAGAACTCAAAATTCAAAAAGAAATTCGTCAAGTTGAAGATGATTTAGTTATAGCCATCGAGAAAATTTTAAAGGATGAAAATTCATGTAAAAATTTAGAAAAATCACAATATCGAAATTTAATGCACGTTGCTGATACAACTGATAGCACAGAAGTTATCAAAAATTTTTTGCGCTACCAATTAGGGCGAGATAATAAGTGGGGTGAAGGCAAAAATTCACTTGCTCTACAAATTATTGATGATATTGATAATTTACTAAAAAATAAAGCACAAGAAATAGTCGAGAAAGTAAAGTATAGCGATAAATTTAAAATAGTTTGGCTGGAATTAACCCGCCGTTATCTTGGTTACGGTTCACGTCGCCTTAAATATCTTAAACCTGACAAAGATAATTCTTATCGCAATACAAATCAAAAAGTCAATTAGCAATAAAGTTAGAATAAAATGTTTGAAATCTTTAAAAATCGTCTAGAAATTATCGGTATTATCGAAACGGTTACAGCTTTAAAAATCAGTGCTGGACGTTCAGCTGAACCAATTGGCTCGGATTTACCAGTTATCAAAGATGCTTTAGGTAGACCATTAATCCCTGGTTCGAGTTTAAAAGGTGCATTACGTTCGCGCCTGGAAAGCTTTCTGCGGGGAATTCATCATGATTTTGCTGCTAACCCAGCCCAGGAAACAGAATGGTCAATTCCTCCCGATGAAATGGCTAATGTTAAAGAGCGTATCAAAAATTTAACGCCACAAGAAAAAGAAGCTCAATTACACGAATATATTATCAACAATACTGACTTAGTATCTTCATTATTTGGTTCACCTTGGCTGGCTAGTAAATTTCAAATTCGTGATTTAACAGTCAGTGAACCTGAAGAAAATTGGTTTGGTCAGTATCAAGAACGTGATGGTGTTGCGATTGATAGAGATACAGAAACTGCTGGTGATGGCAAACTTTATGACTTTCAAGTTGTACCAGCCGGGACTCCTTTTATATTTCATGCAGTAATTGAAAATGCCGAAGAATGGGAATTGGGAATGTTAATGATTGGCTTGCACCAATTTCAAACAGAACAAATTCCCCTTGGTGGCGGACGTTCTCGCGGCTTAGGAGTTGTCAAGCTGATAATTGAAGAAATGAAATGGGTTGATGTTCGAGATGAGAATTATAAACGAGATAAAACTTACAAACCACAAACAGACCCAAAGAAAGTACAAGATTATCTCAAATCTTTGATTAATAATAGTTCTAATCCTACTTCTCCTGATATTGATACTCAATCTTTAAAACAAGCTTGGGCTGACGCTTTTATTAATCATCTTTCTAGCGAACTTCAAAAACGCACCAACACTACAGCAACTTCTTCTCAATAGAATTATGCACAAGCAATTTGTTAACCACTGCACAATTGACCTAACAATTATTCCAGATGGCCCTATTTTGATTAAATCTGGTCGGGAAGGTGCAGACCCCACTAAACCCCAGATGGAATTTGTCGAAACTTTTCACAATGGTAAATCCATAATTTATTTACCTGGTAGTTCCCTTAAAGGTGCAATTCGCGCCCATGCTGAACGTATTGTGAGAACGGTAGGTCATCCTGAATATGAAAAACCATCTAATACAAAACTGGTTTGGGCGAACAATCCTTTGGATACTGATAAATATGATTATTTATATGAAAATCCTCAAGCTGAACAAGGAGTAAAAAAGAAATTATCTGCACCGAGAATCTACAAAGAATCATCCTTCACAGATCAGATATTTGGTAATATTGCGATCGCCAGCCGTTTCCGCATTGAAGATGCCTATCCTGATACTTCAGTACCACTCAAAATTGAAGAACGTAACGGTGTCGCCATTGATAGAGTCTTTGGTTCAGTAGCACACGGGCCTTTTGATTATCAAGTCTGCACTGCTGGCGCGTTTAACACCAAAATTCACCTAAAAAACTTTTCCCTCGCCCAGTTGGGCTTAATTGCATTGGTGTTGCGTGACTTAAATGCTGGCTGGTTTGGTATTGGATTTGCCAAATCGCGGGGCTTGGGTATAGTGCGTGTAGAGTACAACAGTGCTGTTGTCCAGTATCCTGGCTGCATATTAGGCGATAACAACAAAATTTACTCCTTTGGTAGTTCAACGCCTTGGGATAAAATTTATCTTTTAGGGGCTGGAAAGTTTCTACGAGGTGATAATGCTAATCCCTATAATTTCCCAACTAACGACACAGAAAAACAAGAAGTAAAAAATGTTGTCTTAACAGCAATGGATTTTAAATTCGGTGTAGAACTGCGTTGGGATAGTGAGAATGGTGTCCGAGATTTATTTACTAAAGCTGTTGGGGCTTGGAGTCACTTGCTGCAAAATGGGGGTGCGCTATGTGCTTCGTAGGGGTAAATCAGCAACCGCTATCGGCGGAAGAATTAGTTAAATTACTTGAAAGACTCTCAAATCCGCCCAAGTATGACATCCCCAGTTATTACTTTTTGCGTTGGGCGCATCGGGTTGGAGGGTTTTGGCAGCGACGAAGCGACAAGTTTGCCAACTTAGAAGATGATATACGCGATCGCCTACAACAAAATCTTAACGAAACTTTCCCCAGCCCACAAGGACAGCTATTTAATTCCAGATTAGAAGTACGTTGGCAACAAAAACAAGGAAAATATCAGATATTACTTCTCAGTTCCCAAGAAATAGTACCCGGTTTTAAACCTATCAAACGCGATTGGGAAATAATGGAACAAAGTGTACTTCTACACTCTCAAGATGAAACTCGCTTTCCTAAAGGGTTGGAGTCGGATGTAGTGAATAATATTGCTCAACGCTATTTTCGAGACAAGAACACAGCCACGGTTCACTTTGTCGCCTTAACGCTGAAAAATTGCCATGACTAACAGTTCTTATCGCTCTAATAATAATGACAGTTCAGATGAACGCGCACCCGCACCATACGAACTTGTTCGATTTCCCGATAAACCACCCAGTGCTTGCACCCCTCCTGGACACGACAAATACTTAAGCAATTGCTTGCACGGTACTTTGTTTCTCAAGCTACAAGTACAGACAGCGCTGCACGTTTCTACTGGAGTAGCTGTGATGGGTAGTGATGTTGATAAAAATGGTATACCTCTCATTAAAACGATGGAGCAGGGAGTAGATAAAACACTGTTGATTCCAGGAAGTTCTTTAAAGGGTTGTCTCCGCGCTATTTATGAAGCAATTACTAATAGCCGCTTAGGCGTAAAACCAAAAACAAATAAACCATCTGATCGCTTACCTGCTCGCAAACGAAATGAAATTTGTCCGGCGGGAGTTGTTTTTGGCGCATCAGGAGATAATTGGGGTTGGCAAGGATTAATTAACATCAGAGATGCACACTGTAACACAAATGGTTTTGGTGTTGGTTATATGCCTGCTTTATGGTCGCCAAAACCTCAAGGAAGCAAATATTATCATGAAGGTAATGTTACTGGACGTAAGTTTTATTATCATATGGTTCGTGCCTTAGATAAAGGTGAAAGGCATGGAATTCGCGTCCAACAAGCAAGTCGGAACTATACTTTTTCTACACAGTTACACTTTAAAAATCTTCAATCTAAAGAATTAGGAGCATTATTAATTGCTCTGGGACAAGACTCTAATTATCCTTTTGCACTCAAACTAGGAGCAGGAAAACCCATTGGTATGGGAACAATGATAGCGAAAATCACGGAAGTTCAGGCAGTACAAAATCAAAATGATTTATGTAAGCATTATAAGTCTTTCTCTAATCCGGATGAGGAAAAATTACAAGGTGAATTATTGCAGCAATTTATTATTAGACATATACAAACAGCACATAATGAAAAGTTGATTGAAAAGCCGCAGTTAGAACAATTAAGCCAAATTCTAAGTTATCCTACTACTCGTCAACCTTCAGAAAATTACTAATGACAACTTATCTCGAAGAAAGCACTTATTCACTAACTGAATATGAATCACAAATCGCGCATAATATAGCGCGGATTCTGGCTGAAGAACAAATAAATCTCAATCGTCAATCCAAATCTAATTCTGATGGTATTAAGACTGAGCTAGAAAAGACTATTGCTTATCTTTATGCAAAAATTCATCAAGATGAAAGTAAAAGTAACAACAATTTATTAGCTAGTTTATTTATCTATTTAGATTGTCTAATCAAATACGGTAAACAAGTTGGGCATACAGGTAATATTCCTAAATATTATGAGAGTATTCACTCTGCCTGTGAACAATACTTTGACATCAAACAAGACGATGCTACTAGAGTGTTAACAATACTTGGCTGGTCGGCACGCTTGATTCGCTTTTATAAGCAGAAAATTGAAAGTGGCGAAGTTTTACCTGCAATTACACCTGTAGTAAAATCAACTCCAGAAACCAAAAGCCAGACTATTACAAATCCATCCCAAAAATTTGAAATTGACCAAATACTTAATGCTATAGTAGTCAAAATTAATGGCAATAAAGTTTCCTATCAAGTAGAAAATATTTTAATTCCCAATGAGAAGGAACCTAAACAAGTCAAAAATTTACGAGAAAAACAAACAATCAAAGTCAAAGTGACAGCAATTAAAGAAGATGGTAGTATCAAACACGTTAAATACTATAGTAGTTAACTGTCTTCTTATCAATAGCTATGAACTATGTTGACCATGTGCTACATAAGCCGAATCTGCAACAATTCCCAGCAAACTTATCGGTGCGTTTACAGGAATATAATAGTAATCAACTTGTGCAGCTAAATTATCAATTTCTCTAAACCTTCCTTTCACATAAATTACTAGAACCGTGGTTTTTTCCATCAAAGGCAAAATAGAATCAATTTGGGTTTTTACCTTTTCTTCCCGCTTGTTTTCAGCTTCTTTATCTGATAATCCAACAAAGTCCTGCCCTTCCAATAGCTTGGAGTTAATCAAATCTAAAACTAAAATATCTCCTACTGGCTTCTTAGGCTTGCGCTTTTGATTGTAAAATCTGACTTTAGCAAAGCCTCTGGTTCTCAATAGCTTACAATCATCAGGTTCTGTCGTATCATCACTCGGTAAATAATAATCAACAACTGTTGAACCAATTACTCTTTCGCGCTGCAAAGAACGCTTGACACTCTCAATCTCAGCCTGGACTAAATCTGTAATTTTATTTTCTACTTCTCGGTTAATTAATTGACTAGCTAATTTTTTTGCATCATCTAAATTTTTACCTACAACAAATGCCAAAAATCCACCTAAAAATGCAAATACAACTAAAGTAAATTGCATTGCTGCAACAAATCTGTTAAAGCTTTCACCTAGTTGACCATTTGTAGCCTTGAGAAATTCTAACTGGCTTTTGAGTAGTTCAATATCATTGATATTTTTCGCCGGACTTACCACTGGTGAAGGTGTGACTGTAGGTGTTGGAGTTTGGGCAATAACTAAATCCCAAAGGTGGGATAAATCAATTGTAGGTAGCCAATTCATAAGTATTTTGTTGATGGCGATTAATTCTCTATTTAATCATGTGCGATCGCACACATTATTGTATTCCAACTTTAACTTAAGCGATCGCACTTCCCTGAACACTGTAACTATATTAAACTACTACTCCATATCCTGTGTACGGCCGTTTATATGGTGGCTGCAAACCTAAAACAATATCCTCTTTTGGTACTCCCATCTCTAATAGTTCTTGTGCTAAGTCCACATCTGTCATATTCTGCTGAATCCAGATTTTTTCATTTTTAATATCAAAATGAATAACAGCGTGATACACACGACTTAAGCCATTCCAACCTATACGCATCAATTGATAGTGGTCGTGCATTGTATCGAATATTAATTGATTTTCAATTTCTTCACAGTGCGGTTTATACTGACCGTGTTTAGTTAAAATATTTTGGATATATTGGCGATATTGCTCTAGTTTGTCCATTTTACAATTCTATCCAATACAGTTGCAATAGTGGTTTTGCTGTGCGATCGCATTACATCACCGCTACTAAATCCCGCTATTGATTATGTTTCCGTCCCCGTGAGGGGTAAAGGAATCAAAACCAATTGTGCAAATGCAGCCCACTCTAAGATAGTTGAAATGTTTCCATCCCCGTGAGGGGTAAAGGAATCAAAACCACAATGGGTAGGTTCGTCAAATACGAACCAACAAGGTTTCCATCCCCGTGAGGGGTAAAGGAATCAAAACGGTACAGTACTCGCAAGAGACTGTGCTATAGGCGAAGAGTTTCCATCCCCGTGAGGGGTAAAGGAATCAAAACGGGTTATCGGAGTTCTTTCAAATGGAACAAAAACGTCAAATGTTTCCATCCCCGTGAGGGGTAAAGGAATCAAAACAAGGTCGAAGGTGATCAATTGAGATTTGGTTTTGGAAGTTTCCATCCCCGTGAAGGGTAAAGGAATCAAAACCTCAGCCTGATGAAAATTTGAGGAAGTCAAATAATTGTTTCCATCCCCGTGAGGGGTAAAGGAATCAAAACAGCGGCGGCAACATCCACCGTTAACGGGGGTAACCGTTTCCATCCCCGTGAGGGGTAAAGGAATCAAAACTCCACTTCCGGCGGCGGGAGCGCCACGGCAAATCCCACGTTTCCATCCCCGTGAGGGGTAAAGGAATCAAAACCCTACCCTTGTAGAAGCCTTATGCAGAGAGAGTTACAGATACCCATTTTCGCGGGGGGTGCAATTTACTTGTCAATAATCTCAACTTATTGAGAATCAAAGACTATTAGATCCTGTTCAAATGCTTACTGGGTAAGCTTTTCGCGGGGGTCAACGAAAAAATTAAGGTTTTGGCGATCGCCTGACCCCCGCGAAAAATTTGCGTATTATTCGTCACAAATAATACTTTTTACTTCATTTGGAAACTTAATATTAACTTTTCAAGGTGCTGTTTTTATGAGCGAAATAATATCAAATCATGCTTTACTCTTCAAGCGACTTGGCGAATTTAAGTATAAATCTTAACAATGTCAACATAGCCATATCAAACCCCCCATCATAAAAAATCTCCAGAGAACCTAAAGCTCTACTGGAGATAAAAAATATATGTAATACCACTTCATCAGATATCGCTCGATATATCACCCAATATTGGAGAAATCTAGTTATTACCAAGCATAAATGTCAGTGGCATTAATTAAAACGTAGGTGATAGGAAATCAGTCAACTCAAAGCATCCTTTTTAGATAAATTTTGCACTCCTTGCACATCAAAAATGATCGCAAAATTGATATCTTTGATTGAATTATTCAGCACTTGTAAATAAGCAACTGCATCATTGCGGCGACGAAATCGTGCAACAACAATTGCTTTTTGGTTCTTTTTAACCAGGTTATCAACTGGCGATGAGACACCCGTGTTATCCAATTGCTGCTGATTAGATAAAACACCAATAATGCACCACGGATGTAATTGCTCATAATAGTTCATAAAACTACCTCACAAAAGCTGGTAATTAATTCATCTAAAAATCAGCTTTTAAGTTGACTTTCATCACAGTAGGTAAAAAATATGAGACAAGACAGAGCAAGGTGATATTGACAAGATGAATATTTTGTGGATTACTTCAAATCAAGTTGCGTATTGTCAAAATCCAACCAATGCAAAACCTGTTCAGGAATCTCCTCAAAATGTTCCAGAAAGAAATCCATCAAAGCCAGATGGAGTAAATCGTTATGCGTAGGATAGCGTCTATTAGAGCCATTTCTAAACCAGCCTCGAACGGTTGAATCAGAACGGGAACAAATTAAAGCAATTAGCTCATAACTTACACCCCATTTAGCATAAAATTTTGCTGGTGTCATGCTCAATTCCCAACTGCTATAGAGTAAAATCAGATGTCGTTCGCGTGTAGTGATTCGACGAAGATTAGACATGATAAATAAGTCAAAAGTCAAAAGTAAAAAAGCAAAAGAAAGAACCAAGCTTAGAAGTTGTAAAAAATAGTAGGTTGGGTGTAACGAAGTGAAACCCAACATTATTAAGACTTATGCAACTGGCAATTTTTCCTGTAGGGTGTGTGACGCAGCGAGAAGACTTGAATGTAGTCATGAGACTTATAGCGTCACGCACCAACCACCAATTATGACACTTGCGTAAGTCCTGATTATTTAACGTGAGTTGGACAGAACCTAACCCCTTCTTGTAGGTAAGGCTACTCAACATCTATAACTGAGTACCAAAGAATCAGGTTTTTAAGCCTCTCCCCGCGTCGGGGAGAGGTACCCTGCGGGAAGCAAGCTATGGAGAGGGGTTCTGCCAAATTTATTTATTACTTGATTAATGCGAATCCAAATGTGTGATGATGATGCTTTGTTCCTCCGTATAATGCCAGTAAAACCGTTTCGCCATTGATGCAGAAGAACTCCAGATATCACCATCTTTACAACGATAGCGATGAGTTCTTAAACTAGGATATGCAGCCCCATTATTAGCGAAACATTCAAAAGCTTTATCGTATTGCTTGCGGTCTTTTCGGGATAAAGAATCAAGTTGTTTTTGGGCTTTTGCAGCGAAAATCAAACGGAATTTGACAGCTTGAATGTGCATTCAAAAATTTCCGAATGTCCTTTCCTTGACCGAAAGCGCAGAGATTTTTGCACAGGTGGAGCGCGTGCTTTTTTTTCAGCGTTCATTTTGCGATAATTTATGTGGGTAATACTTTGTTTGCGGTTGCGTGAGCTAAACTATAAACGCCGCGTCATCTACTACAAACTCAGGTTGCGTTCCCAATACTGCGACCTTGCAACGATTGTGTGCAGACATAGGGTAAAATCTCACTTGGTCTTCCCGTTTGTTAACGAGTCGGAAGAGGTATTTGGATAGCTTTTCATACTGCTTTTCATCCAAAACGCATTCAAAAACCGACTTCTGCACCCGCAAACCGTAAGACTCTAAAAGTTTTGCGACTTTGTTGCGACGGGTATCACTAACAATGTCGTAACAAACTAAATAAAACATTATTGTTTCACCAGCTTTAGGGGAACAGTTGGCGGTTTGATAGTGTTGATGAAATCAGAATTTGCAGGATGAAACTTTAACGCTAGGGGACGATAAAATTCCACGTCTCCCAGTAAAGATGCAAGATATTCCCGCACCTGTAAATCAAGACATTGACGATAACTTACTTCTCCAGCGTAAGGGTGCAATACGAAAGTCCGCAGTTTTCCTTCCCAATATTGGAGAAATTTTTGTATGAGTTTCTGTGAGTGGCTTTTACCATTCCCATTACGGTTACCATTGGTATTAGTTGAATTGCGGACAAAATTTAACACTAAGTCATCAACGATAGGGGCGCGAAACTCGGCGGTAAAGTCCCATCCTAAGGGCAGTTCTTGATGAATATCGCGGTGTAAAATTGCGTAATTGGGGTCAAGTCCTACCGTGTTCAAGAGTGTGTAAATATATTGATGTAGGAGTTGATTTCCCAGATTCATTAGTCCGCTAATTCGCTTCCCAGTTGTAGGCGGACATTGATTGTAGAAACTAATTAAGGAAGCAACAGCACAGTAATAAATATTATCAGCTTCCTGGCTATATTCATGCAGTTCATCTATTCCTGATGCTATTGGTAAATTATCCATCAACAGCATCAAGTAGTTTAATGCTCGTTGAGTTGTATGATTAGCATAGTAGCGAGTCCAGTTTTGCAGAAAAGTGTGTTGGTTGTGCAGTTTTGCCCAGATAATACTTTCTGCTGTGGCGCGGTTAAATTCAGTATCGCGCGCGCGCCTACGCTGATAGCTGAGATATTTTGCTTGCCGTTGGGATAGATTTTCTAATCTTCCTAAATATTCACCAGTTTGGGTTAAATATAACACAGAAATCTGATGTGAAGTAACAAATTTAATTACTTCTTTTGGTAATCTGATATTACCAAAAATGATGAACTGGCTGACATTGCGAATAGGAACACAAATGCGTTGGTTTTGTTGATGAAACACCTTTAAATATTGGTGTTGAATTTGGAATGATACGTCTTGTTCTGTGATGTAAATGGTAGACATAAATTGAAATCAACTAGGTTTAGTTGTAGGTGAGAAAGTTTTCTTTCCTTACCTATATTTCAATTTTGTCAGGTTGATATATGAGTTCGTATTTGCGTAAATGCTATTTTTATATGAGTTCGTATATGAGTTATATGACAACTTGTAGAGACTAAAAAGATCCCCGACTTCTTTAAGAAGTCGGGGATCTGAGCCTCGCTATATATGAAACTTTCTATATCTGTGGATTGGCTGAGTTAAAAATCTGTTCAGCAGTCAGAACTAACTCTGGAAAAGCTAACGATTCTATAAAATCGCCATTTCGGAACTGCTTAACTTGGTATTCTCCTTCAAATAACGAGTAAATTGAGATAGTCGGTTGTTTAGGATTGCCAATAAATTTTCTACCACCCAAAGCCGCATAATCTACAATCCAGTATTCGGGAATACCAATAGCCTCATACTGACCAAGTTTGGTAAAGTAATCATCACGCCAGTTTGTACTAACTACTTCTATAACTAATGGAATTGATGACGCTTGACTAACTGTTGATTTACTTCTCCATAAAGGCTCATTGACTAAATTGAGGCGATTCAACAACAGTAAGTCGGGTAAAAAAACAGATTCACTTTCAGATGATTGAACAAACCCCATTTTAGGAATGTCATAGGGTTTTGAAAGACGGGCGCACTCCAGTAAAATTTGCTTGATCAAGAATGCAATAAGCAATTCATGATCTCCTGTTGGTGGTGGCATTTGCTTGATAAATCCATTATGCAGTTCGTAATGGAACTGCGTTGAATTAGCAGGATACCAGTCTAGAAACTGGTCAACATTAATAGTAATTGGTAGTGATTGAACCATTTATCTACCTCCATTTTTCAATGAAAGTGAGTTGTTCTGTTAATTATAAGGAATTAAAACACCAAATTGAATGGTTAAAAACTACTCAATATTTTATACTCACATCTTGCACCTGGGTTAAAAACCGGGTTTCTTGCAAATCCCTCAGCTTAGAAACTTTAACCTTTCGTTCAGAAACCTGTTTTTTTAGGGCTTGTTGAGAATGGTGCAAGATATAAGTATACAGTTTCCATCCCCGTGAGGGGTAAAGGAATTAAAACCAGTAGCTTCGCTCGTTTCCTCACCGGAATTTCCCTGGTGTTTCAATCCCCGTGAGGGGTAAAGGAATTAAAACTAGTGGTTGTGGCAGGAATTATGACAACAGCAGCAAGGTTTCCATCCCCGTGAGGGGTAAAGGAATTAAAACCTCTTACGAGCCAACTCGTGAATCGTATAGTTCTATGTTTCCATACCCGTGAGGGGTAAAGGAATTAAAACATTTGAAGATGTCGGAAATTAACGAAGGATATGCCTGTTTCCATCCCCGTGAGGGGTAAAGGAATTAAAACTCTTTACCCATTATGGTTGCCCCGCAACCAGCAATGGCAAGTTTCCATCCCCGTGAGGGGTAAAGGAATTAAAACGAAGGCGAAATCATCGCTTTCGAGAGCGTCAATAGGGGAATAAGTTTCCATCCCCGTGAGGGGTAAAGGAATTAAAACCAAAAACTATAATTTTATTATCTTGCACCACCTTGTTTCCATCCCCGTGAGGGGTAAAGGAATTAAAACACGGAGTTTGGAATATAGACCCTGAGGCGAATCGAGGTGTTTCCATCCCCGTGAGGGGTAAAGGAATTAAAACGATTGTGTCTTTGTTGACACAATCAATGTCTAAGGGTTTCCATCCCCGTGAGGGGTAAAGGAATTAAAACTTTTCGCTGCGCGTAAGCGCTGTATCGTAGCTGCCAAGGTTTCCATCCCCGTGAGGGGTAAAGGAATTAAAACGTTCACCTGAGGAGTTTATTGCAAAATATCAAGATGTTTCCATCCCCGTGAGGGGTAAAGGAATTAAAACAAATTCATCACAATGATAATGCTAGCAATGGCTGGCATGTTTCCATCCCCGTGAGGGGTAAAGGAATTAAAACAGTTGGAGTTGATTGAGAAGGCGGATCAATGCTTCTAGTTTCCATCCCCGTGAGGGGTAAAGGAATTAAAACCTCGCGTCATCGCTCTACACGCAAACTCCCTTTACCGTTTCCATCCCCGTGAGGGGTAAAGGAATTAAAACCCTACCCTTGTAGAAGCATTACTACGCAAGGGTTTGAAGGGGTCATTTTAGCGGGGGGTACATTTTACCTGTCAACAAGCACAACTTATTGAGAATTGAGGACTAATGCACCCTATTGGAACCCTTGTACAGTAAGCGATTAGCGGGGGTCAACGAAAGAATCAAGGTTTTGGCGATCGCTCTACCCCCGCTAAAAACTTACGTGTGTAAAGTTCAAACAAATACTTTTGCTTTCACTTGGAAACGTAAAATTAAGTTTTCAAGGTTCTGTGAATGCCTTCAAAAGTATAACAAATCACCTTGGATTTTTCACAACGCCAACCGCAAACTTAACATAACTTTGCTTGACTATCTCTCCCAAATCATTGGACGATAAACTTCCACCTCCCCTTTCAAACACGAAATATACTCTCGCACTTGCAACTCAAGAGCGCGACGATATGCTACTTTTTGTCCAGTGTGAGGATGAGTCACTTCTGATTGCAATTTTTCTTCCCAATGCTTCAGAAACTTCTTGAGTGCGTGAGGCTGAAAGTACACTCCTTCTCGTTCATCGGGTAATGTGAAATCATCAATTGTAAAAACTTCTGAATTGACTAAATAAACCACCAAAGAATCAACCAAGCCAGCCCGCCATTCTTCCATCAAATCAGAAACCAAAGCTGGATGGTTATCACGAGGAACGTGTAAATTGCCAAAATGAGTATGTAAGCCTACAGATTGAATAAAAGAATAGACATTTTGGCTTAATAAAGTGTATCCCAAACTGAGCATACTATTAATAGGGTCAGTGGGTGGACGCTTAGTGCGCTTTTCAAATTTAAACGCACCAGAGAATAAACTTCCTAATGCTTGAAAATAAATTGTCGCGGCTTTTCCTTCGTATCCTCGCAGCATATCCATATTTTCTGCAAAGGGTAATTTGCTCATCAAAATATCCAAGTCGCTAGATGCTTTTTTGATAATTGTTTCATCAACATTTTTAGATTTTTGACGACGATTTAACCTCATTAATAGTATTCGAGAGTTATGAATTTTAGCTGTGACTATCGCTTCAGCTTGCTTTCTGGTAAATTCAGGATTTTGACAACGCTCAACCTGCAACATCAAATATTCAACTTTTGCATCGCCTTCTGTTTGCAACCTACCAAAATATCTGCCTTTCTGTGATAAATACATAATGGGAATCCGTCGCCGCAACGCCATACTCACCGCACCATGTGAGACATTACAACAACCAAACAACACCACATTACTCACCCGCATCACTGGAACTTTAATCCGCAATTCTCCCTGATAATAAACTTGAAATTGTTGATTTTTTACACTTAAATATGCGCCTTGGTCGGTTATATATAAAGTAGTCATGGTTTCTTGCCAATAATGAGAAAGAGATGCTTTAGGAAAATTAATTGGTTTGTCAATACTGCAAGCTTTGGGAGGATGGGAAACTGGTTTTCTCGGCTTAGGTTTCAGGCGGAAATAAGGTGTACCCGAATCATTAATTACCCACTCCCCAGGGCGTACAGGTTCGGGTGGTGGTGGTGCATAAACTTCGCCGCCAGCAAAGCGATAACCCAAAAAGGTAAACTCATCGTTAGGGGTGAAAATCTGTGTCTTCTCTGGTTGGAGAGTTAAATAAACTTCCCCTAACCAGCCAGTAATTTTGTCAAGGATGCGGTTTGCTTCTAGCCAACTATTACAAGCGATAACAAAATCATCACCATACCTAACTAAGTTAATCCCTTGACTGAGACATTTTCTATCAAAACTCGTGAGATATAAATTAGCTAAAGCCCCAGAAAGTATTCCACCTTGTAAAACTCCCTTGCCAAAATTGCGATATTGTCCAGCAATGATAATTCCTGATTTCAACTGTTGTTCTAGCAACTCTAATACACTCGATTCGAGGGATAATTCCTCCAAGAGAGTTAACAACAATGCCCAAGAAAGATTATCGAAAAAATCAGCAACATCAGCTTTGATAATCCATTTCGGTTGATATTGATAGTATCCATATAAATGCTGTACTGCTTGTTGAATACTATGCCCAGGACGATAAGCATAGCTGCAATCTAGAAACGTATCTTCTAAAGGAAAATACAATTCATCAAGTAGTAGCCGTTGGATAATTCTATCCCGTACAGTATGGATACCAATTAACCGTTTACTGCCATTCTTTTTAGGTATATAAAACCCTTTAGCAGGATTTGGTGTATAAGTTTCGTGGTTAAGTTGATAGGCGATATTCTGTAATTGTTCCGTCGCCATCGACTCAAACAAATCAACAGAAATGCCATCAACACCCGCGTTTTTACTTCCCGCCCGTACTTGTAACCATGCGAAATTAAGGTGTTCAATAGTGAACATGATGTCAAGTTAAAAGTAAAAAGCCGAACCCGAAGAACTCACACCCCTCGATAAGCTTTGGCAACAACTACAATTATTAAGTTCTCCTACTGAACAAATGGGGCTAGTTTTAGTAAAGGAGGAAACACTAGGTTGGGGTCAGAAAATACCGAGTCGTTACGAAAAATCAGTGCAGGTGGGCAGTTATATTCGTTTTGAAGTCAACTTAGAGACTCCCGGATATTTAATCCTGTTGCAAAAAGATACATCAGGACAACTATGGTGTTTTTGTCCTTCGTGTTTTGCTCCCCAGGCGCACTTGAATACAGGTAAGACAACTTTGCCTCAAGAAGGTTCGCCCATAACGTCTTTCCCAATAGAAGGAAATCCAGGTAAGGAGGAAATTATCGCAGTTTTTACTAAGGAAGTACCTGCATTAGACTGGCTACCGCAAGGAGATAATGACCCTTTGGAATTACAACCCAGTCATCTGGCGGCGTTACTAGAATATGTGACTGGACGCGGAGAATATCAACTTTGGTACACAGATTACATGATTACTGCATGATAGAAAAGTTAATAGTTTAGGTGTTTAAAATTTTAAGTAGTTTGTTATACTACTGCTCATATAGCAACAGAACCTTGAAAACTTAATATCAGGTTTCAAAATAAACGCAAAAGTGCTTAGTTTTACTTTCCATACGTAAGTTTTTAGCGGGGGTAGAGCGATCTCTGAAACCCTTATGATTTCGTTGACCCCCGCTAATCGCTTGCTGTACAAGGGTTCCAATAGGGTGTATGAGTCTTATATTCTCAATAAGTTGTGCTTATTGACAGGTAAAATGTACCCCCCGCTAAAATGACCCCTTCAAACCCTTTCGTAGTAATGCTTCTACAAGGGTAGGGTTTTAATTCCTTTACCCCTCACGGGGATGGAAACTGATAGAGAGAGGAAGCAGTGCGGCACTGTTCCATAGCATTGTTTTAATTCCTTTACCCCTCACGGGGATGGAAACTGTGGGATGCGGTAATATTTCATACCATCTGGATTGCAGTGTTTTAATTCCTTTACCCCTCACGGGGATGGAAACCCAATTGAACTCCAATTAGTTGGAACCTGGAAACAATTGTTTTAATTCCTTTACCCCTCACGGGGATGGAAACATCAATTCATATTGGTTGAAATCTGAAGTAATCCGAAAAAGTTTTAATTCCTTTACCCCTCACGGGGATGGAAACTTTAATTTTGTGATTTTCATTTTTCTCACTTTATACGAACGGTTTTAATTCCTTTACCCCTCACGGGGATGGAAACTTTTTAGCTCATCTCCAGACTTGAATGCTGTGCCAAAAGGTTTTAATTCCTTTACCCCTCACGGGGATGGAAACTAATTCCTGAAAGTTTAGGCAATTGGGGCGGCATCCTGGTTTTAATTCCTTTACCCCTCACGGGGATGGAAACTATAGATCGTTATATTAACGGTTTCACCTATTAAGTTTTAATTCCTTTACCCCTCACGGGGATGGAAACAAAAGCTGCATAGCTAAGCCGATGGCTGTTGCCAAAGTTTTAATTCCTTTACCCCTCACGGGGATGGAAACTCCTTCAGGGCTGAACCTACCTTCATTTGTTTTGACGAGTTTTAATTCCTTTACCCCTCACGGGGATGGAAACATTTCCTCAATGCGACCCAGTGCCTCTTTGATCTCAGCAGGTTTTAATTCCTTTACCCCTCACGGGGATGGAAACTACAGTTAGAAGAAACTTTCCGTTCCTGAAATTAATAGTTTTAATTCCTTTACCCCTCACGGGGATGGAAACTAAATTCCGGTGATGAAAACAAGAACGGCTTTTCCTATTGTGTTTTAATTCCTTTACCCCTCACGGGGATGGAAACCGTTACTGTCGGTTTGATAAACCTTAAAACCTGTGAATTGTTTTAATTCCTTTACCCCTCACGGGGATGGAAACAATTTCTGAGGAGCCAACAAAGAACAACAACAAGATGCCGATTTTAATTCCTTTACCCCTCACGGGGATGGAAACATAGTTGCGAGTGGCACGCTGTTCGTCGGCACCATTTAGTTTTAATTCCTTTACCCCTCACGGGGATAGAAATTGATGATGAATAATTTTAGATAAAATAAATATAGGACTTACGCAAGTGTCACCGAACAAGGCAAAAGTAAAAAGTAAAAAGTAAAAAGGCAAAAGAAAGAAAGGGAAAAATGGTCTGAAGCCCCTAAATTTATTTATGGAACGAAGTAAAAACATTTATTACTCTCCGAGAAGCCTTGTGGCTACGAGACGCATAGCGCGAGAAATAATACATCCTTATCAAATCTCCTAAATTTATTTATGGATATTATCTTTTTACTTTTTACTTTTATCTTTTTACTTTTTAAAATCGATAGTTGGTGCGTGACGCTATATATCTCATAACTACGTTCAAATACTTTCGCTGCGTCACACACCCTACATGAAAAATATGCCAGTTGCGTCAGTCATAAAATAATTGATTGAAAAATCAAACCTAAAAAATATACAAACATCTGGAACTAGCAGATGAAAAAACTCTTAAAAAAATTAAATCAACTTAACTTACAGGTTGTGCAACTTGCTGGACAAGGAGACTTCAAGCAAGCAATAATTATTGCCCAACAAGCTGTCAACTTAGGAGAAAGCCAGCAGCTAACAGAGCATTCAGAATATTGTGATAGCTTGAATAACTTAGCAGAATTATATCGCATACAAGGATGTTATTTAGAAGCTAATCCCTTGTATTTACAAGCCTTAACTATTAGAAAAAATATTTTAGGTTCAGAACATCCTGATGTTGCACAATCTTTAAATAATCTAGCAGCACTATACTATTCACAAGGGAATTACTCAGAAGCTGAAAAGTATTTTTTAGAATCTCTGGAAATTTGGGAAAGCATTTTTGGAGCAGAACATTTTCAAATTGCGACTAATTTAAATAATCTGGCAGAAATTTATCGAGAACAAGGAAAATATCTCAAAGCTGAACAGGTGCATTTAGAAGTGTTAGGAATGCGAAAACATCTGTTTGGCGATGAACATCCTGATATTGCTCAAACCTTGACTAATCTAGCATCAATATACACATCCCTTGGGCGTTATCAAGAAGCAGAAAAAATGCACTTAGAAACCTTGGCGATGAAAAGACGCTTGTTGGAAGAGTTACACCCTGATATTACTATTAGCCTGAATAATTTGGCTAGATTATATGATGTTCAAGGACGTTATCAAGAAGCGGAACAACTGCATTTAGATGTTTTAGACAGATGGAAAGAAATATTAGGAGACGAACATCCATATATTGCATCTACCTTCAGTAATCTGGGAGGAACTTATCAAGAACAGGGATGTTACCTAGAATCCGAGCAAAAATATCTAGAAGCATTGGCAATGAGAAAACGCTTACTAGGTGATGAACATCCTGATATTGCTAGTGGCTTGGATAATTTAGCAGAACTTTATCTGATTCAAGGACGTTATTTATTAGCTGAACAAAAGGCTCTAGAAGCTTATTCTTTAAGAAAAAAGCTGTTCAGTTCTGAGCAATTCGATATTGTTGATAGCTTAAAAATCCTGGCAGTGATTTACACTTACCAAGGGCGATATTTAGAAGCGGAAAAATTATATTTAGAAGTATTCCCAATGCTGGAAAGCTCATTAGGGAAAGAGCATCCTATAATTGCCGATGCTTTAAATAATCTGGCGGGACTTTATGAAGAAATAGGAAATTATTCTCAAGCCGAACAAAAGTATTTATCAGCTTTAGAAATTCAAAAAAATCTTTTAGGTGACGAGCATCCTGATATTGCCTTGACCTTCAACCAGATAGCAGTTATTTATCGGTTACAAGGGCGATATTCCGAATCGGAACAACTGCATCTCGAATCTTTGAAGATGACGACAAATCTTTTAGGAGAACGACATCCATTTATAGCAACAATTCTGAATAATTTAGCAGCATTATATCATGCTCAATTTAAATATCCAGAAGCGGAATCATTACTTTTATCAGCCTTAGATATTGTTAAAACTGCCTTTGGTGAGGAACATCCACAAGTAGCAAGTACGATGAATAACTTAGCGGTTATTTATGATTTTCAAGGGCGTTATCAACAAGCTGAGGAACTACATTTAGCAACATTGAGCCTGAGAAAGTCATTAATAGGAGAATCACACCCACAAATCGCTAATAGCCTGAGTAATTTGGGAGAATTATATTTTTCTCTGGGACGCTATGAAGAAGCACATCAGAAATATGTAGAAACTTTGGCGATGAGAAAACGCCTGTTGGGAGATGAGCATCCTGATGTTGCGTTTAGCTTAAATAATCTGGCAACGGTGTTAGCTGCAACTAATCGCCCAGATGAAGCTTTATCTTATCGCATCGAGGCGAGTAACATTCATGATCAGATTATACGGAATATATTTGCTTTTAGTTCAGAGAGCGATCGCCTCTCCTTTCTTGATAAAATTAGAAATAACTTTGACTTATTTCTTTCCCTAGTCTGCAACCATCTGGCTGACTCAGATAAAGCAAAACTAGCAGCCCTAGATTTTATCCTTAAACGTAAAGCCTTGACTGCATCGGCTCTAGCGGCTCAAAATCAAGCATTCTATAACGGCCGTTACCCCCAACTCACAGAAAAATTTCGTCAACTGCGCGATTTAAGCAATCAAATTATCCATCTCACTTTTGCAGTTCCCGAAACAGATGACTTAGCTACATACCAAGATAATTTAAGACAACTGCAAAGCAGACATAACAACTTACAAAAACAATTAGCTGCACAAGTTCCAGAAATTCAGCTATCTGAGCAAGTTTTTGATT
Source organism: Anabaena sp. CCY 9910 (assembly GCF_963920875.1). Lineage (NCBI taxonomy): Bacteria > Bacillati > Cyanobacteriota > Cyanophyceae > Nostocales > Nostocaceae > Anabaena > Anabaena sp. CCY 9910. The sequence goes on along the minus strand of NZ_CAWUDJ010000018.1, from coordinate 22,100 downwards.
GTCAGGCTATTGTTGCAGCGTTACCACATAACTCCATTTTGGTCGAGTTTGTGCGCTTTGACGTATTCGATTTTCAGGCAGTTTCAGCGAATGGAGAAACACAATGGCATCCATCTCGGTATTTAGCATTTATTTTAACAGCCGGAAAAGCAGATGCCGCGCAGATGATAGATTTAGGCGCATCTGATACCATCGATAGATTGATTCAGGCATTTCGTTTACAAGCATCTGATTATACCCTGCCTACACTCGCTTGGGGTAAAGCACCAAAGCTGCACATCAAATCATATAATCCCACACCTGCAATAGAACTGAGTCAAGCACTGTTTGAGCCTATTCGTGACTTAGTGAAAGATTGCAGACATCTGATTATTGCACCCGATGGTAATTTAAACTTAGTGCCATTTCAGATATTGCCCATTGATGCCACAGGCTCACGTCTATTAATGGATGATTACACTATCAGTTATCTAGGTGTCGGGCGAGAAATTCTCCGTAGCAAAATTCAGCCATCAACAGGTTCTATCTCTGCACCATTAATTATTGCAGATCCTGATTTCGATTTATCGGGGACTGGGGATTGGGAAAACAATACTCGGCTCGATTTGCGAAGTTTTCAGCTAAATGATCAGTTTACAAACACAGGTTTACTCCCTGCGCCTGGGACAAGATTTTTAGGGGAAAGTGTGGCGAAAAAACTGCCTGATGCCAAATTATACTTAGGTGCTGAGGCACTAGAAACCCGCTTAACAAATAGCAATTGTCCCAAAATCATGCTAATTGCTACTCATGGCTTATTCCAAAGCGATTCCCAGGCGCAACCAGTGACGAAAAGACGCAATCTATTAAGTATGGAACGTCAGCGCACAACTAAGGTAGAAAATCCCATGTTGCGTTCTGGACTGGCTCTAGCCGGTGCTAATACTTGGCTGGCTGGTGGAACACTACCATTAGCCGCAGGTAAAGGCTTTGTTTTTGCCCAAGATATTGCCAATTTAGATTTGTCGGCGAATGAATTGACGGTTCTTTCTGCCTGCGATACTGCCAGGGGAGATATTAAAATTGGCGAAGGTGTGTTTGGGTTACGTCGCGCTTTTGCAGTGGCGGGTACAAAAACTCTGGTGATGAGCCTCTGGTCTGTTCCTGACAAAGTGACGGCTCTACTGATGGAGCGTTTTTTTGATAATTTCCAATCTGGAATGAGTCGCTCTGAGGCTTTAGATTCTGCTCAGAATTATATACGTAAAATTACAGTTAAACAATTGCGTGCATCAGCTTTGGGTTTAGAAGTTTTGAAAGAACTTTTGGCGGTCAAAGAGTTATCCGTAAATAGTAAAATTGATTGTCAAGAAGATGACACACCATTAGAGCATCCCTTTTACTGGGGAGCTTGGATTTGTCAGGGAAATACAAATCCATTGGTGAATTAGAGTTCAAACCTACCAAGCGGCTAAGAAGTTAAATCAGCCACAATCTTAGGTTGTCAGCCTCTTAATGAATGCCTAGATGTTAGCTTCAGTAAAAATGCGGGAATAATGATTTACACTGAACCGTATTTATTCTTTTGAAACATCTAGAACTATATAAAAAATGAGTATTGAAAATATTATATGTATTCCACCTGTTCCGGTGGATAACATTCCATCTCCTTGGAGAGAAACATTTCAACAACTAAACCAAGTTCCACCACCGTTACCTGTTTGTAGCTTTCCAGACCAGACAAATGAACGGATGCCAGATACAGCAGGAAAACAGATAATTTACTGGAGATATATTGATAAATCGAGTTTGAAACCTCGGATGTCTATCCTACCCACACTTGTGGAAGTATGTTTTTCTGATGGTGAGTTGCCAAACTATACACTGAAACTTTCATTCCTGGATCAACCAGCCCTTCAGTGCCATGCAGATATGTTAGACGCAGATTGGCGAATTGCCCTTTATTGGATTGTTAAGAAACAGTGGAATTCTGACCTCATCATTCCTACATCAACTGAACTTGCTCAACTATATGAACCTTGGGCTGAATTACTTAATCAAGTACTTAAACTCTGTACTATCTGCTTTGATAGCCAAAATTATTTAAGCCAACACTATCTACACGCCGCCGATTGGTTTTTAAAAATTATTCACGAAGCGAAGCAAATAGATACTGAAATCATTATGGAAAATGAAGCATCTGGCAAAAATTCCATAATTAAGGAGAAACGCAAGATAATCGCTGATTTTCGATGTCTGAAAAATCCTCTTATACAAGAAACATCTCCTCACTTCCATAAATTAATTGAGGTAGCCCTATTACTAGAAAAAAATGACGAGTTTGAAAAAAACTATTGGAAGCCTTTTTTAAGTGCAAGTTGTAAATATATTCAAGCAATGGAGCGAAAGACTAGCCAAGAAAGCTTCGTGGTCGATGACAAAATTGTGTACCGAGTACCAAGACAAGGCAAAGGAATTTATACCCTGACTAACCTAAATCACGCTAAATTTAGGTAAAGCCTTTGTGCTGCAAGGCTTAGAGACTTTAATCTGAAAGATCAGAATTTACTGCATCCTGTGCCACATTACTAAGTGTAGATGTTGATCAGGTTGCTATAGAGCTATTTCGAGAAAACTCTGATGCCAAAACTCATGCTGGTTTTGGTATAAATTCTCATGGTTCGTAAATAGTAAAAACTAAATATATTGCATATATTGCTAGATATTTATTGCAGATAGAACATCTCGAAACATCACAACCTTATTTAATCAATATTTTTGGGTTAAATCCAGGTTCAAATGTTAGCTAATTAACTAATGGTTTCGTTCTCAAATCACGAGTAAAACGCAATAATTATTGTTTATACTCTTTAGACACAAGGAATCAAATATGCCAAAATTAGACGTTCTAATTATTACAGCTTCAGAAGAGTCACGGGTTAGTCAACCTGAAAATGCTTATGAATTGCTAAAAGAATTTGAAAAACACCTAAATCAAGAACACCCTAATCAAAGCTACAGCATATTCAATCAATCTGAAACTTCTGTCTATCGCTATACTTTGCCTGGATGGGGAAGTCCTTCTATACAAGGTAAAAAAATCACACAAGCAGAAAAAATCGCTGCTCAGGAATTCGCCAAGAAAATATCTTTAAAAGAGTTCCAAAATGCCTTAAAAATTCAGCAAAAAGTATTTGATGACTTAAAAATTCCCAAAAGTATTCAACGAAATTACCGAGCTATTCTCAACAGAATTATCCAGTTTTCTCAAAAATATGTTGTTCTGCAAAATGAGTCAGCTACACAATCTCAGACATCAACTGCTCACCATCCACTTTGGCGAAAAGGCCGTAATGCAGATAAGGTGAAAACTACTAACAAACAATGGCAACCAAGATTTGGACTCGGCTGTATCCCAGGAGATATGGTTTCTGATGTTTTGGAGAAACAACTACTTGACTTGGAAGACTTTGGCATAGATATATTGGGCATGAGAGCTACAACTGCTAAGCTGAATACCAGCAGAATTAAACAAATTTTAGGTGCCGAACCTTGTCGTCAGTGCGTTGCTTCTACAGTAAAACTCAATATCAACACACTAATTCCCTTTGTTCCCATCCGCACGGGTCTACGAACACTACCTATTGATAGTTCACTAGCTCAACGATTAATTCAACAAGAGGAATTAAAAGAACAAGCAAGGCAGGCAGCAATTAAATGTCAGAGCGATATCAAACGATTACTGCGCTGGTATCGCGAAGAGCGGAAAGTTTCACCTGGTATGGAGCAGGGAGTTATACTTGTCTACATTTTCGTTGCTAAATTCTTATATCGTAATGAAACTGACAAGCTTCAAGCAGAGGACTATGAAGATATCCCTGTGATCATCATGTTACGTCAACTCTTAAGGGAGGTGATAAAGCGGGTAGATACAGCTACTCCTGCCATTGATGTCGAAAAGAAATGGTTAGACTGGCCAGAGTGGTTAAGTTTAGTAGAGACCTTGCGTCAGGAAGCTACCGTAGTAGTCTATGTACGCCCAGGCAGAGAACAGCCTTCCGGATTACGTGTGCTTCGTGGCATAGGGCAAAGTCTTCAGATTTTCTTGTTATGTAGTTTTTGGGCTTTCTTGCCACCAGACCGTCAAAGAACTGTGCGAGAGCTAGAGGAAGGGAAAAGTTTAGTTTGGAAAGATGATAAATGGCAAATTCACCTGACCTCTGGTGCTACGAAGATTGACAATGAAGAGGAATGGATTCCTATACCCAATGTCAAGTTTCAGGATGGTACTTGTTTGTATCAATATTTCCAGGCATGGTTGCATGATTACAAAGCTTTACCTAGTTATGCCAACTTGCCCTGGGAAGGGGGATTACGAGCAGTGTTTGCTCCAGAGCATAGTTTCTGTTTCACAATGGTTGACAGTGGTAAACCTCTAACAGCAAATGCCGTTCGTGATTATGTCAAGCGCAGAGCTTATCGATTGACTAAAAAAGCAATTACGCCACATCTAACTCGTTCCATGTACATTACATACTTAGAAGAAAATGGTGTGCCAGAAAACTTAATGGTCTCTACTGCTAAATCTATGCACCACAGTCGGGCTACTCAACGTAAGCATTACGATAAGCGTCAGCAGTCTAAGAAAATGCAGCCAGGACTTGATTTGGCTGTCCAAGTTGCACAGTCTATTCTGCACAAGTAAGTGTTTATAGCGTTTCTCAATCTAGTGAAATACATTTTTAAAGCTACTGGTTTTTATATAGAAGGTTGAGGGTACTTCAGTTGCCTGGGAAACGCCATAAATGATGAATGAAATGAAGTAAATTTTTGAGTCAGGATTTTTACAAAGTTTTTAGGTCTAGTCAAGCAAAAAATGGGTGAATTGCGTTTTTTGAGCTTGCAGGAGTTAGAAAACCTCCAATTTTCTGATACTTTGGCTGAAACACTTGAATAATTAAATATGTAATAGTATGATTTGATACGGATGAATTAAATCTGCTGCATACACTTAATTCTCCAACAGATTTTCATAGCTTGGGAAATTTATTGCAACACGATTTCTTTTCCTAACGTAAAGTTACCACATTCATCTATCTCAAATTATTCAGTAGATTTATTTGTCAGCCCTTCATTTATCGCATCTCAAATACTTTCAACATTTTGTTCTCTCAGAGCTGATTCGTAAAAAAATCTGAAGGAGATTCAACTAATTACCAGTTTTAAGTTTCAGCGAACAATCGCTGTATTAGCTCAAATTCCTGAAACACTTACGAGGTAAGTATTTGACTTTAGTTCAAAAATTAACTCTCCAACAATTATTATTTCACGCGAATAGCTTGCAATGAACAAAAAAGATTTCAACTTTCGCTATTCTCAAATTAACTAACAACGATACTTATGATTTATGAATCTTGGTCACAAGTTGTAATTCGCACAGTTCTTGAATGGGAAAAACGTAAAGCAGAGTTAAATTCTACCCCGGCTATTCCAGAACAAAAAACAAAGTCCAAAAACAAGACTGCCTAGTAATGATACTCAATGGCTTTTACAAGGTTATCATCTACACATATTGTTTTAATGTAGCCGTTGAGTATCCATCTATTATATGGAGAATTTACTCATTACCAGGAACGGCGATATTCATCTAATTTAGCCATTGCACTATTTCCTCCGTTTCAAGTTTTGTGGGGTGCGTCAGTATGAATAGTTTTTTGTCTGGTTAGGTTTTTTCGCACTGATGCACCCTACAGCTACTACAGCTACAATACCTGATGAAATTTATCATGGTTGCAATGTAACAGCGCGATCGCAATCTGGTTTTGAGGTCATACTATTCTGCTTCTGTTCCCAAGATAACCCCTTCGTATAGTAGGGCGATCGCCAATTCAAATTCGATGCTGGATAGGGTAATTATATCTCCCTCTGTGTAGGGGTAGTAAAGCCACATTCTGCCTTCTCCCCGACAGTAGCGTTCTACGGAGATTGTTTCTGAATCTATGAGTAAATATTCTTGCAAAGAAGGGATTTTCAGGTAATTGGTGAATTTTTCGCCCCTATCTTTACTGCTTGTCCCAGGGGAGAGAACTTCGGCAATTATTTTGGGGTTTTGAATAAATCTACGCGCATTGATGTCTTGAGGGTCGCAGCTGACAATAACATCAGGATAATAGTAAGGACTTTGAGGTGTAACTTGCACTTTCACATCTGACACATTCACTCGACAACCCCTAGCACGTAAGTGTGGGTATAAGGCTCTGTAAAAATTAAGTGCAATGTCATTGTGGGGAATTGTACCACCCGTCATTGCAAAAACTTCGCCGTTAACATATTCGTAGCGGATGTCTTGTTGAGGTTCCCATGCGAGATATTCCTCAATTGTCATTTTTGGCAATGGTTGAGAGATAGCTACCATAGCAAGATGTTTCCAGTTTGTTTTGATTCTAGCGAATAAGGTATTCGGCGTTGCTGATTAGTGGGATGATTTTTGTCTCACGCATACCGCTAACGCGGAACCCGAAGGGTAGGCACAAAGACGCATTCGCTGAAAGCGTTCCCGAAGGGTAGAATCAATATTCTGCTTTGTACAAAAGTCTAAATTCATCCCGCATTTATGCAACGCCAGGTATTCTTGTGTAGGCGTTAGCGTAGGTTACCGTAGGTATCGCTCTTTTCTCGCGCGCGCAACTTTGGCTAGTAACGATACTCAATGGCTGTAACAAAGTTACCATCTACGGAGATTTTTTTCACGCAACCATTAAGGATTGCTCGTTTATCTTGAGCATTGAGTCCTTGCCAGTAACTTTTATGAGCAAAAGCCTGTATAATTCTTTCCTTGGCAATTAGAGATTGTTTAGAAGCATTATTGGTTGCTCCTAGTGCGATCGCAATCTGTTCTTTGAGATCATTTTTAATTTGTTCAATTGCTGAACTTGCTGGCAATGTTTCCAGGCTATTCAGGGACGCGCGCAGCGTTTTGACTTCTGGAGGTTCTTCTACAATAAGCGGCTCATCTGTTTCCACCAAGTTGGCTAACCGTTCGGCTTCTTGTGCCAATAAATCCATTACTTGGATGTCTAATATTTTGGATGAAATCATATTTTTATTGCTACAGTTGCCAGCTTTATACAAACGGCACTGATAATAATAAATAGCTTGTCCACTCTTATCTACCCGTTTGGCGTGGCGTGTCATTGAGCCGCCGCAATGGGTACATTTAAGTAAATTAGAAAATGGGTTGACTTCGTTGTCTTCTCTTGCAGCCCATCGATTATTGCGATTTGCTCTAATCATCTGTTTGATGCGTTCGTGTTCCTCACAGGTAATGATTGCCTCATCGTCGTGGGTTCCCCATTTTACTTTCCATTCGTCAAAATGCTTGCGTTTGCCTTTTGATTTAACGTAAGTATCAAAAGGCAAACCCCCGGCATAAACAGGGTTGACTAATAAAGCTTTTAAGCCAGGGATTGACCATCTCAGCCCAGACCAAGGATAACGTAAGGGGTGATTAGTTTTATTTGGTGTAAATGCAATTTTATCTAAGTCGTCGTCGCCGACAATCCGGGAAGATTTTTCTAGTTTATTCCAATTGAGAACTTTTGTTTCTATACCAAAATCTGAGTGCAGCTTACGCACAGTAGCCGCAACGGAACCGCACTCAAAAAAAGTGTGAAAAATATACTGGGCTAAGTCAGATACAGTTAATTCTCTTCGTCCTTCTAGTAAGCAAACGCATGGTGAGCGATCGCGTATATATTTATCTTTATCTATGCGGTATCCTAACGGGGCGACTCGGTGACTTTTTCCCTGGTTCACCCTATGACGACGTTCGCTTTTCAATCTCTCCGTCACCATTCTTACCTCAAATTTGGCAGCCGCCAGTAACATATCAATTGTTAGTTCCCCGCCAAGGCTGTCTGGGTCAACGCCTTGATCTAAGGCTATCAGTTTAATTCCCTTAGATCGTAATACTTCCAACAAGGAATAAAACAACCGCGATGATGAGCCGATGCGATCAATGCGGGTAAATTGCAGTGATTTTACCTTACCTGTTGGAGATGTCTGCAAATCATGAATTAATTGTTGTAGTCCTTCCCTGACTTCGGTTGTCCGCGATTGAATATCCCAGTACACTTTTGCACAGCCAGCATTCTGCAAGCGTTCTATTTGCTTCCGCAACGCACCTTTATCTGTTTGCTGTTCCTCGCCGCTAACTCTCGCGTAACCCCAATTTTCCATAACAACCTATAGACACGACTTTCATTATATTTGATAGTGAATACTTCTATTCTCAGAAATTTTCCGAACAAATTCAAAAGCATCAGGGTGAAATCTTAGGGGTATAAAGATGAGTGTTATTTATCTCGATAATAATGCTACCACTAAGGTAGATCCAGAGGTTGTAGAGGCAATCATGCCCTACCTGACTGATTATTACGGCAATCCTTCTAGTATGCACACCTTTGGTGGACAACTGGGAAAGGCAGTGAGAACAGCGAGAGAACAAGTTGCTGCCCTTTTGGGTGCGGATGAATCAGAAATTGTTTTTACTAGTTGCGGAACTGAGGGTGATAATGCTGCCATTCGTGCCGCATTGTTAGCCCAACCAGAGAAGCGCCACATCATAACCACTCAGGTAGAACACCCCGCAGTCTTAAATGTCTGCAAACAATTAGAAACCCAAGGCTACACTGTTACCTATCTTTCGGTAAATGGTCACGGGCAATTAGATCTAGATGAGCTAGAAGCCTCCCTGACAGGTAACACCGCCTTGGTGACAATTATGTATGCGAACAACGAAACCGGAACTATTTTCCCCATTGAAGAAATTGGAAAACGAGTTAAGGAACGTGGCGCAATCTTCCATGTAGATGCGGTGCAAGCAGTAGGTAAGATACCTCTGAATATGAAGACCAGCACCATCGATATGTTAACCATATCTGGTCACAAAATCCACGCACCCAAGGGTATTGGCGCTTTGTATGTGCGTCGCGGTGTGAGATTCCGTCCCTTGTTAATTGGTGGACATCAAGAACGTGGTCGCCGTGCAGGGACAGAGAATGTACCCGGAATTGTCGGATTAGGTAAAGCCGCAGAGTTAGAATTAATTCATATCGAAACAGCGATTAAGAAAGAAACAAGGCTGCGCGATCGCCTAGAACAAACCTTACTCGCTAAAATCCCTGACTGTGAAGTTAACGGCGATATTACGCAGAGATTGCCCAACACTACCAACATCGGCTTCAAATACATCGAAGGCGAAGCGATTCTGCTCTCCTTAAACAAATATGGCATCTGTGCGTCGTCTGGTTCGGCTTGTACCTCTGGGTCGCTGGAACCATCCCACGTCCTCCGGGCAATGGGTTTACCATACACCACCCTCCACGGTTCGATTCGCTTCAGTCTTTGTCGCTACACTACAGAAGCTCAAATCGATCGCGTCATCGAAGTCATGCCCGAAATTGTCGAACGTCTCCGCGCCCTTTCCCCCTTCAAAAATGATGAAGCGGGTTGGCTGCAAGCCCAAGAACAGACATTGGCACATCGTTAATTAGGGAATAGGAAGAAGCTGAGGGGCAGGGGGCAGGAAGAGAAGTCGCAAGGAGGGTTTCCCTCCGGGCGAACTTCGGGAGCAGGGGGAGAAAAAATTTAGGCAATTCCCAATTCCCAGTCCCCAGTCCCCAGTAACCAATCCCTCACTCAGCACTTAAAACTCAGCACTCGGAACTAAATATGTGGGACTACACAGATAAAGTATTAGAACTGTTTTACGATCCCAAGAATCAGGGAGTCATTGAAGATAACGGCGAACCTGGCGTGAAGGTTGCTACCGGTGAAGTTGGGAGTATTGCTTGCGGTGATGCGCTGAGACTGCACATCAAGGTGGAAGTAGAATCTGATAAGATTGTTGACTCCCGCTTCCAGACCTTTGGTTGTACCAGTGCGATCGCTTCTTCTAGCGCATTAACTGAAATGATTAAGGGTCTGACTTTAGATGAAGCTCTGAAAGTTTCTAATAAAGACATTGCTGATTACCTCGGTGGCTTGCCAGAAGCCAAAATGCACTGCTCTGTTATGGGGCAAGAAGCTCTGGAAGCTGCTATTTATAACTATCGTGGCATTCCTCTCGCTACTCACGATGACGAAGATGAAGGTGCATTAGTTTGTACTTGCTTCGGTGTGAGTGAAAATAAGGTACGTCGCATAGTTATCGAAAATGACCTTACTAGTGCGGAACAGGTAACAAATTACATTAAAGCTGGTGGCGGTTGCGGTTCCTGTTTAGCTAAAATTGATGATATCATTAAAGATGTAAAGGAAAACAAAGCCGCAACAAACCTCAACAATAAAGGCGGAAGTAAACCTACAAATATTCCTAATTCTGGGCAAAAACGACCCCTCACCAACGTGCAGAAGATTGCCCTCATTCAAAAAGTATTAGACGAAGAAGTAAGACCCGTATTGATTGCCGACGGCGGAGATGTAGAACTCTACGATGTAGACGGCGATATTGTCAAAGTAGTACTGCAAGGCGCGTGTGGCTCCTGTTCTAGTAGTACAGCCACCTTGAAAATAGCGATTGAATCCAGATTACGCGATCGCATTAATCCCAGCCTAGTAGTAGAAGCAGTTTAGTCATTAGTCAATGGTCATTAGTCAACAGTGAAAAATCAATGCTATGGACTATGGACTATGGACTCAGCACTCATCACTTAATTACATAACGAACCCATCATGAACACTAATTCTACCGGTTTTTCTGTAGAGCGATCGCCCCCTCTTCGGCGACGTTCTACAAACCCCTCACAGCCATAGCTCAACAGGCGTGAGATCCAAACACAAAGACCGACCAACTAACCAACCAATTGCAGGAAAAGAGAACAATGACTGACGAAAACATTAGACAGATAGCTTTCTACGGTAAAGGCGGTATCGGTAAATCTACCACCTCCCAAAACACCCTTGCAGCTATGGCAGAAATGGGTCAACGCATCATGATCGTAGGTTGCGACCCTAAAGCTGACTCTACCCGTTTGATGCTCCACGCCAAAGCTCAAACCACCGTACTTCACTTGGCTGCTGAACGCGGTGCAGTAGAAGACTTAGAACTACACGAAGTAATGTTGACCGGTTTCCGTGGCGTTCGTTGCGTAGAATCTGGTGGTCCAGAACCCGGTGTAGGTTGCGCTGGTCGTGGTATCATCACCGCCATTAACTTCTTAGAAGAAAACGGTGCTTACCAAGACCTAGACTTCGTATCCTACGACGTATTGGGTGACGTTGTATGTGGTGGTTTCGCTATGCCTATCCGTGAAGGTAAAGCACAAGAAATCTACATCGTTACCTCTGGTGAAATGATGGCGATGTATGCTGCTAACAACATCGCTCGCGGTATTTTGAAATATGCTCACTCCGGTGGTGTACGCTTGGGTGGTTTGATTTGTAACAGCCGTAAAACTGACCGGGAAGCCGAATTGATCGAAAACTTGGCTGAACGTTTGAACACTCAAATGATTCACTTCGTACCTCGTGACAACATCGTTCAACACGCTGAATTGCGTCGGATGACTGTTAACGAGTACGCACCAGACAGCAACCAAGGTCAAGAGTACCGTGCATTAGCCAAGAAAATCATCAACAACGACAAGCTCACCATTCCTACACCAATTGAAATGGATGAACTCGAAGCCCTGTTGATCGAATACGGTATTCTTGATGATGATTCTAAGCACGCAGAAATCATCGGTAAGCCCGCAGAAGCTACCAAATAGATAATGCCGTAATTAGGAGACACGGAGAAAGGAAGATGCGGAAGTAATTTTCCTTCCCACTCTCCCTTCCCCACTTCTCCCTCTCTCCTCCCCCTAATCCTTCTATTTCCCCATTCGTAAGAGTCATCGAGGCAGACTATGACACCTCCAGAAAACAAGAATCTTGTAGATGAAAATAAAGAACTTATTAAAGAAGTTCTGAAAGCTTATCCCGAAAAATCTCGCAAAAAACGCGAAAAGCACCTCAACGTCCACGAAGAAAACAAGTCTGATTGCGGCGTTAAGTCTAACATCAAATCCGTTCCTGGTGTAATGACCGCCCGTGGTTGTGCTTATGCAGGTTCTAAGGGTGTGGTTTGGGGTCCTATTAAGGACATGATCCACATCAGCCACGGCCCTGTAGGTTGCGGTTACTGGTCTTGGTCTGGTCGTCGTAACTACTACGTTGGTGTAACTGGTATCAACTCTTTCGGTACCATGCACTTTACATCAGACTTCCAAGAACGCGACATCGTGTTCGGTGGTGACAAAAAACTCGTTAAACTCATTGAAGAACTTGACGTTCTGTTCCCTCTAAACCGTGGTGTTTCCATTCAATCTGAATGTCCCATCGGTCTAATTGGGGATGACATCGAAGCTGTAGCTAAGAAAACTTCTAAGCAAATTGGTAAGCCTGTTGTACCCTTACGTTGCGAAGGTTTCCGTGGTGTATCTCAGTCTTTAGGACACCACATCGCTAACGACGCTATCCGTGACTGGATTTTCCCAGAATACGACAAGCTGAAGAAAGAAAACAAACTCGACTTCGAGCCAAGCCCCTATGATGTAGCCCTAATCGGTGACTACAACATCGGTGGTGACGCTTGGGCTAGCCGGATGCTGTTGGAAGAAATGGGCTTACGTGTTGTAGCTCAGTGGTCTGGTGATGGTACACTCAACGAGTTGATCCAAGGCCCTGCTGCTAAGTTAGTCCTCATCCACTGCTACCGTTCTATGAACTACATCTGCCGTAGTTTGGAAGAACAATATGGTATGCCTTGGATGGAGTTCAACTTCTTCGGCCCCACCAAGATTGCTGCATCTTTACGTGAAATCGCAGCTAAATTTGATTCCAAGATTCAAGAAAACGCTGAGAAGGTAATTGCTAAGTACACACCAGTAATGAATGCTGTACTTGATAAGTACCGTCCTCGTTTGGAAGGTAACACCGTAATGTTGTACGTAGGTGGTCTACGTCCTCGCCACGTTGTACCCGCTTTTGAAGATTTGGGTATCAAAGTTATCGGTACAGGTTACGAGTTCGCCCACAACGACGACTACAAACGTACTACCCACTACATCGATAACGCCACCATCATTTATGATGACGTTACCGCCTACGAATTTGAAGAGTTCGTTAAAGCTAAGAAGCCTGATTTAATCGCTTCTGGTATTAAAGAGAAGTACGTCTTCCAAAAGATGGCTCTTCCCTTCCGTCAAATGCACTCTTGGGATTACTCCGAACCTAGCGATGGGGTGCAGATGTCAGATGGGGTAAGGTTTTTTGGTGAGGGGAGAAAAATAAGTCTATTTTTAGCCTAAATGCAGGTTGTAGAGTTATCGGAGAACAATATATTTTTGCAGCTTTAGATAATATAACTCTTATCGGGTCTGGTTTTTGGGTTTTGCTTAGATTTTGCTTAAATAAAAACTGTAAAATGAAAGACTATTTTAATTGATATTATTTTAGATTAACCATCTTATGTGATGTCACTCTGGGAAAATAAAAATAAGAGCCAAATAGTAATTGGTTAGGCTATAATAGTAGCCCTCTGAATCTAAAAATTCAAAAAAAGTTCTATCGAAGACTTATTTTGTAAATTTTAATCTTACCAGATGGCCCTTGTCCAGCTCCATCATAATTAAGTTCTAGTATAGAGAAGTTGTTAATCTGTTTTGGAATTTCTTCAAACGTAATAGAGCCTTTTATCGGGATATTTGTAACTAATGTATCTCCAGAACTAGAGTCACTACTGATGCCGACCTGAACTTCTTTAGGACTAAACACATCACCAGAGTCTGAAATCATCCTACTTCCACCAATCCATAAGCGAAAATATCTGTCTTTGTTTGCTAGATTGGTAATCAGCAAATCACATTTAACCTTTTCATTACTTCTTTTACAGCCTTGTAATTGAACTCTATAGTCATTGTCTTCAACTTTTTGAGTTTCTGAAAGATATTGGGGAGTTGTGGATACGATTGTAGACATTGGGGGTGAAATACTAGGATTCGACTGACTTTCTAAGTTGATTTCTTTCAGTTGAAAAATTCGTGTTCTGTCATCATAAGAATTTTCTACATTAACTACTTGATTCAACGTTTCAAATCCATCCTTAATTAGAGTTATTTCTATATCTTTTCTTTCAGGAATTTGGATTGCTGAAAATCCATTGGAATCAGTATATTTTACATCAGGTGCTCCTTGTGACAGAAAACGCACTTCTACATTTTGAATTGGTTGATATTTCTTGTTTCGTACAACTAATTTAACTTCGACAAAACCTGACAAACAAATTTGACCTGAATCTAGTTTAAAGAAACATCGTAGTTTTTGGTTAGTAATTGCAGTAATAATTGCAGTGATAAGAATCAAAAAACTTACAATTACAAAAATTATTCTATAATTCATATTACTACTATCAACACACTGAAAGTTTCATCTCTAATGAGAAAAAGCCTAACTAGTTATTAGATTGAAGTATTTCTTCTAATTACCTAATTTATGGTAGTTGTCTTAAATTTTTCTATTTAATACTTAGACTATAATATATAGTATACAGAAAATTTTCTGTTTAATTACCTAATTTGGAGTAGTTATGCAGAATTTTTCCGTCTAATGGTCAAATCATACATATTAAAGCGAAATTGTCCATATTATATTTACCCTAATTGAGTTTGTATTAGCTATTTTTATCTATCTCCTCTGTGGATAGCGAAAATTGTTTAGCTATTATCCCAGTCACTGGCACATCTGTTCCCATATAGAAATTCAGTGTAAGGCACGAGCACACTAAATCATCCTCGGTTTTGCACAGCAAGCTTAACTGCTATCGCCTTCACTCGACAATAAACTAGGCGATTGCCTTAAACTGTTACCACCTCAATTAACAATCTGGGTATCTTGTTGAAATGCCGATGATTGGGTGTTAATAAAACTAATTTGCGGGATAGTGCAATGCCTAAGTCTGGCTCCACTGATGCTGCCATACGGTTATAACCTAAACTATACCCAATCTAGAGAATGTCTACGCTTAGACTTGGCACAATCCTGTAAGTAGAGATTAATCAAAGTTTGATATGGAATACCTGTTTCTTCTGCCAGAGTCTTGAAATACTCAATCACATCTTCTTCTAAACGAATTGTAATCTGCTTTTTCAGATTTTTCTCATAGGGATTACGAACAGACTCTGAAAAATCATATTCTTCTCTCATGGCAAGAAATCCTCATATTGCTGACGTTCGCGCCTTGTAGCTAGAAGATCAGAGCGAATTAAGCGATGGTTAATTATTCAAGTCTGTCTTAATGTTAAGATGAATTAGTAAGATATCATAGTAAGACCAAGGAGGAATATTCTTGGCTAAGAAAGTTACTATTACCCTTGATGATGAGATTCTGGCTTTTATTGACCGACAGGCTGCGTTAGCTGGAGATACCCCCAACCGGAGTGGCTATGTCAATGCTGTTTTAGCAGAACATCGTCGCGCGGTTTTAAAAGCAGAAATAATTGCAGCACTCAAAGAAGATAATGAAAACCCTGAATATCAGGCAGAAATAGCAGATTGGGATGCCGTTGTGGGAGATGGGATTGAATAATGCCTAATGGTGTTTTAACTTATCGACGAGGGGAAATTCGTTGGGTATCACTCGATCCAACCGTGGGTGCAGAAATCCAAAAAACGCGTTCTTGCCTAATAGTGCAGAATGATGTGATGAATCAATATGGTTCTTTAACTATAGTGATGCCATTTCGACCAGGAACGAAGAAAGCTCCTTATGTAGTGAATATCAAAGCTACAACAAACAATGGTTTAGACCAAGACCGCTATATTGATGTTGCACAAATTCGTAGTGTTGATCATAGTCGAATATTAGGGTTAATAGGTATTTTGGAAGATGAATATTGGGAGAAAATCCGTGCTGCGCTAAATATAGTTTTGAATTTTGAATAAAACATCCAAATTAAAATTAACTGAGGCGATACTTGCGGTAAGCTACGCTAACGCACCCCACAAATATGATTGAATTGGCTGGATGGGCTGATGATAGCAGAAATGGCTAAAGTTAGCGATCGCAATTGGATTGCTTGAGTGCATCCATCAAAATTGCACCAGCCCCAAAGCTATTATATGGAGTTGCCAGGTCATAAGTTTTGAAAGGTTCTAATGGTGAGATATCCTCAGCTACCTCCAAATCTTCTGCTAGAATCCGAATCAATTTGAGTTTTTCTGTTGCGGAAAGTCTCCGAACAGCAGGGAGTATCTCAGATAGAGTCATAAGTTGCTTTACCTCTATGCTCAATAATTTAGTATTCTAAAGCTTAATCAATACTAACTTAATTCGCCTCAAAGCTTCTGAATACGCTCAATATTAAATACTGTCAAATCTTCAGTTAAAAATCTTGCTTCTTGGCTCAAATTTCAATGATTTCTTACCAGTCATGATCATCCTAACTCCACCCTCTGGAGCAAGTGTAAACCCACGTCGTTGCACTTTAATAGGTTTATCTTTGGCTAGAGCAAGTTGATAATTTGATAAAACTGTTGCAATAACCAATTTTATTTCTAATAGAGCTAGAGTATATCCCAAACAGCGACGACTTCCACCACCAAATGGAATGTATTCTGAAGGGGAATATTGCCGTTCTATAAAACGTTCTGGTCGAAATTGTTGAGGATGAGGATACAAGTCTTCTCGGTAATGTATGAGATAGATACTTGCCATTAAGGTTGTGTTGGGTTCTAACTGGTATCCGGCAATATTTATAGATGATTTGGTAATGCGTGGGAAAAGGGTTGGTAAGACTGGATACATCCGCAGGGTTTCTTGACAAACTGCTGTTAAGTAAGGAAGCTGGGCAATTTCCATTGGGTTAGGATTTTCTCCCAAGCTGTCGAGTTCTTGCTGTAATTTTTCCTGGACATTTACATTGCGGAAAATTTGATAGAAAGCCCAGGCTATTGTTGTTGCAGTAGTTTCATGTCCAGCGAATAAAATGGTTAGCAATTCATCTTTTAGTTCTTCGTCAGTCATGGCTTGCCCATTTTCATCTCGTGCTGCCATCATCAAACTCAGAACATCACCCCACCTCTCGTTTTCCTTTGTTCTTTTCTCTTCTATTTCTGCTTGGAGTAAATCATAAATACAACGTTGTTTGTATTTCATTTGTCCCCAAGGAGTCCAGTTTCCCCAATCTTGTTGGAGGGATTTTAAAAATAGCATACTGGAGCGTAAGGGAGAATCAGTCATATTCAGCCAATCTGTGAATAGAGGCTTTATTTGTTGATAGCGTTCTCCGTTAGCTAAACCAAAGACGATTTGTATAATCACCTCTAGACTCAGTTTCTGCATGGCAGACCTAGCTACAAAAGGTTGCCCAATTTGCCATTCGCTGGCGATTTGGTGGGTAATTAAGCAGATTTGTTGAGCATAAGCTTGTAGCTTTTCTCCATGAAAGGGGGGCATTAATAATTTTCGTTCTCGTCGGTGGCGATCGCCATCCATTAACATGAGAGAAGTTCGTCCAATAAGAGGCTCTGCAAGTTTATTTCCCCGACCGATATCAAATCTAGAATCTTGGGTGAAGATTTCTTGAATAGCTTGAGGCTCGCCTAAAATTACGAAAGAGCCGATTCCAGCCAGCTGCATGGAAAAAATGTCGCCATACTTTTGACTATATTTTTTTTGAAATCCAATCGGATCAGCAATCCAATTGATCAGTTGCCACCATGAAGGGACACTAATAGGATTTGGTAATTGAGTCAACATAATATTTACCCTGATTATTAACTGTCGCTCAGTCGGGGAAAGCCAAGCCAGTGCTTGGGTCACGGATATACAGACCTAGTGTAAGACTACGCATGACTTCATCCCAAACAGGTGTCATTTGCTCTGCTTGATCTGCCCAAAACTCGAATGTAATCAAGCATTGCACATTTGAACCTAAACCAATACAAATCCGCGAAAAAGCTTCCCGTGGTTCTTCTTGGGTGTCGATGAATTTTAGTTCTGTCCAGACAATTTTGGCGGTTTGGCGCTTGAGGCTAATGATTTCGCCTTTCTCAATCACATCACGGCTGTCGTCTTCTACTACTTTCCTCAAGGTGGATTTGAGGGGAAATAGACTCCAATCGTTGGGAGGGAGTTGATTAAAAGATACTTCTAAACCACAATCATCATTAGGTGGTTTTTTATCGCTGAATTTGAAGGATTTTTCTTTTGGTTCAAAAAACCAGTCTTGGGGGACATTGAAGCGAACAGCGCCGCGATTAGCTACAAATATTCTGTAGCCATCTGGCGCTTCCCAGCGATGGTCTGGTTTTAGCTCTAGGGTTTCTTTAATCCACTGGAGATTGCTTTTCTTGCGCTTTGCCATAGTGTTTTTGCAAATCTGCTATTCTGGCGATGGTCTCCGATCAGAGTTTATTGCCTAGTTTGGATTGTAGGCAATTCTCGATTTTTTTAATAGTAGCAAATTGGATCTTTAGGGTTAGCTAAGTTTCTTGATGTGTTGGAAATAGGCAGTAGATGAAGGCGATCGCTAATTTGGCGGCGGCGATGAACACCGGAACCATGTTTTCATGAGCTTTTAAGTGATGTATGCAGACATGATTAACTATCTCTGATGTGATAATCCCCAATGGCCTCAGTTGTCTTCTCAAATTTTATTCGACTAGAGGGCGATCGCCTGACTCAGAAAAACGCCAGGGAAGCTCAGGAATGCGACTAGTATTTGCTTCAGCGATGATACTGGCAATTTGGTCTATGATGGCGGGAGCATCGAAATAGTCTCCGTGGTCGATTTGTCGATTAGTCAATACAGTTGCATTATGACTGTAGACATTATTAGGGGCTAAAGCTGGTAAGGGGTTGAGGCCAAGGCTACTCTCCCAACGTTTTTGCAAGTCTGGGCCAGCAAATAACTCGAATCCTTTCTGCAATGACTCACGGATTGCGTCTTTTTCAACTACTGAGGCTTTGAGTGCATTATCGTAGCGGGAATAGAATACATGACTTTCTTGAACTAAATGTTCTAAACCAGAGTAAAACGGGCCTGTATATTCAGATCCTCCTAAATCACACTTGGTCACTTCCCGACGTTCCACATCAGGAGCTAGCATGAAATAGCGATCAACAAAGAAGGTATTTTCTCCACCTTTATCTTTTCGTTTCAATCTGTTTTTAATCTCCTCATTCAATTCAGTCGGCTCGAAGGCTTGGTTAACTAGCTGTTCCAACATATGGCAAACAAGGTAATTGCCCATGCTATGAGCGATGATATAAATTTTAATTTCCGGTTTTTGGGTGCGAATATAACTGATCAGGTTAGCTAAAGCCGGTGCAGATTGTACACACTCAGTACGATCCGAATTGTAATCTAAAACTTTGCCATTGGAAGGCCAGGAAAATCCGACAAAAGCAATCAGGTTTTGGTTAGCATCATCCAGGTTTACCTTTTCTTCTGGATCAGCAATCAAAGTAAAATTATGCTTTTTTAAGGTTCCCTTAAGTGTATCTGCCAAAATCGAAAAAGAAGTTAATGCCCCATGAAAAGGAACATTATAACCATGAGTGCCAATGATAATGTGTTTTACTGCTTCTTTTTTGAGAAACTTTTTAAATACAGTCTCCTCAGAATTTTCGATAATGACTCCCGGTGGCATACTGGAAGGATCAGTAGTCGCCAAATAGTGAGCCATATATTTTTTCATATCAACCCAGTGATAACCAAGTTTGAGTAATTTAATACGTGTATCACGATCAACATTGAGACCTAGATTTTGGCGATCGCGGTTGGTAGCAAAGAAGCGTATTTGCATATTGTTAAATAAAAGACGTTTTTGTCAATATAAATGCTTGGAACTGTAACAAATAATAAATTTTGCAAGTAATTATTACTATAATTACATCACATTAGTGGTTTTTCTGATACTTGTGTAAGCATCAAGACTACCAAAATTCCTAAAGATACGAGTTAGGTAATGACATCTGGTTGGTTGTAGGCGATCGCGCTATGAACCGTACCACTGACAAAACTCCACCCACAAGGGAATAGAGTTTTTATTTTGTATTTTGAATTGATTCATTTCTTGATCTCTCCAAATTTAATATTTTTAAGATACTCATACCTATTCTGCAATTCCCGAAAGTTACTTTCAATCATGGGAAAAAGCTTATCAGGAAAAGGCTCATTTAAATCAACCGGATTAATTTTTTGTAGTTCTTTGACAGAACGAATTGTTTTGTACACCGCGACGTGTTTGATATATTTCAATAGTTCATTAATCAAGTCTTTGCTGTTATTAGCATTTTCCGCTAAATGAATTTTGGATTCTATAATGTCAACCATCTCTTGATGATTTTTCAGGATAAATTCTTTCTCTATAGCGTCACTCGCCGCTTCCGGTAAAACATTGTGTTCAGGACTTAAAGACTTGATGCGCTTCCACATGACATTATCTTTTTCTAGCCTCAAGAATATAGGCCAGTAAAATTCAGATATTTGTCTTTCTATAAACTCAATCTCTGCGTTATACCGAGCAATAGCAATCTGATTTTCTAGCTCGGAAACTTGTTGCTTCTGTTGATTTTCCAGTTCAGCAATTAGCTGCCTTTGGTAATACTTCTCATTAGTTTCATTTTTAAATATCTCAAACCTTTTGTTAAGCCAGTAGCCTGCTACTAAAACAATGCCACCAAGTAAAATTTTATCAAGCACTAATTCAATAATTTTTTCCGTAAGAGCCATTTAACGGTTTTCTCCCTTGTCCAATATGAAAAGATAAATAATTTCACAATTGTAATCAGGAGAACGGAAAACGCACCTACGTAATATCACAGTATTCTTAATATTGAGAGGAATGTAATGGCTATAGCTACTTTCTTTTGTACTGCCACATTTTATTCTCAGCGTAAAATAGCAACTCAATTTGTGACAAAATGTTATTGTTGTCCTAAAACCGACGTGATGGGATACGAGCTATGGTTTCTACTAAGCGCCGCTACAGTTTAGATGAATATCGCGCTCTTGAAGAAAAAGCAGAAGGACGCAACGAATATCGAGATGGAGAAATTGTACCCATAACCGGAGGAACACTTAAACACAGTCGCATCAGTGGAAATATTTTGACCTATTTTACCTCTGTGCTGCGCGAGACTCAATTCGAGCCAATTAACAGCAATTTGCGACTGTGGATTCCTGAATATAGGCGGGGAGTATATCCTGATGTGATGGTTTTTGCAGGCGAACCACAACTGAATGAGGCTCGTCTGGATGAAGTATTAAATCCTATTTTAATTGTTGAAGTCTTATCTCCATCTACCGCAGATTACGATCGCCAAAGCAAGTTTCGGATATATCGTACAATTCAGAGTGTTAGAGAATATTTATTAATCGAGCAGGATGAGCCGTTTGTGGAACGTTACAGCAAGCAGACTCAAGGCTGGTTACTAAGTGAATTTGACGGGTTCGAGGGTTCTATTTTTTTAGAGTCAGTTGGTAAAGAGTTGGCGATCGCCGACATTTATCGCAGTGTAGTTTTCGATTAAAATAGCTTGAGAAAGTGATAACTTTCACTAGAGCAACCAACTAAACAAGTCTTGAATAGTCAATTGAAGTTCACTCGCAAATGATGGTACAGATATGAGTGCATCTGGCGCATCAAATACTTCAGTTTGTTGTTGAGGACGGTAAACAAATACAGTTTGCTCATCGGGGTCAATTAACCAACCCATTTGAGTACCATGTTTCAAACAGTGAAGAATATTTTTAGTTACTTTCGTCTGACTTTGGTCAGGTGATAAAATTTCAATTGTCCAGTCGGGAGCAATAGGAAAAGTATTAGCAATTTCCCCATTTTCTTCACGGGGAATGCGACTCCAAATAAAAACTGAGATATCAGGTACAGTTGAACGACCGCCAAATGTACAGCGTAGTTCAAGAAAGGGTAGTGGTAAATATGTAGTGAAGCTAGATAATTTCTAACTCAAATTATTCTTTTTTAGCTGTTGTAATTTTAATTACATTTAATTGGCGGTAGTGGTAAATATGTAGTGATAATAAAATTAGACGCTACAACAAGAATTATAA
>NZ_CAWUDJ010000017.1:0-130066 GCF_963920875.1 Anabaena sp. CCY 9910 | reverse complement strand
GGTCAATCTTGTCTTGTCCACGTACAAAATCTGTGACTACATCATTGTCTTGTAGTTGTTCAAAGTTAAAGACATCGTTACCAGCACCGCCGGTTAAAGTATCATCACCCCGCCCACCTTCCAAACGGTCATTTCCACCTAGCCCAGAAAGTGTATCATTACCATTGAAGCCTTGAATAGTATCGTCGCCAGAAGTGCCGCTTAAATTATCGTTGCCGTTTGTTCCTGTAGTAGCCATATTTGTACTGTCCTGTTTTGGGTTGGAAAATCGTGCGAATGCGTAGAGACCTTGAATCGCAAAGCCTCAAAATATTTGGTTAATTAGTTTTACCGGTAAATTCTCGCATCTTTTGCCGATTGTGGCAAGACAAATGTATCCAGCAATCCTACATAAGTTACGAACAAAAAAAAGATACCGGACTTCTTGAAGAAGTCCGGTATCTGAGCCTTTGGATATTTACGTGTTTTCTTAATGCCTAATTTTTAAACCTATATGTCGATATCGCAGGCGATCGCGCCCACAATTTCTCTGTTCAACATAAAATATTTAGGCATATTTAGCACCATTGCCTGAAGGACATCGCTTCCTGATGGCAAAGTTCAATAAAACTATATGAATCACTTGCTACAACGCGGGGAACCCGCGCAACGCAGTGGCTTCTCCTTGCAGGGGAGATGTACCCTGCGGGTAGGCTTACGCCATCGTAAAAGCAAACTATGGAGAGGGTTTTTAAGAATAAGTCGCACATCGCGTTAACTTATTGCCTGTACATTGCACGATGTTTAGTACACTAGATTACTAACAAGCCTTCAAGCCTTCCTCAAGCGGCGGAAGCATGGAAATAAGTAGGCAACTTGGTTAGATAAAAGTTATGGCGCTTATAGTTCAGAAGTTCGGTGGTTCATCTGTCGGTTCAGTAGAACGTATTCAAGCAGTGGCACAGCGTGTCTACAAAACAGTGAAAGCAGGAAATTCGCTGGTTGTAGTGGTTTCTGCGATGGGCAAAACCACCGATGGACTCGTCAAACTAGCCAATGAAATTTCTCGCAATCCTAATCGTCGGGAAATGGATATGTTACTCTCCACAGGGGAACAAGTCACCATTGCTCTACTTAGTATGGCATTGCAAGAACTTGGACAACCAGCGATTTCCATGACTGGCGCTCAAGTAGGAATTGTGACAGAAGCTGAACACACCCGCGCCAGAATTTTACACATCGAAACTGAACGAGTAGAAGGCCATATTCAGGAAGGTAAAGTAGTTGTAGTAGCTGGTTTTCAAGGGATATCCAGCAATGGCTCACTAGAAATCACCACTTTGGGACGTGGTGGTTCCGATACATCAGCCGTGGCTTTAGCAGCAGCATTACAGGCAGATTTTTGTGAAATTTATACAGACGTACCAGGGATTTTAACTACAGACCCCCGCATCGTGCCTGAAGCTCAGTTAATGGGTGAAATCACCTGTAATGAGATGCTGGAGTTGGCAAGTTTAGGGGCAAAAGTGTTACATCCCCGTGCGGTGGAAATTGCCCGTAACTATGGTATGCCTCTGGTGGTCAAGTCTAGCTGGACAGATGACCCTGGTACATGGGTAACTACACCAAAACCCCAAGGGCGATCGCTCATCAATTTAGAACTAGCCCGGCCGGTGGATGATGTAGAACTTGATACAGACCAAGCCAAGGTCGCTCTGTTACGCGTACCCGATAGACCAGGTGTAGCAGCAAGATTATTTGGGGAAATTTCCCGTCAAAAAGTAGACGTAGATTTAATTATTCAATCAATCCACGAAGGTAACAGTAACGACATCGCCTTTACTGTTACCACACCTATATTAAAACGAGCAGAAGCCGTAGCCGCCGCGATCGCCCCATCCCTCCGCAGTCCATCTCATCCCAAATCAGACGAAGCTGAGGTGATGGTAGAACAAAACATTGCCAAAGTCAGTATTGCTGGTGCAGGGATGATCGGCCGTCCTGGGGTAGCCGCCAAAATGTTCGCTACCTTAGCCGAAGCTGGGGTAAATATTCAAATGATTTCCACCAGCGAAGTCAAAGTTAGTTGTGTTATTGATGCCCTAGATGGCGATCGCGCTATCATCGCCCTCCGCAAAGCCTTTGAAATCGAAACCCCTCTCCACTCCCTCACTCCCCCTTCCCTCTCCACTCACAACTCCCCTCCCGTTCGCGGTGTCGCCTTAGACTTAAATCAAGCCCGTCTGGCTATTCGTCAAGTCCCAGACCGCCCAGGGATGGCGGCGCAGTTGTTTGGTATTCTCGCCCAGCACAATATCAGCGTAGACATGATTATTCAGTCTCAACGTTGTCGCATTGTTGATGGTGTTCCCCGCCGGGATATTGCTTTTACAGTCCCCCGCATGGATGGGGAAACTGCCCAAAAATTGCTGTGTCAAGTAGCCCCAGAGTTGGGTTGGGGTGATGTGGTATTGGATAGTGCGATCGCTAAAGTTAGTATTGTTGGTGCCGGGATGGTAGGACAACCAGGTGTAGCTGCCAAAATGTTTGAAGCATTAGCTAAACAACAAATCAACATTCAAATGATTGCCACTTCCGAAATTAAAATTAGCTGTGTTGTCTCTCAAGAACAAGGTGTACAAGCTTTGCAAGTTATTCACACCGCTTTTGAGTTAGCCGGTACAGAGAAATTTGTTGTACCTGCGTAGTTGCTGAGTTTGGGCTGATTTAACTTATGATTTTACCGATACAAAGGCTGATTTATACTTAAACTATGCCCAAGTTAGACATCATCCACAAATCGGTAAAAAATGCACTAATAAACGATGGCTGGTCGATTACAGATGACCCCTACATCATTCAGTACCGAAGAACCGTGTTGTATGCTGATCTTGGTGCTGAATATCCAATTGGAGCTGAACGATCTGGGCAAAAGCTGGTTGTGGAAGTAAAAAGCTTTATTGGCGCATCAAAGATACAGGATTTGAAAGAGGCACTTGGTCAGTATGATATCTACCGCTATCTTCTAGAGGAAACAGCACCAGACCGTAAGTTGTATATCGCTATTAGCACAGTTGCATACAACTCCTTCTTTATTCAGGACGTAACTCAACTTATTCTCAATAAACATCAACTTCCAATTATTGTTGTAAATTTAGAGACAGAGGAGATTACACAATGGATAAATTAACGGATTATCCTAAATTAATTCAGCGCATTTTATCTGAGTATATAGAACTGAGTAACCGCCATTCAAATCCAGATATTGAGACATTTTTGATTGTGGATGAATCTAAAGCTCAATATATTTGGATGAATCTCGGTTGGCACAATGGCGAGCGTGTTACTGCTATGACGGTCTATGTGCGGATTCGTGATGGTAAATTTTGGATCGAAGAAGATTGGACGGAAGACGGGATCGCAACTGATCTAGTTCGTTTAGGTGTTCCCAAAGAAGACATTGTGCTGGCATTCCATGAGCCTAGTATGAGAAAGTATACAGATTTTGCTGTAGTTTTATGATGTATGAAAAGCTAGGGCTGGTTTTGAAGCGCAGCCAGACAACCGTCTTGGATTATATTCATTCAGACCCTTGGTATATTACGAAATTTTCTAGCAATCTCTGAAGAATATCGCTATATGTATAGCGATCGCACTCTCTACACGGAGTAAAATTTACCTCTAGTCGGTTGGTATTTTCAGTAGCCTTGACAGTACCGGAAAGTTAGAATACATTAAGAAATATATAGCGATTTAATATTGATTTAATATTTGTTCCTCCAACAGAAAGCTTTTACGCACATCCAGAATTTTTTCTGATCTGTGCAAGGTCACAACAATATCCCCCGACCAAAAATAAATCCCTAGAAGGTCATCACTTGACGACCAGATAACAGCAGATATTATTAAATAACGAGCGTTCGATATAAATAATCCGTAATTATGCCTAAGATTGTTGACCATGACCAATATCGAAAAGAACTGCTCAGTAAATGCTTTGATTTATTTGCTGAAAAAGGTTACGGTTCCATCACCATGCGGCAAATTGCTCAAGGTTTAAATGTTTCTACAGGTACGCTGTACCATTACTTTCCCAGTAAACAAACGTTATTTGAGCAATTAGTAGAAGAAATAAGTCAACAAGATGTGAGTGCAGCATTAGCTGAAATGGATGGAAGTAAAACGATAGAAGAGGCGATGACAGCCTTAGGTCGATATTTGATTAAGCATGAAGATTACTGCATTAAATGGACGTATGTTTGGGTGGATTTTTGCCAAAGTCAAGATGTAGAGGAAGTACAGAAAAATATTGTATTCAAACGTGTTAATCAGCGCTATCAGCAAGCTGTTTGTGATTTTTTAGGCATTCAAGATCCAGCGATAGCAACCTTTGTTTTGAGCTTGATTAATGGCTTGATTTTAGAAAAACTCTGGTGCAACCAGACAATTAATTTTCAAGAACAATGTACTTTATTAGGGAAAATGCTGACACTTTATTTAAAAAATAATCAAACAAATAAAATGGCTAATTATCATCTTAATTGATTTCATTTATTGGTTAAATCAACTTATTTTGTGAGGAGAAGATGAGTCAAAAACTGTTATTTAAGCCTGCTAATCAAGGGGTAATTGCACTAGTGATTGCAGCTACCGCCGTTACATCAGGAATTGTGTTGTATGCAGTTAGTCAGTTTGGGCAAGTAAGTAAAACCAGTGCATCCGATGCCGTAGCAACTGAGGCGATCGCTCCCAAGATAACTGCACTAGGTAGATTAGAACCAGAAACAGAAGTGATCAGTTTATCTGCTCCATTGGCTTTAGATGGCGATCGCGTCGCCCAAATCCTAGTGGAAGAAGGTGAGGAAGTGCAAGCCGGACAAGTAGTAGCAATTTTAGACTCCCGCGCCCGCTTGCAAACCGCCGTACTCCAAGCCGAAAAACAAATACGCGTTGCCCAAGCCAAACTTAATCAAGTCAAAGCTGGAGCCAAAACTGGTGATATCCGCGCCCAGCAAGCCAGCGTCGAACGCTTACAAGCCCAATCCCAAGGCGATAGAACAGGGCAACAACAAACCATTGCGCGGATAGAAGCACAATGGCAAGGTGACAGAATCGCCCAAGAAGCCACAATTAGAAAGCTAGAGGCAGAACTGAAGAATGCGGAAGCCGAATATCAACGCTATCAGCAGCTTTACTCAGAAGGAGCAATTTCTAGTTCAGCAATTGATACTAGACGCTTGAGCGTGGAAACTGCCAAAGAACAACTAGACGAAGCCAAAGCAGTGCTGAACCGAATTAACTCCACTGCTAGCAAAGAACTAGCGGAAGCCAAAGTTGCACTGAACCGGATTAACGCCACCAGTAACAAGCAAATTAGCGAAGCCAAAGCCACACTCACCAGTATTGCCGAAGTTAGACCAGTGGATGTGCAAGCAGCACAAACAGAAGTTGAAGATGCGATCGCTTCCCTAAAACGCGCCACAACCGATTTAGAAGCAGCTTATATCAGAGCGCCACAAGCGGGACAGATTCTCAAAATTCATACCCGTGTCGGCGAAAAAATCAGTGAAAATGGCATTGCTGACCTAGCACAAACTAACCAAATGTTAGCTGTTGCCGAAGTATATCAAACCGATATCGGTAAAGTGAAACTGGGGCAGCCAGCAGCCATTACAAGTCAAGCCTTTGGCGGCGAATTGCGAGGAAAAGTTTCTCAAATCGGCTTGCAGGTACGACGACAAAACGTATTTAGCAACCAGCCAGGAGAAAACCTAGATAGCCGAGTCGTTGAAGTCAAAATTCGCCTCAACCCTGAAGACAGCAAAAAAGTCGCAGGTTTCACCAACTTGCAAGTACAAGCAGCAATTGAAACGATTCAAAATTCAAAATGAAAGAATTTTGAGTATTGGGAAGTAGCAAGAAAACCCTTGACTATTGACTGTTGACTATTGACTAACAGCTAAATAATATTATGTTTTCTCAAATGTTTCGTAAAACTCCGCTAGCTTGGCGGCAGTTGATGAAGGAAAAGACTCGGTTAGCGGTTGCAGTTGCCGGTATCACCTTTGCCGATATGCTGATGTTTATTCAGCTAGGGTTTGAAAGTGCGCTGTTTGATGCGGCTGTGAAACCTCACCGCAATTTACAAGCAGATTTGGTGTTAATTAACCCTCAATTTCAAACTTTGTTTTCGGTCAAGAGCTTTTCTAGAGAACGACTATATCAAACCTTAGGTTATGAGGGTGTGCAGTCAGTAACTCCCCTTTACATAGGTACTGGACAGTGGCGTAATCCAGAAACTCGTCAGGATAGAGCCATCTTAGTATGGGGTATAGATCCGGCTGCATCTGCTTTTACATTTCCCGAAATCCGCAAAAATCAAGATCAGATTAAACAGCTAAATCAAGTCTTATTTGATCAAGCTGGTCGCCCAGAATATGGAGCCGTGGGTGATATTTTCAAAAAAACCAACAGCTTTCAAACAGAACTCAATAATATTGGCGTTAATGTGAGCGGTGTGTTTAGCAACGGAGCTTCTTTTGCGGCTGATGGTAACGTCATTGCTAGCGATTCCACATTTTTAAGACTATTTCCCGAACGCAAACCAGAGCGCATCGAAGTGGGATTAATCACCCTCAAACCGGGGGTAGATAAAGAAAAAGTGCGATCGCAACTAGCCGCAGGCCTACCCAATGATGTCAAAGTCTTGACTCCCGAAGGGTTTGCCCAAACTGAAAAAGAATACTGGGCAAACGGGACTGGGATTGGTTTCATTTTCGGGTTAGGTGTGGGAGTAGGTTTTATTGTGGGTATTGTGATTGTTTACCAGATTCTCTACTCTGATGTTTCTGATCACTTGCCAGAATACGCCACCCTCAAAGCTATGGGCTATACAGACCGCTATCTGTTAGTAGTCCTATTGCAAGAAGCATTATTATTAGCCTTCCTTGGTTATCTCCCAGCGTATATCTTGTCTTTTGGGCTATATCAAGTTACTTACGCTGCAACTATGTTGCCCATTGCCATGAAGCTAGAACGGGCAATCACCGTATTTATTCTCACTATTATCATGTGTACCGCTTCTGGTGCGATCGCTATGCGAAAACTTCGTTCTGCTGATCCTGCGGATGTGTTTTAGTTATTGGTCAGTTGTCAGTTGTCATTAGTTTTTCCCTGGTCGCTGTCTTCTACTCCCTACCTCGTTAAAAAAACAATGTTACAAGAATTTGTACCTGGAACCACTAACCTCCCATCTGCGTTAGAACCCGTGATTTCTGTTAGCAATCTCAATCATTACTTTGGTTCAGGTGGGCTTCGTAAACAGGTATTATTTGATATTAATTTGACTATTAACGCTGGGGAAATTGTCATTATGACAGGGCCTTCAGGCTCTGGGAAAACTACCTTATTAACCTTGATGGGTGGCTTGCGTTCGGCTCAAGAAGGGAGCTTAAAGATTTTAGGGCAGGAAATTTGTGGAGCCAGCAAAAATCAATTAACTAAACTACGCCGTCAAATTGGTTATATCTTCCAAGCTCATAACCTGATGACTTTTTTAACAGCAAAAGAAAACGTGCGAATGTCTTTAGAATTGCATGATGAGTTTTTTCATGAAGACATTAACGCCAAAGCGATCGCTATGTTAGAAACTGTTGGTTTAGGAGAACGCGTCAATTACTACGCCGAAAATTTGTCTGGAGGTCAAAAACAACGGGTAGCGATCGCCCGCGCCCTCGTCAGTCATCCTAAAATTGTTTTAGCAGACGAACCCACAGCCGCCCTAGATAAAAAATCGGGACGTGATGTTGTAGAACTGATGCAGAAACTAGCCAAAGAACAAGGCTGTACCATTCTACTAGTTACCCACGACAACCGGATCTTAGATATTGCCGATCGCATCATCTACATGGAAGACGGTCAGTTAAAAAGCGACGACATGGATATTGCCGCTAAAATGCACTAAACAATACTCTGCGTTCCTCTCTCTTGAAAAGTTTCCTACGGAGGGAAACCCTCCTCCAGAACTTTTCGCTGCGCTTTCCTTAGCGTCCCTCTGACTTGAAAGAGGGTATAGGGGTGTAAGGGTGTAGGGGGAAGATATGTTTCATCTATGATTGTGAAACTTATTT
The DNA here is from genome assembly GCF_963920875.1 of Anabaena sp. CCY 9910. Taxonomy (NCBI): domain Bacteria; kingdom Bacillati; phylum Cyanobacteriota; class Cyanophyceae; order Nostocales; family Nostocaceae; genus Anabaena; species Anabaena sp. CCY 9910. Next base: position 121,958 of record NZ_CAWUDJ010000017.1, on the reverse strand, counting down.
CATTGGGACTGCGTTTAAAAAACTTAAGTAAACAAAAGAGCGATCGCGCAAGTAAAATTAGGCAACAGGGGTGAGCGAAGTTCATCACCATTAAACAACGTGACAACTAACTTTAAAATCCCCTGTTCACGCCGATATATTTCCACCTGTTGCTTACGCCAATCTATAATCCAATATTCTCTAACACCTTGTGATGAGTAGAGCTTAAGTTTCAGTTCTCTATCTCGTCTTTCATTCTCATTTCCCAGTGATAATACCTCTACCACCAGTTCCGGTGCAGCCGTCAAAAGGCCAGCCTCATCTAATAGATTAGATAGTCTCTCATTGCTAGCCCAAACAACATCGGGAATTACATTATCATTATCACCAAAAATTATCCCTGGAGCGATCGCCACTTCCCCCAGACCAGTAATCTGTGACCAATTATCTAAAGCGGTACTAATTCTGACACAAACTCGCTGATGTTTCCAGTGAGGCGCTCTCGTCACGAACAATTCCCCATCGATAATTTCATACCGCTTCCCGTCTTCGGGGAATAACTCTAAGTCGGTGGTATTCCAGCGAACTTTTTCTGTGGTCGGCTGGTTCATAAGCCATCACTGTGAGGATATTTGACTATTTTAGCTTGGGTAGGCTGAAGACAGTGCTGAGTCAATTCTCAAAACCCAGCACTGATTTGTTCCTAATCCCTAAACTACTACCTTTTCTAAAATCAACTTAGACCGCTTCACTTGCTCAGGAATAGTAACTGGGTAATCGCCAGTAAAACAGGCAGAACAGAAACTATTTTTATCTTCTCTTGTGGCTTCTAACATCCCATCCCAACTGAGATAGGCGAGGCTTTCTACTTCTAATTGCTTGGCAATTTCTGCTACTGACTTAGTAGCAGCAATTAACTGATCCTGAGTATCAGTATCAATTCCGTAGAAACAAGGGTGGGTTACTGGTGGGGAAGAAATCCGCATATGTACTTCTGCCGCCCCAGCATCACGTAAGGCTTTAACTAGTTTACGGCTAGTAGTTCCTCTGACAATAGAGTCATCAACAATAATCACCCTTTTACCCGCCAGCACGTCTTTGAGGGGGTTGAGTTTCATTTTAATCCCTGACTCGCGCATGGATTGGGTAGGCTGAATAAAGGTACGACCAACATAACGATTCTTAATTAACCCTTCGCCGTAGGCTACACCAGAAGCTTGAGAAAATCCAATGGCAGCAGGAATTCCAGAGTCAGGGACACCAAAGACAATATCAGCATCTACGTAGGATTCGGCTGCTAGCTGTCGTCCTAAACGCATCCGATAACTGTATAAAGTCTCGTTGTGCATTTGGCTATCGGGACGAGCAAAATAAATCATCTCGAAAATACACAATCTTCGTTCTGGTTTTTGGCTCCAATGGTAGGAAGCTAAACCTTCTTCGGTAATCCAAACTACTTCGCCTGGTTCTACGTCGCGGAGATAATCAGCGCCAATAATATCTAAACCACAGGTTTCCGAAGATAAAACATAACGCACTGGATTACCAGGCAAAGTCCCAATTACCAGAGGACGAATGCCGTTGGTGTCACGCACCCCCATCACACCAACGGGAGTGCCAATAACTAAGCTAAAAGCTCCCTCGCAACGATGAAAGGCTTGAATCGCTCCATCTAACCAGTCTGCACCTGCGTTGACTGCTTGAGCGATCGCAAAGGCAATCATTTCTGAGTCTGTGGTTGTCACGAGGTTGCAGTTACTATTAACTAGCTCTTCTCGCAACTTCACGGTATTGACTAAATTGCCATTGTGTGCTAAAGCTAACTTACCTAAACGAGTATCCAGTACAGCAGGTTGGGCATTAACTTTGCGGCTGGAACCGGTAGTAGAGTAACGGGTATGACCAACACCAATATCACCAGGCAACTCTTCTAGAATCGACTCATTAAAGACTTGAGAAACCAAACCCATGTCTTTATGTAGGTGAACTGTTGTCCCCTCAAACGTGGCAATACCAGCTGATTCTTGACCCCGATGTTGCAGGGCGTACAATCCAAAGTAGGTCAGTTTTGCAACATTTTCTCCTGGGGCGTAAATACCGAAAACTCCACAAGCCTCTTCTGGCTTGTCAGGACGATTTTCTTGACTATCGATTGGGTTGTTAGTCTGATTGGGGTACTCATCCGGAGTGACGGAATCAATGGGAATCATGCTAGCTTTGCTCCTGGTTGGGGTGTCAAGTCAAAATAATTCGTAACTATTGGGTCACTGGGATTATGTCTAGGGATAGTTGCGGAATTTTCTTAACATATCTTTAACCATCTATTAAAACAGTACCTTAATTGTGATTAAAGATGCTATTGATTTGGGGAATTTGTCAGTTGTCAGTTGTCATTGGTTAGTTGTCACTAGTTAGGGGTTGTTAATTACGCCCCCTACTATCTACTGATTCACAGGGCTAACCTTCTGGCGATCGCATTTTGATAGCGATCGTTCATTTCTTCGATACTAACTCGGATTAAGCTTTGGTTATCGGTAGTTAAAACCGCCAAATCTGCATCGGTATTTCCAACTATGCCCAATTTTTGCCAATTTTGTCCTAGATGCTCCTGTAAATAGGATTCCCAATTCTCCTGTTGTGTTGATGCTACAGATACTAAAATTCTGGCTCCACCCTCACCAAATAGCACTTCATCCAGGCGTTGTAACTGACTTCCAGATGCGTCTAGGTGAATTTCTGCCCCCAGGTTACCAGCAAGACAAGATTCTGCGAGCGCAACAACTAAACCCCCCTCAGCACAATCATGGGCTGAACGTACCCAATCAGCATAAATCCCCTCACGACAAACTTTTTGTACACGGCGTTCTAAGTCAAAATCTACCCGTGGAGGTTTACCTGCCACAGTGTCGTGAATCGTCGCTAAATATTCAGATGCGCCTAAACTACTGGTAGATGAGCCTAAAAGATAAATCACATCACCTGGGGTTTGCCAACCTTGACCACAAATTTTTGTTAAATCAGTAATCAATCCCACCATCCCCACAACTGGCGTTGGGTAAATTGGTTGGGGGTTGCCTTGAGGATCAAGGGTTTCGTTATATAGAGAGACATTACCACCAGTGACCGGGGTTGCTAATTCTCGGCAACCTTCCGCTAAACCGCGACAAGCCTCCGACAATTGCCAATAACCAATGGGTTTTTCTGGGCTACCAAAATTTAAGTTATCTGTCACCGCCAGAGGTTCTGCCCCTACACAGCTAAGATTCCGGGCTGCTTCTGCCACCACTGCCTTAGCTCCCTCATAGGGATCAAGGTAAACATACCGAGGATTGCAGTCCACCGTAGCCGCAACACCACTGAGGGTATTTACTCCCCCCTGCTCCCCTGCCCCCCTGCTCCCCTGCCTTTCTAGGGGGCGTAAGCGCACAACTGCCGCATCTGCACCACCGGGGAGAAAAACCGTATTATTTTGGACTTGGTGGTCATATTGACGATACACCCAGTTTTTCGAGGCGATCGTGGGAGTATTGAGCAAAGTTAACAAAATCTCCTGCCAACTTTGCAGATTTCCTTGAATCTCAATACCAGCAGTTGTACAAGTAGGTAAAGAGTCAGATGACCATTCCCATGCTTGACGGGCATATTCTGGGGGTTCTGCCAGTAACTCACGCTCGTACAGTGGGGTATTCTCAGCTAAGGCATCAGCCGGAATTTCCGCAGCAATTGCACCTTGAAAGAGAATACGCACAATAGGTTCGGCGATTACTGTACCAGCAACAACCGCCTGTAGTCCCCAACGATGGAAAATATCAATTAATTCTTGTTCCCGTCCTTTGTGGGCAACAAATAACATTCTTTCTTGAGACTCCGATAGGAGATATTCATAGGGAATCATCCCTGTTTCCCGCACAGGAATTTTATCTAAATCTAGTTCAATCCCTACGCCACCTTTAGCCGCCATCTCGGATGTAGAACAGGTGATTCCCGCCGCGCCCATATCTTGCGCTGCAACCACTGCACCTGTCTTAAATGCTTCTAAACAGGCTTCAATTAGTGACTTCTCCAAAAAAGGATCACCTACCTGTACGGCTGGCCGGTCATCAATGGACTCATCACTTAACTCCGCGCTGGCAAAACTAGCCCCTCCCATACCATCCCGTCCCGTAGTGGAACCCACATACAACACAGGATTACCTATACCAGCAGCTCCAGATTTGACAATTTCTGGCGTTTCCATTAATCCTAGAGCCATGACATTCACCAGGGGATTTCCTGAATAGGCAGGATCAAAATAAACTTCGCCACCGACAGTAGGAACACCGACACAGTTACCATAGTGGGAAATTCCAGCAACTACGCCGGAGAATAATCTTTGGGTTTTGGGGTCTTCTAAGGAACCAAAGCGGAGAGAATTTAACAAAGCAATGGGACGCGCACCCATTGTAAAAATATCTCGGAGAATGCCACCCACACCAGTGGCGGCTCCTTGAAAGGGTTCAACGGCTGAAGGGTGGTTGTGAGATTCAATCTTAAATGCCAGTTGCAATCCTTCACCTAAATCTACAACCCCAGCATTTTCCCCTGGGCCTACCAGAATGCGGGGGCCTGTGGTGGGGAACTGTTTGAGTAAGGGGCGGGAATTTTTGTAACAGCAGTGTTCTGACCACATCACCCCAAACATTCCCAGTTCAGCTTTATTGGGATGACGGCCTAATCGTCGGACAATTTCTGCGTATTCTTCTGGTTTGATGCCTTCAGCAGCAATTTCTTGGGGGGAAAAGGGAGCAGGAGATGTGGCGGTCATGGAAATAATGCACCAACAGGACAGAGCATTATTGTATCGATTTAGTGCGCTATGCGTGTCAGTTGTTAGTTGTTTTACTGGATAAGTTTTTGCTGCTGAGAATTGACCAAGCTTTTTTATAAATCTAGGACTGACGCACACAGGTTGTCTGTTGAGACTGGGTGTAAGGGTATAGGGGTGTAAGGGTATAGGGGTTTCAAACATTTATACACCCCAGAGTGCTGCGAGTCGGGAAACTACTTTAAATTTTCTCTCCATATAAAAATTTTCTGGTTTTGGCGTAACTCCACCGATAGAAGGATTTCAAAAGTATTTATCCGGATCTAGGATGAACGCAAAGCTCCTATAGTTAAGTCAATACATTCGTCAGACTCGCCGCTTCGCTATTTTTTTATTAAAAGAATAAATTTATTCTCGTAAATACAGGTTATTCAGAAAAATAATGTGATAACAATCACATAGGTCTATGATTAAGATCGCTTACGTATAATCTACTAGATGACAACATTTAAGTATTACTGAACTCTAGCCGAGTCATTAATAGGGAACACACTAATTGCCGACAGTCTTCTACAAGAAGTTGTCGGTTTTTTGTTTGGGAACTGTTGACCAATGATTAAATAAAAACTCCACCCACAAGGGGATAGAGTTTTGTCAGTAGTCAGTGGTGAGGCAGTGCGTTGGGCGGGTTCCCCGACTTGTAGCAACTGCCGAACCCGTAAGGGTCAGTAGTTAGTGGCAAAGATATGTAAAACCACTTCACTTGCGGGTTGGGATATTAGACCAGATCCTCTCAAAAACTGACAATTGTACAGACGCGATTAATCGCGTCTCTAACAACTGACACGCAAAGCGCAATAAAATTTCCCCACATCTGGTTGGTAACTTGACAGAGAGAGCTTGCCAGAGCCACTACCAAATGTGGGGAGGTTATGATCAAATGAGAATCTTATGGATTGATGAGGTTATTACCTAAGACTCAATTTAGTAAACCAGAAGCGCCCCTAAAACTAGCACAGGCTTTGTACTAGGACATTGCCTGAATGATGTAGTCAAAGTAAGGTGCAGCAGCAGCTGCGTCTTCTGAACTTAATAAATCAAGAGAGGCTTTTTTTAGAGAATTGATGGCTTCTACCATTCCGGGTACGGGAACGCCCAAAGAATTGTACATTTCCCGCACACCAATGATGCCGATTTTTTCGATTGGTTCTATGTCTCCAGCTAGTACGCCATAGGTAATTAGGCGTAAGTACCAGCCAAAGTCACGGATACACAACGCACGCTGACGTTCGCCATAAGCGTTGCCACCAGGTGCGATAAAATCAGGACGTTTCTGCCAAAGTTGTTTGGTGGCTTCCTGAACAATTTTCTTCTCGTTTTCCGCTAAGGTAGCGACGATTCTTGTTCTTTGGACACCAGTTTGTAAAAAATCACTGATGCTCTTGAGTTCGCCACTGCTGGGATAACGCAGTTCGTCGTCGGCTTGGAGAATAACTTGGCTAATTACAGTCATGATTATTTAAATCACGCGAAATATTATTTGCTAGTTTAACGAGTTGGAGGTACAGAAGTGAAGGGGCTGGTGGAATGGGGAGACAAACATAAGAAGTACGGACAATTGACAACTGACAAATGACTAAATCTACTTGGCATCAGGGTGAATTAATTGAAGTAGCGATCGCCGACTTGAGCGATACTGGTGATGGTGTGGGACGGTTTATGGAACGGGTGGTGTTTGTCCCAGATACTGTCCCAGGCGATCGCGTTTTGGTACGCTTACTACACGTCAAACCCAATTATGCCCACGGCAAAGTTCACCAGCTACTAGAACCATCCCCTCACCGCATTCGCCCCAGTTGTATTGTGGCTGACAAGTGCGGCGGTTGTCAGTGGCAACATATAGATTATGAATATCAGTTAATTGCTAAACGCCATCAAGTTATCCAAGCTTTACAACGCATTGGTGGTTTTGCTCAACCACCAGTAGATCCCGTATTGGTGACAGCCTCATCTTTAGGCTACCGCAATAAAGCTACCTATCCCCTCGATGTTTCTGCTACAGGTCAAGTACAAGCTGGTTACTATCAAAAAGGTAGCCATCATGTAGTTAACTTAAATCAATGCCCAGTCCAAGATCCCCGCTTAAATCCTTTACTAGCACAAGTTAAGCAAGATATCCAACAGCGTGGCTGGCCTATCTACGATGAAAAACGCCACCAAGGACAAATTCGCCATCTTGGTTTACGTATCGGTAGGCGCACAGGGGAAATTTTATTAACTTTAGTTGTCAAAGAAGGAAACTTACCAGGAATTGAACAGCAAGCCCAGGAATGGTTGCAGCGCTATCCCCAGTTGGTGGGTGTGTCCTTAAATCGTAATCCTGAACGCACCAATGCGATTTTTGGCAGAGAAACCAGATGTATTGCTGGGGTTCCCTATTTGCGAGAGATTTTTGCTGGATTGGAGTTTCAAGTCCGCCCCGATACCTTTTTTCAGGTTTTTACAGAAACCGCCGAAGCATTATTACAAGTAATTGAGTCACAACTAAATCTGCAAGGGCATGAGACCTTAATTGATGCCTACTGTGGCATTGGTACCTTAACCTTACCTTTATGTAAACAGGTACGCCAAGCTATAGGATTGGAATTGCAACCAGAAGCTGTACAACAGGCAATTGTCAATGCCCAACACAATGGTATTAATAATGTGGAATTTCAAGTGGGGGCTGTTGAGAAATTGCTGCCCAAGATGGGAATAATACCAGATGTGGTATTACTAGACCCGCCGCGTAAAGGGTGCGATCGCATTGTCATCGAATCTTTATTAGCATCGAAACCTGCCCGCATTGTTTACGTCAGCTGTAAAGTAGCCACTCTTGCTCGTGACCTCAAATTACTGTGTGCAGATGGAATATATACTATCCAACGTATCCAAAGCGCCGATTTTTTCCCCCAAACATCTCATGTGGAAGCTGCCGCTTTTCTTGTGCTATCACAGTCTGGTAAGGATAATTAGTCCTTGAGAAAAACTCAAATCTCAAATTTGTAGTCTATTGCATAGTAAAAATGCTAAGATCGAATTAACTTAAACATAGCAATGATTTTGTTAAAAAAATTAAAGTTGCATGGCTCCAATAACCCATGAATAAGATTGTTTAAAGTACAAATCGGCAACATTAAGACAATTACAAATCTATTGTAATTTGCCCCATTCTTAGCCTGCTAAAACTCTTAGCATATCACTCACAGCCGCTTTATGTATCAACAATCAAACCTCATAAACAGAGTCAATGCTCCCCAGCATTTTCAAAACTTAGTAATAAAGACGCAAGTTTGAAGGCAGTATGACCACCTCCATTTTTATCAGAGTGCCTGCAAAAGCAAACTGATGTCTAGCTAACTGAAAGCTATGGGGTTTCTCTCGTGATAACCATTTCGCTCCGTCCAGTTGGACGTTATTGGGGTACTATTAGTTTCGCCTCAACTCTCTATCTTTGTCCTATATTAGATTTATTGTTGGCGGAAATTCCCGCCAAACTACAAGCAGAACTGCGATTAGGGCTACAAGAAGCTTTAGTCAATGCAGCTAAACACGGCAACAACCTTGACCCAAGCAAAACAGTTGTAGTCCGTTTCTCCCTCATAGATAATCAGTATTGGTGGGTCATATCAGACCAGGGACAAGGCTTTAGCCCTATAACCAGTCATGAAGAAGATCCCACAGACTATTTACCACCCGATGAATCAGAAAACGGTAGAGGAATGTGTCTTCTGCACCAAATCTTTGACCAAGTAGAGTGGAATCGCAAAGGCACAGAATTGAGATTATGTAAACAAATGGAAAGCCGCCCCCGTCTATCTCTGCGGCGATAATTAAGGGAATGGGTATTGGGAACTAGGTATTGGGTAAATTATCCCAGTCCCTACTCTCCAGTCCCTAGTCCCTTATTTCCATGAGATGGACAGGGAGGGGCAGATATTGAACGATTTAACCAACCAACAGCTTGTTCTAGTCTAGCAAGAGCTTCCTGGGGTTGGTTTTTGAGCAAAAATACCATAGCGGCGGCTAATTGTTCACTAGCACGAGAATTGCGGTTAGACTTGAGGCGATGCCAATCGTCAGGTGAAATACTCAGTCTTTCCATGAGGGCTTGGGCTAGTTCCAAATCGCTAAACTCATGGAGTTGACTGGTTTGAGAAAGCTGGCTAGGTTGAGACATAATTGACAAGTGCTGAGTAATGAGTGCTGAGTCTAATGACTCCTTAAATATTGGCAGACTCGCTGTTAATCATAGTTTACTACTTGTCCATGAAGCCGCCAAAACAACCACAATCATCAGGGGAAAATCAAGAACCGCACTTTGAACAGGAGCTAGAGGAAGTAGAGCGATCGCTTTTGAGCTTAAAACAAAGGTATGATCAAGTAACGCGCGATCGTGAACAACAGGCACAATGGCAACAACGCCGTCAAGAATTACAGCACAATAAATACCAAACCCCAGAAATTAAAACAGAGTTACGACAAATCAAACAGCAACTGGAAATGCTAGAACTAAACTTAGAAAGCCAGTTGTTTTCTTGGCGTAGCCTGAAAAAACCTTTCTGGCAAGCCGTCCGCTTTGGTGGAATGGGCGTTATTATAGGCTGGATATTAAAGTCCTGTGCTGGGTAAATATGGTAAACCGACGAATTGCAGAAATATTGCGGAGTGGTCAACCTGATGAGTCTCTGGTAGTTCAAGGCTGGGTAAGAACGAAGCGTGAACTCAAGGGATTTGCTTTTATTGAAGTTAATGACGGCTCATCACTAGGTAATTTGCAAGTTGTCATCAATCAGGATTTGCCAGACTACGCAGTAATTGTCAAACAACTGAATACAGGTGCGTCAGTTGAAGTTAATGGCGTATTGGTGGCTTCCCAAGGAAAAGGACAGCGTATTGAATTAAAAGCCGAAGCAGTGAAAGTCTACGGTGAAGCTGACCCCGAAACTTATCCACTGCAAAAGAAACGCCACTCTTTTGAATTTTTACGCACAATTGGACATTTGCGATCGCGTACTAATTCCTTCGGTGCAGTCTTCCGTGTCCGTAATGCTTGTTCCGCCGCCATTCACCAATTCTTCCAAGAAAGGGGCTTTTTGTGGGTACACACCCCCATTATCACAGCCAGCGATTGTGAAGGCGCAGGGGAGTTATTTAGCGTCACCAGCCTGAATTTAAAGCAGATTCCCCGCACAGACAATCAAGGAATTGATTACAGCCAAGACTTTTTTGCTAAACCCACCTACTTAACAGTCAGTGGACAACTGGAAGCCGAAGTCATGGCGATGGCTTTTAGCAACGTCTACACCTTCGGCCCTACCTTCCGTGCAGAAAACTCCAACACTTCCCGCCACCTGGCAGAATTTTGGATGGTTGAGCCAGAAATGGCATTTTGCGATTTAGAAGGCGATATGGATTTAGCTGAGGCTTTTCTCAAACACATTTTTAATCATGTGTTGGAAAAATGCCCAGAAGACATGGAATTTTTCAATCAACGCATTGATAATACTGTCTTAGCAACAGCCGAAAATATTATTAATAATCAATTTGAGCGTTTAACTTACACCGATGCCATCAAACTTTTAGAAAAAGCTGATGTTAAATTTGAATATCCTGTAAGTTGGGGCTTAGATTTACAATCAGAACACGAACGTTACCTAGCAGAACAACTCTTCAAAAAGCCAGTCATCGTTACAGATTATCCCGCACAGATTAAAGCCTTTTATATGCGGTTGAGCGACGATGAAAAAACAGTCCGCGCGATGGATGTCCTTGCACCAAAAATTGGCGAAATCATCGGTGGTTCCCAAAGAGAAGAACGTTTAGATGTGTTGGAACGCCGAATATTAGCGCAAGGGATGCAGCCAGAAGATTTATGGTGGTATCTCGATTTACGTCGTTATGGTACTGTTCCTCACGCTGGCTTTGGTTTGGGTTTTGAGCGACTTGTGCAATTTATCACAGGAATGGGCAATATTCGGGATGTAATTCCCTTCCCCCGGACACCACAAAACGCTGAGTTTTAGTAGAGTCAGCTGTCAGATAATGCGATGTGCGACTGTCTTGATTCTTAATTTTGAATTTTGAATTGGTAGAATCTTGCTCCAATTCCTTACTAGGTAAGGGGTTGGTGGTTAGGGTTAAGAGAAAGTTGCACATCGCATAATATAAGTTTTATGAATGATATGTAAATATGTCTATACAACTATAGACTCATAAATAAATATACGGTATGAACTTAATTAGGTGTTCTGTGTATTCGTTTTGCTAAATTCTGAGCGAATTAGCTTAGTCTTAATCACCTTCTCATAACAGTTCCCAATTACATGAGGTATATCCTAACCTCTAATTTCTAGTGCGCGTTCTCAAAATTGAAAAGTGGGTTTGGTTCAGCGCATTACCACCTAACAAAACAATGTAAATATTGGGTTATCTTTCATCAGACGGTCATGAATTAAGAACCTAAGATGACTGAATATCCTTGATCCATTCATGGTTCAGTATACACTTGGCAGGATATATAAAAGAATTCAGCAATTAGCAGTCAAAACACCCTAATACCAAGCTAAACCTAACAGAATTAAAACACTTTGACTCTCTAGCTGAGAGTTATAAATTCCATACTTACTCTAGTTACAATCTGCTGTAAACATTTGTCCAAACAGCTAGATAAGTATTACCGTTAAGCCCATCAACAGGGTGAATACTCATACATAATTTGTCGTACCTAAAGCAATACCGTTCGGATAAGCAGCGGAGGCAGAGGAAGCAGAGGAGGCAGGGGAGGAAAGAAGTTTATTTTCATAATTTTTCTCTTCCCCTACTTCTGTTCTCCCCTTACTTCCCCTGCCTGTCTTAACCAAGAAATCCCTTAACCGAAACGTATTGGTACCTAAAGATGACATAAAACGTGCTGATTGTGCCAACTCTTAACTAATCATGAGTGCATCAAAACAGGACTAAATTGCCAATTTAGAACTTCAAAATAGCATACAGATTTGATTTACAGGGGGCCAAATTTATGACAATTATTTGTGGAACAAATAGCAATGACTATCTCTACGGTGGTGATGAGAGCGACACCATCAAAGGATTTGCGGGATACGACTATCTCTATGGCGGCTTAGGTGATGACTATCTATATGGCGGCTTAGATAATGACAAACTCTATGGCGGCTTGGGTAATGACAAACTTTATGGTGGTGAAGGTAATGACAATTTAAACGGAGAACAAGGTAATAATAGCCTCTACGGTGAAGCAGGCGATGATACTTTAGATGCAGGTAACTCTACTGGGAACAACCTTTTAGATGGTGGTGAGGGAAATGATGAAATTTACGCTTATAGTTCCAGTGGAAATAACACCCTCAAGGGTGGAGTGGGAAATGATATTTTAGATGTTCGCTTTTCTTATGGAAAGAATATCTTAGATGGTGGTTCTGGAAATGATCGGCTTGATGCTCGCTATTCCCAAGGAAACAATACCCTCCGGGGTGGAAGTGGAGACGATTATCTTGGAGTTGATTTGTCTGCTGGGAATAACGTTCTCGATGGAGGTGATGGAAATGATACCCTTAATATTAGTTATCAATGGAAAGGCAAAAATATAGTTTCAGGTGGAAACGGAAATGATATTTTTTATGCCTATGGAGTTCAGGGTTCTAACACTCTCAATGGTGGTAGCGGTGACGACTCTTTCTATATTAGTAGCCCAAGTGCAGACACAGTTGTACATCCCTTAGCAACTCAGACAGTTGATGGAGGGACAGGCTATGATTACTTGTGCATTGACTATAGTAGTGCGATCGCTGGCATCACCTCAAGTTTCAACACTACCACCAAGCAAGGTTTAATTACCGCCGACACCAATCAAGTCCGCTACAAAAATATCGAACAATTGAAAATCATAGGTACAGCCTATGATGACACTATTATTATCGACGGTAATCTTGATAATCAAATCTATAGTGGCGCAGGTAAGGACACTATCTCTGATTATGGCTATGGCTATGGCATTATCATTAACCCTAACAGCATAATTGATACAGGCTCTGGCGAAGACACCATCACTGCCAAGGGCGAACTCTACGGCATTACGAACAATGGCAAGATTGATACTGGCGCTGATAACGACACCATCACTGCCACAGGCAGATTCGACGGCATCTACAACACTAGCACTGGCAAAATTGATACAGGCTCTGGCGAAGACACCATCACTGCTAATAGCTACCGTTTACCCGCCATTGCAAATGATGGCAGGATAAATACTGGTGCGGACAAAGACATTATTATTGCTAATGCCTCAGCAGGTATCGGTATCGATAATAATGGCGAGATTGATACCGGAACTGGCGATGACAAAATTATTAGTAATGGCGCTGCCTTTGGCATCACTAACAACGCTAGCGGCAAGATCGAAATGGGAGATGGCAACGACACCATCGAAGCAAGTGGTGGCGCACAGTACGGTATCCAAAACAGTGGCAAGATCGAAATGGGAGATGGCAACGACACCATCATTGGAAATAGTCGAGGCTATGGCATCTATAACGATGGCATCATCCAACTCGGAAATGGCAATAATACAGTCTGTGCTTTAAACTCTTCTGACAATATTGGAAATTTCGGTGGCAATGGCAGTATATATTTTGGCAGTGGTGAAAATATTCTCAAAGGTTTTGGAACTGGTTATTTCTACGGCGGGTCTGGTAAAGACACATTGATATTATCTTCAGGAAGTTATACTGTAGGCTCTGCAACCGTCAATGGTAATACGTTTGTGACCTTCACATCCGGTGCTATCACTATGAACATAACAGGGTTTGAAGCCTTAACAATCGGTGACAACGCGTATAACTTTGCCTGTCTGCCTACTACTGTTATGGGTTAGCAGAGTGGTTTTTGTGATCCACTTTAGACCATGTAGACTAGAAATCGACGGGTTGGATATTTTTTATCTACAACAATTACCTGTGAGCCATTACCCATTACCAATCAAATAATTTAAGCTATCAGCTGTCAGCTGTCAGTTAATTTTTCAAAGCTGACGGCTGAATGCTGATAGCTATTTAAGCCATTTGATTTTCAATCGCCCACCGTGCTAGTTCGGTGCGGTTGTGGAGATTGGTTTTGCCCAACATATTGGACACATGGCTTTCAACGGTGCGCTGACTAACATTTAATTCTTCAGCAATTTCCCGGTTAGCTAGACCTCTAGCTACAAACTGCACTACCTTCAATTCAGTTGGGGTTAACTGCACATCGAAGGGAACCTGGATGCGAGAACCGTTTTCCCCGCCTTTGGCTTGGTGTTCCTTCCAACGGATAGTTTGTTTCAGTGAAGATTCTACTTGTGCTACGAGTTCTTCTGGTTCAAAAGGCTTGACCATATAAACATCTGCACCTTTGTTGAGACCTTTAACTCGGTCTGCACTTTGTCCTTTTGCTGATAGGAACAAAACAGGAATCCAACTGGTGCGTTCGTTTTGCCGGACTTGTTCTACAAAGGTATATCCGTCCATTTCTGGCATCATCACGTCACAGATGATCATATCTGGAACATCATGTTCGAGAATTTCCAGAGCTTCTCGTCCGTTTTCCGCCGTGATGACTTCATATCCTCTGAATTCCAAGTAGTCCTTCACCAGCAAGATGAGGTTAGGGTCATCATCAATCAATAGAAGTCGTTTGTGATCTTTCATGCTGGGCTCTTTCATAGCAGTGGCACTTGTCGCGCTTCGATCCATCAAGGTCTTGAATGGTTATCCTTTATGGTGGATTGTTGAGATGTTGTCATTTTTCCCACTTAAGTTGCCCTTTCTTCCTTGGAGTCTTAAAAGTGGTTTTCACTTTCGATGACACACCAGTGCATTGGCAATATTCTAGTAAGGATACGCAGAGCAATAGTATTATAATGCGCTATTATATATCCCTTTGAAAGTGGCGGGTGAAAATACACTGATTAAATAATAATCTTTCTAGTTCACAAGTAAGTATTGGCTTAAGATGACCCTAGCTGCAACACAACCCGCGTTTTCATCGGCTTACTGCTCTACAATACCCTTCTGATGTTCAGCCTTTGTTTAGATGTTCACAAGCAAGTAAGGGAGTTGTTGGCAAAGGATGGGTTAAAAATGCTGATTCTTGCGCCACCATTATGCCTACCAAGTGTTTTTGGACGATCCGCTCAATAACCTCCGGGTTTGCTTGGCGATACCAGACACTTCCGGTTAGACAACTATTATCGATCTAGAACAACAAACTAGCAAGCTATGAGCTTGAGTTTTGTTGCACTACATCACTGTATTGTTACTCATTGAGCGTCTCCCTGATTACTGTTCTATAACAATTTCCCCAGTTTGCAAATAAAGTTGTCCATATAAAAATATTCATTACTTACAGAAAAGAACCTGAAAAATACGAATAATTGAGTATTAGTACTTACGGGCTTGTCGATAAACGTATAGATGATGACTTATCAGTTGTAATTCGTAATACTCACCAAAAGCAAGAAGCTAGCTACTGAATTTGTAATTTTTAATGGAAAGCCTTCTAAACCACTACTCCCCACTCCCCAATTATTCTAGTTCGGAAACCCGTACACACGTAAATATTGCCATTGGGGACTATTCTTCGGTAGATTAGCACTCAGGAGTTGAGAGTGCTAACTCTGGAGAAATTAAAGTATGGCAGCAGTATCTCTAAGCGTATCCACCGTTAAACCTTTAGGCGATCGCGTTTTCGTAAAAGTGAGCGCCTCTGAAGAAAAGACCGCAGGTGGTTTGTATTTGCCCGACACCGCTAAGGAAAAACCCCAAGTAGGTGAAGTAGTTGCTCTTGGAGCAGGCAAACGGAATGACGACGGTAGCCGTCAAGAATTGGAAGTAAAAGTTGGCGATAAAGTGCTGTACTCCAAGTACGCTGGCACCGATGTCAAGCTGGGAACCGAAGAATACGTCCTACTTTCTGAAAAAGACATTCTAGCAGTCGTTGGCTAATGGGTAATAGGTAATAGGTAATCGCAACATCTATTTACCGAAGATCAAATTTCACGACACAAAACTTGATTTAACTTCCTGAGATTGAGACACCTATGGCAAAGCGCATTATCTACAACGAAAACGCTCGTCGCGCTCTAGAGCGAGGCATTGATATCCTGGCTGAGGCTGTAGCTGTTACCCTTGGCCCCAAAGGTCGTAACGTAGTATTAGAGAAAAAATTTGGTGCGCCGCAAATCGTTAATGACGGTGTAACCATCGCTAAAGAAATAGAATTAGAAGATCATATTGAAAACACTGGGGTTGCTTTGATTCGTCAAGCGGCTTCCAAAACCAACGATGCAGCAGGTGACGGTACAACCACTGCAACCGTTCTGGCTCACGCCATTGTGAAAGAAGGTTTGCGGAACGTAGCGGCTGGCGCTAACGCAATTCTGTTGAAGCGCGGTATTGATAAAGCTACCGGTTTCTTGGTTGACAGAATTAAAGAACACGCTCGTCCTGTAGAAGATTCTAAATCTATTGCTCAAGTTGGCTCAATCTCTGCTGGTAACGACGATGAAGTCGGTCAGATGATTGCCGAAGCAATGGACAAAGTAGGTAAGGAAGGCGTTATCTCTCTAGAAGAAGGTAAGTCTGTAACTACCGAATTGGAAATCACCGAAGGGATGCGCTTTGACAAAGGCTATATTTCCCCCTACTTCGCTACCGACCCAGAGCGGATGGAAGCGATTTTCGATGAGCCTTTCTTGTTGTTGACCGATAAGAAAATTGCTCTCGTCCAAGATTTAGTACCAGTTCTAGAGCAAGTAGCTCGTGCTGGTCGTCCTCTGGTGATTATCGCTGAAGATATTGAAAAAGAAGCTCTAGCAACCCTAGTAGTTAACCGTTTACGCGGTGTACTCAACGTAGCTGCTGTGAAGGCTCCTGGCTTTGGCGATCGCCGTAAGGCTATGCTAGAAGATATCGCTATCCTCACCGGCGGTCAACTAATCACCGAAGATGCTGGTCTGAAGCTAGAAAACACCAAGATAGACAGCTTGGGTAAAGCTCGCCGCATCACCATCACCAAAGACAGCACCACAATTGTTGCTGAAGGTAACGATGTTGCCGTCAAAGGTCGTGTAGAACAAATTCGTCGTCAAATGGAAGAAACAGAATCTTCCTACGACAAAGAAAAACTACAAGAGCGTCTGGCTAAACTTTCTGGTGGTGTAGCTGTAGTTAAAGTTGGTGCAGCTACCGAAACAGAAATGAAAGACAAGAAACTCCGCCTAGAAGACGCTATCAACGCTACCAAGGCGGCTGTAGAAGAAGGTATCGTTCCTGGTGGCGGTACCACCCTAGCTCACCTCACTCCTGAATTGGAAGCTTGGGCTAACAGCAACCTCAAAGATGAAGAGTTGACTGGTGCTTTGATTGTCGCTCGTGCATTACCCGCGCCTCTGAAGAGAATTGCAGAAAACGCTGGTCAAAACGGCGCTGTAATTGCTGAACGCGTCAAAGAAAAAGAATTCAACGTTGGTTTCAACGCTGCTACCAACGAATTCGTAGATATGTTCGGCGCTGGTATCGTTGACCCCGCGAAGGTAACACGTTCTGCACTGCAAAACGCTGCTTCCATCGCTGGAATGGTGTTGACAACCGAGTGCATCGTTGTTGACAAGCCAGAACCCAAGGATGCTGCTCCTGCTGGCGCTGGCGCTGGCGGCGGTGACTTCGATTACTAATATTCTGTAGTCAGTCAGATAAGTTAAAAAAAATAGCTGCTTCCCTAGTGGAGGTGGCTATTTTTTTGTCAACTCTTACCTTTCCAGAAAAATGGAAACTGCTAACATAAGATTTAAGCGACAGACATATTATTTTGAGGAGATTTAACTATGACTTTGATTAATCATCAACCTAATTCTCAAAAATTAACTGAAATTGTCGAAACCTTAATTGACAACAATCATATTTATAAGGAAAACTTAAATCAACAGGAAATGATCGAAATGATTAATCGCACTTTTGATCCGGCTGCTGTTCCTGATCTGGAAAGTATCTCTGAAGAAGAATTGACGAAACGGATTAAAAGAATTTTATCTTTACACCTAGTTTCAGGAATGCTAAATGACTTCACGCCAGAGCAAATGCAACTTTTTGACGAATCCGTAAAACGAGGTTAGATGGGTTATTTATTAGATACTAATATTGTTTCTGCATCACTAAAACAGAATTTCCAAATCAATTTAAAATTGCAAGAGGTAAGTAGATTAGAAATAGACATTTTGATTAGTGGAATAACTTACTATGAAATCCAAAGAGGACTTTTAAGAAGTAATGCCACTAAAAAATTAGCTTTATTTCAACAATTTTGCCAAGATTATCCTATTTTATTTTTAGATGATATCAAAATTTTTGAAAAAGCCTCAGAAATTCATGCTGATTTAACCAACAGAGGTCAAATTATTCAGGATGCGGATATTTTGATAGCTGCTACCGCTATAATTCATGATTTAACTTTAGTCTCTCATGATTCAGATTTAACTAGAGTGAAAGATTTACAGTTAGAAAATTGGCTAATTGATTAGTTTATTTTTTAAAGTCAAATAAAAGTGGGAATAATATCAAATAGGGTGAGTTAGAGCAATTTAACTTACTTTATATAGATATATAGATGAAAAATGATAAAACCAAGGTATGAAGGTTACTGCGACAGCGAACCGACAAAATTAGTTCGAGAAAAATTTGGTAACACTAACGTTTATGGACAAATAGCTAAATCTTTGCTAACAAAAGCAACAGGTTTTATTGCGGCTTATGATTTTACATTAAATCCTTATCGTGGTTGTCAATATGGTTGTAGTTATTGTTATGCTGCGGCTTTTAGTCCTAACAATAAAATGCGCCAAGATTGGGGTAATTGGGTAATTTTTAAAGAAAATTCTGAGGAGATATTGGCTAAGGAATTGCATAAATGGTATAAGCATAATCCTCAGATTCCTCCTCGAATTTACATGAGTAGCGTGACAGACCCTTATCAACCATTCGAGTCTAAGTATCAGCTAACTCGTAGGTTACTGGAAGTAATGCTTGATGTGAGAAATGATGGTCATCCTACACCAACTTTGGTTATTCAAACTCGCAGTCCAATTATCACCAGAGATATTGATTATTTACAACGGTTTCAGAGATTGCGAATTAATATGAGTATACCCACTGGAAGCGAATCAGTGAGAAAAGATTTTGAACCGAGATCGCCTAGTATTAAAGCTAGATTAAATGCCATTTATATCATTAAAAAAAGTATAGATTCTACCAAGGGGTTTGTTCCTAGAATTTCTATAACTATTACCCCTTTACTTCCTACTTTTATCAATGACGAAGCAGATTTTATTGATAGACTAGTTATTGCCGATAGAGTTGTAATTCAAGATTTTCATCCTAGTCATAGTAGCTCGCTCATCGCTTCAACACGTCAAGAAGTAATTACAATTAAGCAGAAATATGCTTGGTGGTATGATAGTGAAAAATCAAGCTACATTAAATTCAAAGAAAAATTAATTTCTCGGCTTCCTCATGTAGATATCAAAGAAGGTAAAGACGGATTTGGTTATGATTAATCCTATAGCAAATTGGTGGCGTAGTCAGCAGTTTAAATTAGCAGTAATTCGTGGAGATACAAGAAAATCATTACAAATATTACATGATATTCAAAAATCTGGTGCAAGATTTTCTTGGTTAGAGAAACTGTTTAGAGATAGAATTAAGTTTGAAAGATTATATCAAGAATATAAAGATAATAACAAAAATTTAAAAGAAAAGCAAGAGTCAAAAGCTAATTTAGGATTAATTCCAAATAAACAATTTATTGATTTCGTTTGCAAGGAGTTTAATTTAGTTAAACATGATCAATATAAGCTTCAATGTACAGGAATTCAAAAACATATATTTGAAGATTTGGAAGTAAATTTAGTTGAATACATTAATGATGAATTTAGTAGATTTTCCCAACAGAAACTAATGATAAAAATAGAAGATGCCATTGATGATATTGATGGCTTAAAAAAAGGGAAAGACCCAGACTACCGTTTTAGTCTGACACCCCATGTTTATTTTATGAAATACTTCTTAGATAATGTTTATTGTGTATATTTAGCTTGGTTTTTGATTTATCAAGATGGGCTAATAAATAATAAAATTAATATTCTTGATATTGCAGCAGGACCAGGAACAGTAGCTTATAGTTTAGCTTTACTTCTGCAAAGTATTAGTGAATTTACGCCTTTGCCACAAACTCATATATCTTATTATTCTTTAGAAAAACAAGATTCCTTTCAGTATCGTGGACTCCAGTTTTGGCGAAAATATATAGAGTCCCAAACCAAACCTATAAATACTTACTATCGCTTTGTGACTACTGATATTTTAAATTGGCAACAAAAACCTAGTAACTTGCCTGAAAATTTTTTTGATTTTATTGTCATTTCTCACTGCTTCTTTTCAGACCCAGATGTAAGGCTACAAGCACATAATACTTATAAACAAATATTTGAAACTGGATTAAATGAAGAAGGTTATGTCTTGCTAATTATTCAAGATAAGAAGTTATTCAAAATTTACAATTTAAAATTAAGAGAAGACCAAGAACAGGAAAAAAATACTGTAATTAAATTTGTTTCAGAATTAGGACTGAAACTAGTATGGTATCAATATTTAACTTCTAGAGATTCTAGGAATCCTTGTTCTGCTGTAAAATTTGCTCAATTTGCTGAACATAATCTGCCTAAACAAGTCTATATGACTCCACTTTTGCAAAAATACTTTGGTCAAAAGTATCAGTCAAGTTATACATTAGATGATTATGTAATTTTAGCAAAAAAATAATGTTAAATCGTATTAGGATAAATGGGTTTCAATCTACAAGCAATAAAAGGCTGGCATGGCAAACTTGATTTAGTTTATGCCGATCGCTCAAATTCTACCCAATTAATTTACAATCACCAGCAAGCACCGCTAAAGGTACAGCGTCCCTTTTATCCAGAAGGGGAAAAGGTCTGTCATAGCGTGATTTTGCATACGGCTGGGGGTGTGGTGGGAGGCGATCGCTTATCTTATAACCTCCATCTCCAACCCAACGCACAAGCTTTAATTACCACAGCCGCCGCCGGGAAGGTATATCGCAGCGAAGGCTTACAAGCCAGACAAACCATCGAGATAAAAATTGATGCGGGTGCTTGTTTAGAATGGCTACCGCAAGAAACAATTTTATTTAACGGGGCAATTTATCGCCAAGATTTACGGGTAGAATTAGCCACTGGCGCTAATTTTTTAGGCTGGGAAATTACGCGATTTGGTCGTAGTGCTAGAGGAGAGAAATTTTACCAAGGAGAATGGCGATCGCATACAGAAATTTGGCAACAAGGCGTTCCTTTGTGGATAGATCGTCAATGGCTACCAGGAAACGAAGCCGTTTTTCACAGTCCTCATGGTTTGGCTGGACAACCAATAGTAGGTAGTCTAGTTTGGTTGGGTAGTGCGGTTTCTACAGAAATCATCGCCAAAGTGCGAAATTTAGGGAATACTCAAGGCGAAGCAGGCGTTACTTCCTTAGAAAATGGATTTTTATGTAGATATCGTGGTGCTTCCACATCTGAGGTGAGAAACTGGTTTACGTCTGTTTGGCAATTGCTGCGAGTTGAGTTCTTCAGTCGTGGTAAATGTATACCCAGAGTGTGGCAAACTTAATTCGTAATTTCTAATTCCTAATTAATTATGCAGCTTACGCCACAAGAGAAAGATAAATTATTAATTTTTACAGCCGCTTTAGTAGCAGAGAGGCGCAAAAATAGGGGGGTAAAACTTAACTATCCAGAAGCCGTGGCGTATATTTCTGCGGCTATTTTAGAAGGTGCAAGAGATGGCAATACAGTAGCAGAATTGATGAGTTATGGCACAACTCTTTTATCACGAGATGAGGTGATGGAAGGTGTTGCGGAAATGGTGCATGAGGTACAAGTAGAAGCAACCTTTCCTGACGGGACAAAGTTGGTAACTGTGCATAATCCTATTCGTTAATTTAATAAATTTAATTAATTATGATTCCAGGGGAAATAATCACATCCGACGGGGAAATTGAATTAAATGCTGGTCGTGATACTGTGAAATTAAGTGTTGCGAATGCAGGCGATCGCCCTATACAAGTTGGTTCCCATTTTCACTTTTATGAAGTTAATCAGGCGTTAATTTTTGATAGGGAATTGGCCTTGGGAATGCGTTTAGATATTCCTGCGGGGACGGCGGTTAGGTTTGAACCTGGGGATGAGAAGGAAGTTAGTTTAGTTCCTTTGGTTGGGAGTCGTGAGGTTTATGGGTTTAATGGGAGGGTGAATGGGGAAATTAACGCAGAGGGGTGCGGAGGTTAGCGCAGAGGAACGCGGAGTTAGAGGTTGTTGGCTACGCGTTTGATGCCTTCTTTGAGGTGGAGGACGTTAAAGTTGAGGATGAGTCCGAGTTTGCAGTTTGTGAGTTTTAAATAAGTTAGAAGTTGTACTGCGTGAATGGGTTTGAGAGATTCTACAGATTTGATTTCAACAATTACTTTATTTTCTACTATTAAATCCAATCGATAAACACAATCTAATTCCACTTCCTTATACACAAGCGGTACAGGAATCTGTCTACCCACTCTCAGTCCCTCCCGCCTCAACTCATAAAACAAACACTCCTCATAAGCCGACTCCAACAACCCTGGCCCCAACACCGTATGCACCCTCATCCCACACCCAATTATCATCCCAGTCAAATCATTCTCCTCCATTCTCCTCTCCCCTCTGCGCTAACCACCCTGCGGGAAGCCGAAGCGTCTACAGCGCCCCTCTGCGTTTCAACTATAACCTCATTTATCAGGAGTGTATAATGCCCTACAGAATGTCCCGCCAAGCCTACGCAGAAACCTACGGCCCCACAGTAGGCGATCGCATCCGACTAGCTGATACAGAATTATTTATACAAGTAGAACAAGACTTCACAACCTACGGCGATGAAGTGAAATTCGGTGGCGGTAAAGTCATCAGGGATGGGATGGGACAATCTCCCATTGCTAACGCCGATGGTGCAGTAGATTTAGTAATTACAAATGCTTTGATTCTCGATTGGTGGGGGATTGTCAAAGCAGATATTGGCATTAAAGATGGGAAGATATTTAAAATTGGGAAAGCCGGGAATCCCTATATTCAAGACAATGTAGATATTATTATCGGCCCTGGAACTGAAGCCTTAGCTGGTGAAGGAATGATTCTCACGGCTGGCGGTATCGATACCCATATCCATTTTATTTGTCCCCAACAAATAGAAGTAGCGATCGCCTCCGGTATCACTACCATGATTGGCGGCGGTACAGGCCCAGCCACAGGAACCAACGCCACTACCTGCACCCCCGGCCCTTGGAATATGTACCGGATGTTGCAAGCGGCTGATGCTTTTCCTGTTAATTTAGGTTTTTTAGGTAAAGGTAACACCAGTCAACCCCAAGGGCTGACAGAACAAATTTTCGCTGGTGCAATTGGTTTAAAGCTACATGAAGACTGGGGAACCACCCCCGCCACCATTGACACTTGCTTGAGTGTAGCCGATGAATACGACGTACAAGTAGCCATTCACACCGACACCCTCAACGAAGCCGGATTTGTGGAAGATACCATCGCCGCCTTTAAAAATCGCGCCATTCACACCTACCACACCGAAGGCGCAGGCGGTGGACACGCACCAGATATCATCAAAGTTTGCGGACAAGCCAACGTCCTTCCATCTTCCACCAATCCCACCCGTCCTTACACCGTCAACACCTTAGACGAACATCTAGATATGTTGATGGTATGTCATCACCTCGATCCGGCGATCGCTGAAGATGTGGCTTTTGCCGAATCCCGCATCCGCCGAGAAACCATCGCCGCCGAAGATATTCTCCATGACTTAGGCGCGTTTAGTATGATTGCTTCCGACTCCCAAGCTATGGGTAGAGTCGGTGAAGTAATAATTCGCACTTGGCAGACATCTCACAAAATGAAATTACAACGGGGAAGCCTTGCTGGAGATGGCAAAGCAGACAATTTAAGAGCTAAAAGATATGTTGCTAAATACACAATCAATCCAGCAATTACGCATGGAATCGCTCAGTATGTAGGTTCTGTAGAAGCAGGTAAACTTGCAGATTTATGTTTGTGGCGACCAGCGTTTTTTGGTGTCAAGCCAGAGATAGTCATTAAAGGCGGGATGATTGCTTGGTCACAGATGGGGGATGCTAACGCCAGCATTCCCACGCCGCAACCTGTCCATATGCGCCCCATGTTTGGCAGTTTTGCAGGTGCGAGAAATGCCACATCTTTAACCTTTGTTTCCCAAGCCGCTTTAGAAAGAGACATTCCTCAACAGTTGGGTTTACGAAAATCAGCAGTCGCAGTTTCTGGAACTCGCCAATTAACTAAGCAGGATATGAAACTGAATGATGCTTTACCCCATATAGAAGTAGATCCCGAAACCTATGAAGTTAGAGCAGATGGGGAATTGTTGACTTGCGAACCTGCAACAGTTTTACCAATGGCGCAGAGGTATTTTTTATTTTAAAGCGTTAATGCTTTTAGAGCTTTACTATTAGCTGAAATTTTATATAATTCCCAGCAATTCCATCAAATTTTCAATTGCCAGATTGTTTATAGGGAGCTATCCTACTCTACGGAAGAGTCAAGCCTCATATTTAGCTAAGTACTTGCTAATAACAGCATCCCTATTACTCTATACTTTGGCATCCCATGAGTTTACAAACTGCTCAATCTGGAAAAATTCTAGTTGTTGATGATTCTCCAGATAACGTGTTTTTGATTAAAACCATTCTGGAGGAAGAAGGTTATACAGTTAGTACCGCCGAAAATGGCATCTCAGCATTAGCAGAACTGCAAGCATCCCCTTGTGATTTGGTGCTGTTGGATTTAATGATGCCAGGGATGGATGGTTATGAAGTTACTAGGCGGGTGCGTGGGGAGATGAAGTTGCAGCAATACATCCCCATCTTGCTGATTACCGCCCATGATGCCCCAAATGTGGCGCATGGATTAGATTTGGGTGCTGATGATTTTATCCGCAAACCCGTCACAGTGGACGAATTACTGGCAAGAGTGCGATCGCTTCTTCGCTTGAAGCATAGTATGGATGAACGGGACGAAATAGCTCGTCAGCGCGAAGATTTCGTCTCTCGTCTCACCCACGATTTACGCACTCCCTTAGTAGCGGCTGATCGGATGTTGGCACTATTTCAACAAGGTGCTTTGGGAAATTTATCACCGCAAATGCAGGAAGTAATCACCATCATGGCGCGGAGTAATATTAACCTGCTGTCAATGGTGAATACTTTATTAGAAGTTTATCGCTTTGAAGCTGGTCGCAAAACCTTAGCATTTCAACCAGTAAATCTCAGCCAATTATTAAATGAGGTGATTGCAGAACTGACCCCCTTGGCTCAAGAAAAAAACTTGGCAATTAATAGCGATTTTGGCGACACATCAACACCAAATAAACTAGGCGATGGCATTCCGCCCACCGTAGGCGATCGCTTAGAATTGCATCGCTTATTTACCAACCTTATAGGTAACGCCATCAAATTTACAGCCTCTGGCTCAGTGACTATCCGCCTCAAAGGCATTATATTAAACGCTAAACAAGATTTTTCTGACCCTTCCTTACATTCTCCCAACATCGACTATATACAGGTTGAAATCGCAGATACAGGCGCAGGTATTCCATTAGAAGAACACGCCACATTATTTGAAAGATTTCGTCAAGGTAGTCATAAAATTTCTGGTAGTGGTCTAGGCTTGTATCTTTCTCGGCGCATTGTTGAGGCTCATCACGGTAAAATAGTAGTTAATTCAGAGTTAGGCAAAGGCAGTGTTTTTGTCGTTAGTTTACCTATTCAAATAGTAGGTAAAGCAGACTAGATGAAAATATTTTTAGAGTTTGAGAAAGTAGAAAATTAAAGGCTGGAAAAAATGCTTACTATTGAAACATCGAAGATTAGGAAAATAATTCAACAAGAACGTAATTTTTTTCAGACTGGACAAACTAAAAATATCAACTTCCGGCTGGAACAACTCAAAAAACTGAGAAAATTAGTTACTGATAATGAAACAGCAATAACTAAGGCATTAAAAGCGGATTTAAACAAATCGGAATACGAAGCTTACTTTGCCGAGGTTGGGGTAATTAAAGAAATTGATTATGCAATCAAAAATCTGAAAAATTGGTCTAAGCCAAAAAAAGCAGATGTTCCCCTAGACTTCTTTTCTTATTCAGCACGAATTTATCCAGAACCGCTAGGAGTCGTTTTAATTATCTGTCCTTGGAATTATCCATTCGGATTAATAATTTCACCATTAGTAGGGGCGATCGCCGCCGGAAATTGTGCCATTATAAAACCTTCAGAACTTGCACCTCACACATCTAATTTAGTAGCAGAACTGATTAGTAAATATTTTTCCAGTGAGTATTTGGCAGTAGTAGAAGGTGGCGCAGAAACTAGCCAAGAGTTACTAGCTGAAAAGTTCGATCATATATTTTTTACTGGTGGTACAGGTATAGGCAAAATTGTTATGGAAGCCGCCGCCAAACATCTCACACCAGTTACTTTAGAGTTGGGTGGTAAAAGTCCTTGCATTGTTGATAGTGAGATTCATCTCGAATATACAGCTAAACGCATTACTTGGGGCAAATTCATTAACGCCGGACAAACTTGCATCGCACCCGACTATCTTTTAGTTAATCAGAAAATTAAAAAAGATTTAATTGCTGCCATACAAAAAAGTCTCAAAGAATTTTATGGCGATAAACCAATAGATAGTCCTGATTACGGGAGGATTATTAGCCATAGACATTTTGAGCGTTTAGCTAAATTCCTTAACAATGGTCAAGTTATTGTTGGTGGGGAAACAAACTACGAAGATAAATATATTGCTCCCACATTACTAGATAACATCTCTGTAACAGATCCTGTAATGCAGGAAGAAATCTTTGGGCCGATTTTACCTGTGATTGAATACACAGAGATAAAAGATGCGATCGCCCTCATTAATTCTCAACCAAAACCCCTGGCTTTATACATATTTTCCCAAAATAAAGACCTACAACAACAAATTCTCCAAGAAACCTCATCAGGTGGAGTGTGTATCAACGACACCATTATGCAGGTGGGTGTTTCATCCTTACCCTTTGGTGGTGTAGGCGATAGCGGTATCGGTAGCTATCATGGTAAAGCCAGCTTTGACACATTTTCCCATTACAAGAGTGTCTTAAAAAACGCCTTCTGGCTAGACCTAGATTGGCGTTATGCACCCTACAAAGATAAATTATCTTTACTCAAACGAATGATGAAGTAGGGGATTGGGAGCAAAAAAGTTAAAAGTAAAAAGTTAAAAGGTAAAAGATTTTTCCTTTTGACTTTTACTTTGGACTAGGGATTGGGGATTGGGAAATCAGGAAATAGAAATTAAAATTCCTCACCCACAAAAGAATGAGGAATCTGGTAATACCGTTTCTTAATGAAGATGCACTTTATCCTGTACTGTAGAGACGTTGCATGCAACGTCTCTACATCATTTATTTGACGCAACTTCATATAGAGTTGGTATAAGAGGTAATACTCCCATTACCCATTACCCATTACCAATCCCATCAACTATATCTTTCCTCTTCCCAAGGTTCACCACGACGATGGTAGCCATTGCGTTCCCAAAAACCCAATTCTTCCTTGTCAAGAAACTCCAGCCCATTAATCCACTTGGCGCTTTTCCAGGCGTAGAGGTGGGGTACAACCAGACGCATTGGCCCGCCATGTTCTGAGGGTAGGTCTTCACCAAATAACTTAAAAGCGAAAAAATTCTCTTCCCTGACAAAATCTGCCATTGCGATATTCGTGGTGTAACCGCCATAGCAGTGTTCCATGATATGAGCAGCCTTGGAATCTACCTCAATCAGACTCATAAAATCTGTGACCTTAATCCCCGTCCACTTGACATCAAGCTTAGACCAACGGGTTACACAGTGAAAGTCGGCTGTAAATTCATGATGAGGTAAATTCATGAAATCAGACCAAGTAAACACAGATGGTTTTACCAAACCCCAAACCCGAAACTCCCACCCATCTATACTAACTTTAGGCGCTGCGCCATAAGTCAATACAGGAAAACCCTTAGCTAAATGCTGTCCTGGGGGAACGCGATCGCTATTTTCTTGGTCTGGTTTCTGAAAAAACTTTCCTAGCATATTTATATAACAATCAAAAATAGAGAGATGACTCAGCTTAAAAATATGACAAACTGATTGAAAGCAATACTAAGTTAATATTTACCCTACAAATACTTACAAATATTAATTTTGTTAAACACTAAAAAATTAATAGCTAGAGATAACTTACGCTGTAGATCATTATTTGATCATCAGTCATGGGTGAAAGGTAATGGGTAATAGGTTCTGCCAATTACTCATTACCTATTTTTTTATTCTTCTTCGTCTTCTTCTTCCGCAGTAGGATAGACAAATGTAGAACGTCCAGTCAAAATTGATTTACCCAAAGAGAGAGCTTTTTGCGCTTCCACAGCAGCCTTGTGTCTCCAGGTAGCTCGACGTTTATCTCGTTTTGATTTAGATGTTTTCTTCTTAGGAACCGCCATGATAGCCGATATCGCAATTCTTGACAACCTTTCTATTCTAAGCGATCGCTTGGCGAAGTCAAATGGAAAAGTTTCAGAGATTCGTCATTAGTCAATTGTCAATGGTCATTAGTCAATGGTCAATTGTCATTAGCCATTAGTCATTCTTCTTCGCCTCCCCTTCTCCCCCTGCCCCCTGCTCCCTTGCCTCTTACTACACCCCTAATATTCACTTTGGTGGCTGATTGGCGGGTTCTATTGTTGGTGGTGGGGACGGGGCGGGACTAGGGGTTGCTGAGGGAATAGTGACGGCGGCGGCTGGGTTAGAAGTGCTTTGTGGCTGTTCAAAAAATAAGAGCGATCGCGCGCTTTTGAAATAAGTTGCCCAACGTTGCGGATCAGGGCGGGTGCGCCATTGCTGACGGCTGACATCTAAGGCTAACACTGGTGCGATCGCTCCATTACTTTGTACGGAAATGATCACGGAAATATCTGTTACCAAAATATCTTGATCAAAGCTCCTTTGTGCGGCAGCCCTAGCACTCATTTCTGCCCTGCGTAGTATGGTTTCGTAGGCTTCATCAGGTAATCTGTCGATAGTCAAGTCCACTCTGGCAGTGTAAGCACGGACAATTTGCGGGAAAACCAATTCTGTTACAAGCCATACAGGAACAGGAAATAAAAGCAAAAAGATTAACGGAAATGTCCGGATTTTTTTGTCAATTTGGCTAATAACTTTAAAGGGAATGATTGATGATAGTGGGTGAGTACTACTCCTAGTCATAACCTGATAGCTCCTTAATTGAGGTTCTGTAATTTGAATAACTCAAGAAAATTTCCCGAAAGTGGAAGTAATAAAAAATACGTATCTTTAATGACTCAATGAGAATCTCCTAGACTATTAGACATAGGTTAGCTTTGTTTTTTCAGCAAAGCCAACCGCAATTTTAGGCAAGCACACAACAACCTACAAAGAGCGGGATGGCAAACTACTGGGCGATCGCCATAGGCGTTAATCAATATCAATTATTTCAACCTTTACGCTGCGCCCAAGCCGATGCCGAGGCGCTAAAGGACTTTTTGGTTCATCAAGCAGGTTTTGTCAACCAACGCTGCTTGCTCATGACGGATACATCGCCACCAATTGACGATAGAGATACTTATCCAACTAAAGAAAATATATTGCTGTTGCTAGAAGACTTAGCCGCAGCCTGTTGGCAACCAGAAGACCATTTATGGTTCTTCTTTAGCGGTTATGGGGTTAATTACAACGGCAGAGATTATTTAATGCCCACAGAAGGCGACCCCAAGCTAGTAGAAGAAACTGGCATAGAAGTGCGATCGCTGATGCAAAGTTTGCAGCTAGCTAACCTCAATGTTTTGCTGCTATTTGATATCAATCGTGCTTCTGCAAGCCTTGGGGATACTCCCGTAGGTAAAGAAATCATCGAACTAGCCGAAGAACTACAACTGGCTACCATTCTTTCCTGTCAGCCAGACCAGTTTTCCCAGGAAAGTAGAGAGCTAGGCCACGGCATATTTACAGGCGCATTATTATCAGCCTTGCGTTCTGGTTACGGCAGTAATTTAGGGGAACTAGAAAAATACTTAAGTGTTTTGACTCCCGAATTATCTCAGCATTACTGGCGACCTACACAAAATCCTGTAGCCTTTATCCCCTTTGATGAACAGGCAATTTTACCCCCAGTAGAAACAACCAACAACCCTGAAACTGAACTGAGCGCCGCCGTACCTAGTACCCTAGAACCTTCTGAAGCCGAACCTCTTATTTTTTCAGAAGAAAGTTTTGCTGTAGCCTTAACAGCACCATCTTTGGGAGAATCCCCTAGAACAACCTCCAAGCCCCCAAAATTTGGGAAATGGGAAGATTCTCCCAGGCTGGAAACTAACGGTAATGGCAAATCACCCACCATCACCTTAGATAGACAGCCATTTCCCATAAATACTGACTTTCCCCAACCATACCAACCACCAATACCCGACGAGGAAGAAACAGGCGGGAGGTTCATCCCCAATGCTCCCCAACCCTATATCTCTCGGCTACCAAGCAATAAGCCAGAGCCTCCATTATGGAGACAGTTTTTGCTGTGGGGAGGCGGAACTATGGTGGTTGTAGCCTTAATTTCTATTATTCTCCTGCGTAATCAAGCCAGAGTTTTAAGAGCGAGACAGCAACTACCTACCGCTACCAGTGATTCACAAATCATCAAAACTCCCTCAACTCCTCGTCCAGTTGCCAAGTTAGCTCCACTCAATCGACCAAAGAATCAATCAACTGCCCAAATTGCGCCTATTTCTGAATCAAAAAAACGTAATCAAGCTGTATTAGACCTAGCCAAAATGTCTTTGAGACAGACTCAAGCTAGCGATCTCAGTTTGGCGATCGCCACTGCAAAGAAAATCAAACCAGGCGAACCACTCTACGAACAAGCCCAGGAAAATATTAAGATTTGGAGTCGGATGATTCTCGATTTAGCAGAAGGTCGCGCCAAACAAAGACAATATGCCAATGCGATCGCAGCTGCTAAATTAATTCCCAAAGACGAAACACTCTATCCCCAAGCTCAAACCACAATTGCCCAGTGGCGCTCAGAAGCCAAACAGTTTCTAGCTAATCAAACTCTGATAGATGCCGCCAACGCTTTAATTAAACAAGGGCAAGCTTCCACTTATAACCGTGCCATCGAAGTAGCTAAAAGAGTACCCCAAGGGCAACCAGGCTTTGATTTGGCACAAATATCTATTAATCAATGGAGTCAAAAAATTCTTGACCTCGCTAAAAATCGCGCCGATCAAGAAAATTTTAGTGCTGCAATTGCAACCGCTACCTTAGTCCCCGAAGGAACAACTGTCTACGAAGATGCTCAAGAAGCCATCCAGAAATGGGAAGCCCGGAAAAAGACTCCATAATCCATAGTTCAAAACCGTCATTTTTAGCTTCTAATTATCGACTATTGACTATTGACCATTGACTATTGACTATTGACTATTGACTAACAATACTGCGATACATCCTCGCCGCATTCATCAGCTAAATAGCACAGCGCCCGAAAACGCAAGCTAACGACTTCTTCATATAGAGGGTTGAGTTTGCACAATGGCGGAATGTGCAGCAGAGTTTTGCCAAATAAATTGATGTCGCGTTCAAACGGACATTGAGCAGGAATTAGTTGACATAGGCGGTGAGCTAATAAGCGATCGCTCACTTCAATGCTGTCTAAGTAGCGTCTTAAGGGTCTGAGAATGTCCCAACCTGACCGAGACGGAGAAGTCTGCAACTGGGCTAAAGGAGTATTGTTAACTTCTGTGTGACTTATCCAAACCCAGCTTGCAACTAAAAGCTTTTTTGTGGTATTATCAAATACCTTCATGTTTAATGCCTCTTTTTATATGAGGGTATTCACCTTTCCGATGAACTTATACAGTGTGATAACTAGCTTGTCGGGAAAAAACGCTCATAAAAAGCGATATAACGTTAATTCAGGAAGAGTACTGAAGCCAGAACACAACTTATTACTACGTCAAGTTAATCGCAATTTTCTCGGAAGTGGTAGTGTGATCATCCGATCTTATTCATAACTTGACACAGTTTAAATTTTAGTGAAGACATCTGTACTAGGGTGGAATTTGCGGTAATCTTCACAAAGGTTAACACAAGTATTTTTGCTAGTAAAAGAATATTTATACGGAAATAGTTTTATTGTTGGCTAAGTACTGTACGCGATGTGCGACTTATTCTTAAAACCCCTCTCCATAGCTGGCTTATCTTACAATGGCGTAAGCCTACCCGCAGGGTACCTCTCTCCTGAAACTGTAGAGACGTTGCATGCAACGTCTCTACTTTGAATCTTACTCCCCTTCCCTGGTAGGGAAGGGGTTGGGGGTTAGGTCTGAGAGAAAATTGCACACGGCGTTACTGTAGAAACTATTAGCACTTACAGTCATGCAGTAAAAACAGTGATTCTCATCCAATTTGCCATTTATGGCGTAATAGGGCTGACATACCTGGGTTTAGCCTTGGGCTACATTCCAGGCTTACGGATGAACCGCGCCACCATTGCCTTAGTTGGCTCTACCTTTTTAATTGCCTTTGGTGTACTGAATTTACAGGAAGCTTGGCAGGCAATTGACCCAAATACCATCGTATTTCTGTTAAGTATGATGGTAGTCAACGCCAACTTATCCTATGCAGGGTTTTTCCGGCGTGCTTTAGCTGTGTTGTTGAGTTTTACCCGTAGTCCTTTAGGTTTGTTGATTGCTTTAACCTTTGGTAGCGGTATTCTCTCCGCCTTTTTCCTGAACGATACTTTGGCGCTAGTCTTCACGCCTTTGACTTTGAGTCTGGCTCAAGCCTTGAGTTTAAATCCAATTCCCTATTTACTAGCGATCGCCGGAGCAACTAATATAGGCTCTGTGGCTACCCTAAGCGGTAATCCCCAAAATATCTTGATAGGATCTTTTTCTGGGATTCCCTACCTAGAATTTTTGCGTATCTTAGCTCCCGTTGCTTTTATCGGCTTAATAATTCAGGTAGGATTACTGTGGCTACTTTACCCAGATGTCCGTTCAGCTAAACCTTGCCAAGTTGTACCCATCAACAACCAAAGAATATTTAAACCTTTATTTAATAAAACATTAGTTATTACTACAGGTTTACTTATTGCTTTTACTATCGGCTTACCTTTAGCACAGTCAGCCCTAGTTGCAGCTAGTTTACTTTTAATTACTAGAAGAATTAAACCACAACGAGTTTTAAAAAAGGTAGATTGGAATCTTTTGGTGATGTTTTCGGGACTGTTTATTTTGACGAAAGCTACCCAAAAATTGAATCTATTACAGCCATTTACCCATGTCATCAACTCTGCTGCAAGTTTATTGGGTGTGACAGTTGTTTTATCTAACTTGATTTCTAATGTTCCGGCTGTACTGTTATTGCAACCGTTAATCTCCCCAGATGATACCAAATCTTGGCTATTACTAGCAGCAGGTTCAACTCTAGCAGGTAATTTAACTTTATTTGGTGCAGTTGCCAATCTCATTACTGTAGAAGCTGCTGCCGATTTAGGTTACAAGCTTACATTTTTAGAGCATTTACGTTTTGGCGTACCACTAACAATATGCACTTTAATAATTACCTATTTGTGGGTTAACTTAGGTTGAAAGTGTTTGCTGAACAGTAAAAGTTAATGCTGGAAATAAGGTAGAAATAATCTGTTGATTTTCCATAAATACAGTTTGCGGATAACTACCTTTCTCTAGTAAACAGACAGTAACTATATTTTTTAGAGGGTCAACAATCCAATATTCTCTAAGACAGGTTTTTTGGATATAGTCTCGCTCTACAGAGAACTTGTATACGCCTAATATCCCACAGCAAAACGCAAAGACACCTTACGAGCCTTTGCGTCTTTGCACCTTTGCGTGAGCTTTACCCCTGAATACTCTCTAAGAAGCTACTTGAGCAGCTGTGCGAGTCCGCCGCCTTCTACCATCAGCAACCTTCACAGGTGGCTCATCAGGAATTTGCATCAATAAAGTCACCGATGGCTGACATTGCAACTCACGACGAATAGAACGTTGCAACTCGCGCTCTAAAGTTCCCTGCAAACCACCCCAATCAATCTCAGGCTGTTCACCTTCAGAAGTCGCAAACTCTGACCAACGCACACCCAAAATTTCTTCAATACGCTGTTGTACCCATTTTTGTAAGAGCGATCGCTCTACACTAGTAACAACACCACGCAGGTGAATTTCTGGTTTAGCCAACAATTTACCTTGCCAATCAATAGCAGCTGCAATAGTTACCAGTCCTTCCTCTGCCATGCGTTGACGTTCTTGCAGTACTTTGGCACTGACCATTCCAGAGCTTGTAGTGTCCACCAACTCGATACCAGATTGAACTTTCCCGGCGACACGAATTGAGTCTTCCGTCAGTTCGATGATATCCCCATTTTGAATAATTACCATATTCTCGGCGGGAATGCCTGACTTCTGGGCAGTTTGGGAATGTTTCACCAACATCCGATGTTCACCGTGGACTGGGACAAAGAATTTTGGTCGAGTTAAGGCAATCATCAGCTTTTGGTCTTCCTGACAGCCGTGACCCGAAACGTGAATCCCTTGGTCTCTTCCATAGACCACTTTTGCCCCTTGCTGCATCAATTTGTCAATGGTATTGACTACAGCAATTGTATTCCCTGGAATTGGGTTAGCTGAGAAGACAACAGTATCACCTTGGCGGATTTTAATATGGGGGTGTTCTTTGTTGGCAATCCTGGTCATGGCTGCCATTGTTTCACCTTGGGAACCAGTGGTGAGAACCAGAACATTATCATCTGGCAGATTGCGTACCATGTGCAAGGGCTGCAACAGGTTATCTTCACACTTGATGTAACCCAAATTACGGGCGTGGGCAATTAAGTTCAGCATGGAACGCCCAACAACTGTGACAACGCGGTTATGCTTTTTCGCCAGTTGCAAAATCATGTTGATGCGATGGACGCTGGAAGCAAAGGTGGTGACGAATAGCCGTCCTTCCGCTTGACTAAAAACTCTATCTAGATTGGGAAAAACTGATGCTTCTGAAGGGGTGAAGCCTGGGACTTCCGAGTTAGTGGAATCACTCAACAGACAAAGTACACCTTTTTCGCCGTGTTCTGCAAGGCGTTGCAGGTCGAATTTTTCGCCATCAACTGGGGTGTGGTCAAATTTGAAGTCTCCGGTGTGAATGACGACACCTAAAGGAGTGTGAATGGCAACGGTGAAGCTATCAGCAATGGAGTGGGTGTTGCGGATGTACTCGACAAAAAATGATTTACCAATGCGTACAACATCACGGGGTAAAACTTTTCTTAATTCTGTGCGATCGCGTACTCCAGCTTCTTCTAATTTACCTTCTAGCATTGCCATTGCTAGTCTAGGGCCGTAAATTACTGGAATGTCAAATTGTTTGAGGTGAAAAGCAATCCCACCGATATGATCTTCATGGCCGTGGGTAACAACCATACCTTTGATTTTGTGGCGATTTTCACGCAGATAAGTCATATCTGGCAGAACGATATTTACTCCGTGCATCGCCTCTGTGGGGAAAGCCAAACCTGCATCTAAAAGAATGATTTCATCATCATATTCAAAAACACAGGTGTTTTTACCAATTTCATGTAAACCGCCTAAGGGAATAATTTTTAGGCCAGCATTAGTTTCGTTTTTAGCCATTTTCTCCTGAGATTGTTGTTTGTTGTTTTAGACTTTAAGTAAATTTGCAAATTCAGCTTCTTTTAGGAATGACAAACATGAGCCTACTTTTCACAAGCAGCCAAATTTTGATTAAATGTGCAGTTTCTGATTCAATAAAAAGGAATTTTAAGTTGAAAAATTCATTGTATATTTATTAGGTTTTAGCACAAATTTTCAGAGTATTAGAAGCTGGGCGGTAATAAAACTTTAATCATCAGATTTTTCTAATAAACCCCATTAGTTATAGATATACAGTTTTGACAAATAGAATTTAACTAGTCCTGAGATATGAGTGATTAGATTAAATTGAGATGTTTCATTACTGCTTCTAGTTTTTGACTGACTTCTGCATCCGCATCACTTAGGGGCGGACGGGTTGAACCAACCTCCCAACCTTGAAGTTTTAGTGCTTGTTTAATGGGAATCGGATTTGTAGTGATAAATAAAGCTTTAAACAACGGCAAGAGTCGAAGATGAATATCACTGGCGACTGTCACTTGCCCGGAATTAAAAGCTTGAATCATCTGTTGTAGTTGGTTCCCTACCAGATGGGAAGCTACACTAACTACGCCCTTTGCCCCTATCGCTAACAAGGGCAAGGTTAACGAATCATCTCCAGCGTAAATCTGGAATTCTTTTGGTGTCGAGCGACGGATTTCACCCGCTTGGTCGAGATTGCCACTAGCTTCTTTAACACCAATAATATTGTCGATTTCGGCTAACCGCACAACTGTCTCTGGACTGAGATTTTGACCAGTACGACCAGGAACGTTGTATAACAATAGCGGTAAGTCTGGGCAGGCTTGCGCTATCGCCTGAAAGTGCTGATACAGTCCGGCTTGTGGCGGTTTGTTGTAGTAAGGTACAACTTGTAAAGTACCATGTACTCCTATTTTAGCTGCTTTTTGCGTAGCTGCGATCGCTTCTTTGGTGGAATTGGAACCACATCCAGCTATTACCTTGGCTTTGCCTGCTACTGTCTGTAAAACTTCTACAAATAAATTGTATTCTTCATCCCAACTCAAGGTGGGTGATTCTCCAGTTGTACCACACACAACCAATGTGTCTGTACCATTGTCAACTAAATGCGCTGCTAGTTCTGCCGCTACAGCATAGTTAACACTCCCGTCCGCTTTGAACGGTGTAATCATAGCGGTTAAAACTGTGCCAAAATCTCCCACCCTTTTGTTACTCCTTTATGTTTGTCAGTGGTCAGTTGTTAGTTGTTAGTTGCCAGTTAACTGCTAATAGTCTTCGGTCAAAGGTGGTCAGTTGCTTCTTGCTAGCTACTGACTGGAAAGAGTGCTGTAAAGCCCTGTGGGCATAGCTGCGTTTGAGCGGTTTTGGGGCGTGTAGCCTGTGCTGAGTTCCTAGTCCCTAATCCCCCATCCCTGATGCAGTTCATGATGGCTACTGACCACTGACCAATGACCAATGACCACTGACTACCTAGCAACATAAGCTTTTGTAGGTTGGAGTAAATTCTTTTCTACCAACAACTCGGCTATTTGTACCGCGTTCAATGCTGCGCCTTTACGAATTTGGTCGCCACAAAGCCAGAGTTCTAAACCACAAGGGTGAGAAATATCTTGGCGGATTCTCCCTACTAAAACTTCATCACGACCACTAGCTTCAATGGGCATGGGGAAGTAATTTTTTCCCCAATCTTCCAATAATTTTACTCCAGGTGCGTGACTTAAAATTTCTCTTGCTTCGTCTGGAGAAAATGGTTCTGCGAACTCTAGATTAATTGCTTCTGAGTGGGCACGTAGTACGGGAACCCGTACACAAGTAGCTGTAATTCTAATTTCTTGTGTACCAAAGATTTTGCGGGTTTCGTTGACCATTTTCAACTCTTCCTCACAATACCCCGAATCTGTCAAGGGAGAGTTATGGGGAAATAAATTAAACGCTAAGGGGTAAGGTAATACTTCGGCGACTGGTTCCTCACCTCTCAAGATGGCGCTGCTTTGGGTTTTCACTTCTGCCATTGCTTTAGCACCTGCACCACTAGCAGACTGGTAAGTTGCTGCCACAATACGTTGCACTGGTCTAACTTGATGTAGTGGCCATACAGCCAAGGTCATCAAAATAGTGGTGCAGTTGGGGTTGGCAATGATGCCTTTGTGGTCGGCGGCGGCTTGGGGGTTCACCTCTGGCACAATCAGGGGAACATCTGGGTTCATGCGGAAGGCACTGGAGTTATCAATAACTACGGCACCTTTTTCCACTGCTACAGATGCCCAAGCTTTGGATGTGGAACCACCAGCGCTGGCTAAAACTATATCAACATTTTCCAAGGCGCGATCGCTCACTGCCTCGACTATTATATTTTCACCTTTAAAAGGGAGCGATCGGCCTACGCTCCTTTCTGATGCCAATAATTTTAGTTCCGCCACCGGAAAATTACGGCTTTCCAACAACTCCAGCAACTCTGTGCCGACAGCACCAGTTGCTCCCAAAATAGCTACACGATACGTTTTAGACAAACTAAAATCCTCCTTCCTCAGAGGTTACGGTTAAGTTTTTGGTGGTTTCTTACAGATTTATAATTTATCCAGTCTTTGAAAATAAGAATAATCAAATATTGAGTGCAAACTTTCCTGATTTTTAGCGATATTTCTTAAATTAGGTAATCTGATTTTAAAGTTTACATAACTTTAATAAATGCAGGTTCTCACAGCAATTTTTGCTTAAATTCACTGCTTAATTAAAAAATTAACCCCATTATACAATAAATCTCTATTGCAGAGAAAAATATAGAGAAGAGTTATGTTTTCAAGATGATATACAAAATTCACTCTGGGAGACAATCACACCTGTCTGTGATGTGGGTTAGCTTGATGAGTAATGTACTATGATTCAATGTCAACGAAGTCAGTCCAACCAAACAACTTTGAATTGTAAACTGGTTTTTTGCTACACACCCTGTCTTTTGTAGACAGAAAAAATCCAAAAGTACCAATGTAAAGTTCTCCAGCTCTTTGTCCTTGTGGCTAGAGTTCATCTAAAATAGTCCATCTAACAACCCAAGACTAGTTTACTGTGAAGGCGTTAACGCTTGGACAATAAACAAACTTGGCGTTTTATTATAGGATACAGGCTATTGGTTTGTTGTTTGTGAAAACCAGGATATCACGATAATAGTCCTATAGAACTGATGCGGTAGGTTAACTATGACTCTTTCGGTAAAGTTATAGCACTAAAGCGTCAAGTTTTTTGCCATTAGCAGTAAACTGGATATCTACTGTAGGCCTAGAAATCTGCCTTGTAGACACTTCCCACTTATCACCAAGAAACATCAAATCACAGAAGCGATGCAAAGTTACAAGTGCCAAGCAAGTTCTCCTGGAAAAGTTCCCAGTAAAGATGACTGAATAAGAAATCTTGCTCAGAATTCAGAACCCAAAACCCAGCACTCACTTTAGTTAATCGCATCTTGTATGTACTTGGAGTCACAAACCCCCAAAATTTAGAGACGAAGCATGAAAGTTACCCAGGAAAAACTTCCCGCCAGCCAAATTGGTCTGGAAATAGAGATTACACCAGAAATTACGCAAAAAACTTACGAACAGGTAATTAAAAATTTATCCAGAACCGTTAACATTCCTGGGTTTCGTAAAGGCAAAGTACCAAGACAAGTATTATTACAGCGTCTAGGTAAAACTCACATCAAAGCCGCAGCCCTGGAAGAATTGCTGCAAGATGGGATAGAGCAAGCAATCAAACAAGAATCCATTGCCGCAATTGGTCAACCACGCCTGCGCTCATCTTTCGATGATTTAATTAATAGTTACGAACCAGGACAGCCCCTGACTTTTACTGCGGCGGTGGATGTAGAGCCAGAAATTAACCTAGTACAGTACACAGGTTTAGAAGCCAAAGCCGAAGAAATCAAGTATGATCCAGCGCGGGTTGATGAAGTTTTAGAAAAAGAACGTCAAGAATTGGCGACATTAATTCCCGTAGAAGGAAGAGCCGCCCAAATTGGTGACGTGGCTGTAGTGGACTTTAAAGGTGTAATCGCCAAAGCTGGAGGTGATGACGAAAATGCCGAACCAGAACCCATTCCTGGCGGTGACGCTAGCGATTTCCAGGTAGAATTACAGGAAGATAAATTTATTCCTGGTTTCGTAACTGGCATCGTGGGCATGAATCCAGGGGACACCAAAGAAGTGTCAGCTCAATTCCCAGATCCTTACGTTAACCAAGAATTGGCAGGGAAACCGGCAATCTTTACGGTGACTCTCAAAGAAATTAAAGAAAAAGAACTACCGGAATTAAATGACGACTTTGCTCAAGAAGTCAGCGATTTCGATACCCTAGAAGCATTGCGCGCATCTTTGGCAGAGCGTTATCAGAAAGAAGCGGAAGACAAAACCAAGAATAATCAGCAAGAGGCTTTGTTAGGCGAACTAGTTAAGCACATAGAAGTAGATTTGCCAGAAACCTTGATTGAGAAAGAAGTAGATGCGATGCTGACGCAAACAGCTATGCGCCTATCGCAACAGGGACTGGATGTGAAGAAATTATTCACCCAGGATATTATCCCGCAGTTACGGGAGCGATCGCGCCCTGAGGCTGTAGAACGCCTTAAACGGTCTTTGGGTTTGCAAGAAGTTGCTAAACGCGAATCAATTGCAGTCACCCCAGAAGAAATTCAAGCCAGGGTGACAGAATTGGTGCAACAATACCCAGACGAGGATATTGACGTAGAAAGATTGCATACAATCGTAGAAAACGAGCTATTATCCGAAAAAATCATCGATTGGCTGTTAGCAAATTCTACCGTTGAACTTGTACCAGAAGGCTCATTAGCTAGCCAAGAGTCTGAGATAACTGCACCTGAGACTGAGGCAGAAACCATAGAGGTTACAGCAGAATCGACTACAGGGGAATAAAAAGGCAATTTTGTAGGGTGTGTTATGTATTTTTGCTCCTTCAGGCTCAAACCACAACACACCCTACCAGGTGTTAACAGCCATTGTCTCCAGAACACCCCCTCACCAAATTGAAATTTTTAAGTTATAAATGCTGAGTCATGAGTATGAAAAATTATTACTCAAGACTCACCGTAAATGTGGAAAAAATAGTCAATGGAATGGTTTGCACTCTCCCTCACCTAATTGGGGGTAACACGAGAAGAATATAGATGAGGCATAATGGTTAACACATAGGTGAATCAAAATCTCATTTATTAACCCAAAGGCAGCTATATGTTGCCAAAATCTCTGTCCCAACTATCTCCAATTGTCCTCGTATGCTTGTATCGCAGTCGGCAAATCACTCCATCAACAGTTTAAGTCGATTTGGAATGTCTTCACACCTCAACGGCATAGGCAACATCGTGCCAATGGTCGTAGAACAATCTGGTATGGGAGAAAGAGCCTTCGACATCTACTCCCGCCTGCTGCGAGAGCGGATTATCTTCTTAGGAACTCCCATTGACGATGCTGTAGCCAACACAATTGTTGCCCAGTTGTTGTTTTTGGACGCGGAAGACTCAGAAAAAGATATCCAACTCTACATCAACTCCCCTGGTGGATCTGTCTACGCAGGCATGGCAATCTATGATACAATTCAGCAAATCCGTCCCGATGTTGTTACTATATGTTTTGGGTTAGCAGCAAGCATGGGGGCATTTTTGTTAACCGCAGGAACTAAAGGTAAACGTATGTCCCTACCTGATTCCCGCATTATGATTCACCAACCCCTGGGTGGCGCTCAAGGTCAAGCCATTGATATAGAAATTCAAGCACGGGAAATTCTTTACATTAAGGCTCAGTTGAACCAGTTATTGGCTAATCATACTGGTCAACCCCTAGAAAGAATTGAAGCAGATACCGATCGCGACTTCTTTATGTCAGCAGAAGAAGCAAAAAATTACGGTTTGATCGATCAAGTCATCTCCAG
The DNA here is from genome assembly GCF_963920875.1 of Anabaena sp. CCY 9910. Classification (NCBI taxonomy): domain Bacteria; kingdom Bacillati; phylum Cyanobacteriota; class Cyanophyceae; order Nostocales; family Nostocaceae; genus Anabaena; species Anabaena sp. CCY 9910. The sequence goes on along the minus strand of NZ_CAWUDJ010000017.1, from coordinate 80,286 downwards.
ACAAAATCTTCCCACAGCAGGGGAAAACGTCACCATCGTGAAATAAGAGGCTGGTATGTCTAAGTACGACTCCCATTTAAAATGTTCTTTCTGTGGCAAGTCTCAAGAGCAGGTGCGGAAATTGATCGCAGGGCCGGGAGTCTACATCTGCGATGAATGTGTAGACTTGTGTAATGAAATACTAGATGAGGAGTTGCTAGATACTAGCGGTGCGGCGGCGCAACCAGCACCAAAATCAGAACCCCCTCAGAAACGCCGCGCCCGTTCTTCTAATCTCTCCCTGAGCCAAATACCCAAGCCTAGAGAGATTAAAAAGTACCTAGACGAACACGTTATCGGTCAAGATGAAGCCAAGAAAGTTTTATCTGTAGCTGTTTACAACCACTACAAACGCTTGGCCATATTGCAGTCTAAGGGTAGTAGCAAAAATGGCGCTGATGATGCCGTAGAACTGCAAAAGTCAAACATTCTCTTAATCGGCCCTACTGGTTGCGGCAAAACTCTCCTAGCCCAAACCCTAGCCAAAATTCTCGATGTCCCCTTTGCTGTGGCTGATGCGACAACGCTCACAGAAGCAGGGTATGTAGGGGAAGATGTAGAAAATATCTTACTGCGATTATTACAAGTAGCTGATTTGGATGTAGAAGAAGCCCAGCGTGGCATCATCTACATTGATGAAATTGATAAAATTGCCCGCAAGAGTGAAAACCCCTCCATCACCAGGGACGTTTCCGGCGAAGGTGTACAACAAGCTTTGTTAAAAATGCTAGAAGGTACAATCGCCAATGTTCCCCCCCAAGGAGGACGGAAACATCCTTACCAAGACTGCATCCAAATTGATACCAGCAATATCTTATTTATCTGTGGTGGAGCCTTCGTTGGTTTAGAGAAGGTTGTAGACCAGAGAGGAGGCAAAAAGTCAATAGGCTTTGTGCAGCCTGGGGAAGGGCAATCTAAAGAAAAACGGGCAGCAGATGTTCTACGCCACCTGGAACCAGATGACCTGGTGAAATTTGGCATGATTCCCGAATTTATCGGCCGGGTACCAATGGTAGCGGTGGTAGATCCTTTAGATGAAGAAGCCTTGATGGCGATTCTCACTCAACCACGCAGCGCCCTAGTCAAGCAGTACCAAAAACTGCTGAAGATGGACAACGTCCAATTAGACTTTAAACCAGATGCACTCAAGGCGATCGCGCAAGAAGCCTACCGCCGGAAAACTGGCGCGAGAGCATTACGGGGTATTGTGGAAGAACTAATGCTAGATGTGATGTACGAGTTACCATCCCGTAAAGATGTGACACGATGCACAGTCACCAGGGAAATGGTAGAGAAGCGCTCAACCGCAGAATTGCTAGTACACCCCTCTTCATTACCTAAACCAGAATCAGCTTAGTAGTCATGAGTCAATGGTCAATAGTTAATAGACTGTTGACTATTGACTATTGACTTTGGACTATTGACTATTGACTTTGAGCAAATGCCTTATATCAATGTTCGTGGCGTTGAGCATTATTACGAGTGGGTGAAACAACCATCGGTAGATTTAGTTAAGCCTGTGATGGTTTTCATTCATGGTTGGGCTGGTTCGGCTAGATACTGGATCAGCACTGCTAACGCTTTATCAGATCAATTTGATTGTCTACTATACGATTTGCGGGGTTTTGGGCGCTCCCAGGGTAAACCAACCGTTACTCAGGCTAGTGAGTCTGTAACGGGGGCTAATTCTACTCAGGAAAAATCTCAAGCCATTCAAGAGTTAACTTATGAGATAGAAGCATACGCTGAGGATTTAGTGGTTCTCCTTGATGAATTAAAGCTTCAGCGTGTTTATGTGAACGCTCACTCAATGGGTGCTTCTGTCGCCACAATGTTTTTTAACCGCTATCCCCAACGAGTAGAACGGGGGATATTAACCTGTAGCGGTATTTTTGAATATGACGAAAAAGCTTTCGCCGCTTTTCATAAATTTGGTGGTTATGTAGTTAAGTTCCGTCCCAAGTGGTTAGGAAAAATACCATTTGTTGACAGAATGTTTATGGCGAGATTTTTACATCGTCCTATACCTAAAAGTGAGCGCAAGGCCTTCTTAGAGGATTTTCTAGTAGCCGATTATGACACGGCATTAGGGACAATTTTTACTTCTGTCAGTAAAGCTCAAGCTGAAGTCATGCCTCAGGAGTTTGCTAAGTTACAAGTACCAACTCTATTAGTAGCTGGGGAATATGATCAAATTATCCCGGCGAAGATGGGACGACAAGCAGCTTCCTTAAATGACAAAGTGGAGTTTGTCTTGATTCCCAATACAGCACATTTCCCTATGCTGGAAGATGCGCCTACCTATCTGCGGCGGGTACGGGAGTTTTTACAAGTGGCCACACCAGAATTACAAACTAGTTAAGTGCTGCAAAAGATTACCATAGTTGAATATTACCCTTAAATTTACCTACTTTTGAGATTTTGCTTTTACACTGAAGATGTAATTTCAACCATTAGGCTATCCTCATGCAGTCTCAACAAGGCTACACCACTGTGAACCGCCCTGGCGATAATGGCTCATTTGTTGCACACATCTCAACAATGTCTGGTTATCACTCTTGGGGAAAAGCACCGGATCAAGCTCGTGGTGAACTTATTGACGTTTTTGAGATGATTCAACAAGAGTACGAGGAAAATGAACGTTCTCTACAAGACAGTGTTGAATTAACATCAGAAGAAGAGCGTCACCAACTTAGGTGATGAAGTTGGTATTTATCTCACTCCTCAGGGTTTGTAGAGTAGCTTTCTTTAGAATATCGTCTACTCCACAACTGCCGATATCTCAAATGTAGAATTGGCGTTTTGTACATCGGGGAATCAACAAACGCTTCGAGACGCTACGCATAGCTTGCTTCTTTGCAGGAGTATGTGCGCTTCCACTAAGGCGTAGTCTATCGCATCTGCCTACATCAGCAATCATCTAATAGTTGTAATTAGTCAATAGTCCATAGTCAATAGTCCATAGTCTGAGATTTTTGTTGAATCACCAATGACTAATGACCACTGACTAATGACTATTGACTAAATAGTTAACCAAACCAGTGAGATGGCTCACAGCCTACTTGTACTGATTCACAAAGGTGGTGACTGATCCAGTCTGATTTTTCTTGGAATATAGAATAAATGCCTTGGTGAATCAAGCGTTGTAGGTGTTGTTGCTGCTCCAAAGGACTACGAGGTAATTTGTTGTTCCACCAGCTTTCTTGCTCACAGCTTGGTATGAGTAACTGTTCGTCAGATATGGCGCTATAGAGGCAGGGGATACGATTGAGAACAAAAGCGATTAGCTCTTGGCGCAAATCAGGAATTGCAAATGCTTGTTGATAAGGGTGATATGGATAGGTATCTAAAACGTTTTCAATCTCTCCCAAGACTGATTGTTGTGTTAAATTGACTACTGTTTTAATCATTTTTAACTCCTTTTTTATTTATTTGGTGGTTCGATTTGTATAAAGCAGAAAGATCCTAAATAACACTCTTTTTCGGGTAACTATTTAGAAACTATCTTTATATATACACACCGACCATAAACGAACTTTTTATTTTGGTGAGTTTCCAGAAATTTGGTTTTACACCTTTCTTTGAAATAGAGTCTGATGGACAGTATAGCTGTTAAAAAACAGGACTCAAGAGACTACTAAGCCTAATTTTTTCTATTTATATTTTAATTTTTTCAAATTTATGAGTTTTTAACGAAAATCTACACAAAACGCATTAAATAAGATTAGGGATCAACGTAAAATATACGTATGGTTGGCATTGCCCACCGTATCATATTTGTGGTGGGCAATGCCAACCCTACAGATACTTAGATATTTATGCACAAGTGCAGCCAGCACCAAGAATCATCAAATCGGATGCCTATAGATTATTGGGTGTGCCTTATACACGGCTTTTTTCATCATCTATGTATTTCGTGAAACATCATTTTTAACCAGTAATTTACTAATTCATAAAAATGAGGTTTACTACATTGCGAAACCAGTCTAACGATAGATGGAAATATTAGGTAAAAACTTTGAGAAAGTTCACATCAGGTAGAATTAGCTGGTTTAAATAATTGTTAATTTCCACAGATGCGGCCAGTCCAGAGAGCATAGCACCTTCAGCAAGATTGCCACCACACCAATCACCACAGCAAACTAAAGGGAGTTTAGCTTGAGCTACTAAAACTTGATTGTGCCAAACAATATGAGGAAAGGCATACCGCCAACGATGTACTTGTAACCACTCTGGAATACCCAACCAAGGGAGTTCTAGCGTTTGGGCTGCATGGTGTAACATCTGCTGTCCTATGGGTTGTAAATCTGAAGACTCTAAATGAAGTTGGGCAAAATTGGCGCTACTTTGTAAAACAAATACTGGTTGTTGGGGTTGATGACGCTTACTGCTATCTAAACCCATCCACCCCAAAACAGCATCATCGATAAAGTTGAAAGCTTTCCAGTTTGGTAGTGGATGAGATGAAGAGGGATATCCAACGATCGCACTAATACAGGGAGCAAATTCTACAGCACTCAAATTTGTCAAAAATTCTTGACCCAAAACACCTGCGCCCAAGGGTGTCAACAACATCGCAGCCTGGGGTGCAGGAATAGCAATAACTAAAGCCTTAGCTGTTAATTCTTCGTTACTGGATTCTAAAGTTAAACGCCAGGTGTTTTCAGGTGTTAAGTTAATTTCTGTAACACGCTGATTGAGCAAAATATTTAAATTTTGGGCGAGAAATTTAGCGATCGCACTCATTCCCCCAGGGGCAACATAACGGGGTGCGGCGTTGGGTTGGAGTTCGTAAACTTCATCTGTCCAGATTTCTAGGATATGGCGATCGCGCAATAACTTGATAAAATCCGTGAATAATTCACCCTTGGGCTTTAAATAACAGGCTCCATGATCTGCCCAAGTTCCGTGCAAGCGCCGTGTAGCCAATCGTCCCCCCAAACCACGGGACTTTTCCACAACTAACACCGAATACCCAGCCTGACTTAATTGCTGGGCGCAAACCAAGCCAGCGATACCTGCACCGATAATTACAATGTCATTCATATTTTTAGGGATTGAGGATTGGGAAGAAATGCAAGAAAGAAGTATTATCTGTTGACTATGGACTAATGACTCAGCACTCCCCAATACTAATTTCTGCTGAAAGCTAATAGTAGAATAGGGTACAGGAAAGCTGCATGGAAGGGAGGAAGGGAAATTGGATGAACTGAGGGCGGCGCTGGAGTTAGCAACGGATGAAGAATTGCAGGATTTAACAGCAATTCTGTTTAGTCGTAAGTTCAATCCCCTAGATTATGTTCAGACACCTGAACCAATCGAAATTCAAAGCCAAAATAGAGAAGCTTGGCTAGATTCGCTAGAAAATCGCTTTCGATTTTTAGCCGCCGATGGAGTGACAGTGTTACGAGGACGGACAAGCCAAGTAACTTACCGTCAAGCATTAATTCAAGTCTGTAAGTATTTAAAAATTCCTTACTCTCAAGATTTAACAACAATTGATTTAGAAGCGGAAGTATTTTTACATCTGCTGGGACAAGTTTGGAAAAAATTACCAGAAAAAGAAAAACAAAAATTGGCTATGCAGGTACAACGTCAGCTTGTGAAAACAGAGGTAAAAGAACCTTTACCTTTGTTATTGCAAAGTGACCCCTTGGGCTTGCTGTTAAAAGGTGGTAGTGCTTTAGCTGTCACATCACTAGTTAAACCGTTTGTACTCCAACAAATTGCCCGTCAATTTGCTATCCATTTTGCTACCTATCAAGTGGCTAAAGATGCTTTAGTTAAAGGTTCTCAAGCAGCGACAACGCAGTTTCAAAGCTACGTTACATTGCAAATGGCGCGTCAGGGTATGACTGTGAGTGCAGCCCGTTATGGAGCAGTCCGCACTATGTTTGCCTTTGTTGGCCCGGTAATGTGGGCGTGGTTTTTCGCCGATTTAGGCTGGAGAAGCATTGCTACAAACTACGGCCGGATCATCCCCACTATTTTTGCCTTGGCCCAAATTCGTCTGACCCGTGCTGAATGTTGGGAATTGGCTTGAAGATAGGGACTGGGGATTGGGGATTGGGGACTGGGATGAAATCAATTCAAAATTCAAAATACCCTACGGGAAGCAAGCTACAAAATTCAAAATTTCCTACGTGTACTCTAAAGGAGAACTCGTTCGCTTTAGCGTCTCCGGAGGAGAAGAGTAGGCTGCGCCAACAAAATTCAAAATTCAATTTCTTCCCTTTGTCCCTGCTCCCTGACCTTCTTCAATCCCCTTTCTCATGCGCTGATTGTGTGATTATTAACCTGGGTTTCTAGTTTGAAGATAGCTTTTTATCATCCCAAACCTAACTGCCAATTTCCTTGGAATTGCTTTCAATTAGGACTGTTAATCTTTCCCCTCACTCCCTTTGTGGGATTTGTGAGCATGATGCTAGCGGTGTTAGTAACCTGGGTACGCCAATACCGCAGTATTATCCGCCGTCCTATCAACTGGGGATTTGCACTGCTGAGTTTTTTGCTGTTTATTTCCGCCTGCTTTGCCAATGACAAAACAGCCGCTTTTGTAGGGTTGTTTAATTTACTGCCATTCTTTTTGTTATTTACAGGTTTAGGTTTCCTGATTCAGACAACTGCTCAATTACGGCACATAGCTTGGATTTTAGTTTTTGGTTCTGTACCAGTCGTAGTTATGGGCTTTGGGCAGTTATTTTTCGGCTGGAACCTGCAAATACAAGTTTTGTGGATTTTATTAGATTGGACGATCGCACCTGGAGGTAGTCCACCAGGACGCATGGCTGCTCTATTTATGCACGCCAATATCTTTGCAGCTTATTTAGCGATCGCCTTCACACTAGGTATAGGATTACTCTTAGAACAACGGCAAGCAAGGCACAGGGCGCAAGGAGAATATAATTCCCTAGCTTTGATTATTTTCCTAACACTCTCAGTAATTGCCGACTTTGCCGCGTTGATTTTAACTAATTCCCGTAATGGGTGGGCGATCGCCATTATTGCTTGTTTAGCTTTTGCACTTTATCAAGGTTGGCGCTTACTAGTCGGTGGCGTTGCTGCTGTCGTCACCACAGTCTTACTGTCAGCTTTTGCACCTCCCCCTATCGCTCAAGTTTTGCGCCAGATTGTTCCTGCTTTCTTTTGGGCGAGATTAAACGACCAGATGTATCCAGATAGACCACTGGCCTTGATGCGAAAAACTCAATGGCAATTTGCTTGGTCTTTGACTCAGCAACGTCCTTGGACAGGGTGGGGACTGCGTAATTTTACAGACCTTTACAAAGCTCAGATGAACATTGATTTGGGACATCCCCATAATTTGTTTTTGATGTTCTCTGCTGAAACTGGATTACCTAGTACTTTTTTATTTTTTGGATTGCTTAGTTGGATATTGTTTGCAGGTTCGCAAAGTTTATGGAAATCCAACAATATAAATCAGCAAGATAAATTGATATTTTTCAGCTATCTTGTTGTTTTTGGAGAGTGGCTATTATTCAATACAGTGGATGTAACTCTCTTTGATTTTAGGCTGAATACTCTCTCTTGGGTAGTGATGGCTGCTATTGCTGGAAATATATATTATTACAATCAACACCAAAAATTTGTTAAAGAGGACAATTGATATTCAGTTTCCTTGAATACTGATTGTATCTGTGGAAATGGGGAATTTCTGATAGAAAAGAAACTGTACGTATTATCCATTACCCATTACCTCCGTTGAAGTTGATTAGCAACTAACCTTACTATTAGTAAATGTAATGATAATTTTATTGATAGTAGAAATAAATTTTCAGTGGTTACACTGCGGCTTTTATAATTAGTAGTGAATAAGATAATTATATTCACGTTTGTGACTGTGAGTGTGGCTAATCACTAACTAGCCACTGTTGCTGATTGTTGGGAAGGTGTAGGGATAACTATTAAAAGTTTTCCCTGCATGACGGGCATCTATTTTAGATGCCCTTTTGTCTTTTTATCTTATCAATATTTATTGGCTCTTTCTGCTGTTATGGGCAAAATAATCACAAATTCAGTGCCTTGACCTAGTTGAGAATTGACATCGATTGTTCCACCATGCTTTTCTACAACAATTTGACGAGCGATCGCTAGTCCTAATCCTGTACCTTTTTCTACGCCTTTGGTCGTAAATAAATGCTCAAATATATTTTGCTTTAACTCTTCACTCATGCCGATACCATTATCAGCAATAGAAATTTTGACGTGGTTATTTACTTGGGTGGTACGAATGATAATGCGGTTAGTATTCGCTGCAATTTCTGCATAACTCAAATTATTATTTGCGTCTTCTAAAGCATCAATAGCATTGGCTAAGATATTCATAAAGACCTGGTTCAATTGTCCGGGAAAGCATTCAATGTGGGGTAAATTACCGTACTTAGTTATTACCTCAATAGCTGGACGTTTGTCGTTAGATTTCAATCGATGTTTCAAGATTAAAATGGTACTATCGATACCTTTATGAATGTTAAAAGGTATTTTGTAATCTTTATCTGCCCGTGAAAAAGTGCGAAGACTGGTGCTGATATTTTTGAGGCGATCGCACGCCATCACCATCGCCTCAATTAACTTGGGTAAGTCTTCTAAAGTGTAATCTAAATCGATTTGTGCGGCATGATGGAGAATTTTATCTCCAGGATGGGGCAGACTTTCTTGATATAGTTTTAAATGCTCCACAATATCAGCAAAGGTGGGTTGAGTATGTTGCAGACTGACGGCAATAAAGCCCAAAGGATTATTCATTTCATGGGCTACCCCTGCAACTAAATTACCCAATGCAGACATTTTTTCATTCTGCACTAACTGAAGTTGGGTTTGCTGGAGATGTTGCAGCGTGTGTTCTAGTTGGGTGGCTTGTTTTTGCGTTTGGATTAATAAGTCTGTTTGCTTGAGGGCAATACCCATTTGCGCGCCGACTTGCTGGGCAAACTGCATTTCTAAAGGTTCCCATTGACGAGGGCGATCGCATTGGTGAATACAAAGTAGTCCCCACAGTTCTTCTTCCTGCATAATTGGCACTACCAATGATGCTCTAACATGGAACTGTGCCAAAATTTGCCGATGACAATCTAAAACCTCCGATGATTGTACATCGGTTATTGCACAGATGCGTCCCTGTTTATAGAGGTTGGCATAGTTTTCGCCAAAGCAGTGATCTTGAACTTTGACTGCGAGAGCGGAAGGAAATGCAGGTGATACATCTTCGGCGACAAACTCGCCATATTCATAATTTACATCTAGGTGAAACTGATAGATTCCCACCCGATCAACATCGAGAATACGACGAATATTTTGGGTAACTACGCAGAAAATAGCATTCAAGTCTAAAGACTGGCGCATCTGATTAACAACATCAAACAAGATTTTCTGTTGTTTGAGGGATTGTTTCAGCTGTTGAGCTGTTGTTTGAGATTCTTGATAAAGACGAGCTTTTTCTAGAGAGACTGCGGCTTGGGCAGATAAGAGGCGGATCACTTCCAAGCGATCGCTAGTAAATACTCCCCTTGTTAGTCTATTTTCTAAATAGAGAATCCCCACTAAATGCCCCTGATTCATCATTGGCGTACAAAATACGCTCTGGGGTTGATTTTGTAACATATATTCCCCAATCAGTCCGGGAATATCTGTTTGTAGATTATCTATGACAACGGTTTGTTGGGTATTTTTGACATAGTAAATAATGTTTTTGGGGATATCTTCACAAGTTTCTAATGGTTGTGATTCCAGAATAGTTTGGGTAGACTCGGAAGAATTTGGTTGGAGGTTGCTCAAAGTCATGGCTTTGATTTGCCAAATATCTTCCTGGGGAAGCAGCAGTGCAGATTTTTTTGCCCCAGAGTTTTCTAAAATAATCTGGGTGAGATTGGTGATGAGTTCGTCTAATTCTAAGGAAGTGGAAATAACTTGAGCAGCCTTTAAAATAGAGGCAAAATCTAGGGTGTCGGAGATACTAGTACTGCCTACTGCGGAAATGAGGGTAGATGAAGATGTGCCAGAAACAGCTATAGTTTCTTGGGAGTTAAATTTAAACTGTCGTTCTTGCAAAATGGGTTGGAGCAGTTGGGGATAGCGTTTTTCTAAGTCGTTAGTTTTGGCTTTAGCACCCCAACGGGCATAGCAATAGTAAGCCTCCTGCATATAAACTGCGGCAACTTTTTCTTTTTCCCAATCCAGATAAAACTTTGCGGCAAGTTCATTGGCTAGGGCTTCGTCTCGGAGGTATTTATTTTCTCTTGCACCTTTAATTGCCATCTCATACAATTCTATGGCCTCAGTTTTCTGCTCCAGCAGACGATGTATTTCTGCTGTCACCAATTGCCATTTATGTAGGTAATTCATCGGCGCATGGTTCGCCCATTTGTCCAGAATGGCTTGATTTTCTCGGATTCGTTGCCATTGACTATCACTGTCGGCTGGTGATGAGTGAAGTTCAGCCAGTGCTATTAAGGAATCGTAGAAGTAAAAAATTGGTTCGGCTACACTCCCTACACAGCCAGTTAAATACTGTCTGGCTGTTTCTGCATCTTGTTTGGCGCGAGGATCTGCTAGCAGAAAATTCAGCACCAAGCGATACAGGTAAAACTGGAATAATCGCCACAAATCGTTAGCAGCTAGTGCTTCAGCGACAATTTTCTCTCCATAGGCATCTTGGCGTAATGAAATCTCATCAGCTGATTTTCCTAGTAAAGTCAATGCTGATTCCCAATAAACGAAACAATGATTTGCACTTGTCACCAAATTAAATTCGAGTAACTGCTGGTAATAAGTAGAAATTTGGGATGCAAATTCGCTCAAAGATTCACCACTCCAGTAAGCGTTCATCCCAAAATTCTGCACGTTGTAGCCAAAAAATTCCCAATTACCTGTTTCTAATCCTGCAATACATCCTTCTTGGATAATTGGTAGTGTGTCTTGCAGATGAGCTGTGCAGTGATAAAAATATCCTCCCAAAACAATGAAAGTAGCGGCGCGAACGTTTTTCGCCTCTGGCTCGGAGGCTAGCTGGTAAGCTATTTGTCCCAACTGTTGCGCCAACGCCATATCTTGCCATGTTGTACTCAGTTGGAAGGCATAACTCACGTAACCATGAGCAGAAAACAGACTGTTACCAAATTGCACAGAAAGTTTCACCTGTAGAGGAACAATCAACAGATACAACAGTGAACCTGTCATGTAACAAGCGGGGATGAGGCTGCTGGAAATTTGCATGATGGCAAGTTTTTCCGGATCTGTCATCTTCGGCAGATTGATAAATTCCTCTAGGTGGCGATCGCCAATTAATCTGTTAATTTCTTCTCTAGCCTGCTGTACATCCTCTGGAGTGGGATGATCAGGCAAGCTGACTCCTAGTTCTTGCAGGAGGGATGTACCTGTGGCGATCGCTTCTAACAACTCATTGCGGGAGGTGAGAGCTTGGATTTTGACTTGGTAAACTTGCACCCGATCCAAAGGGCATTTGGCATGATTAACCACCGTCTCAATTAACTGGTTCATCTGCTCAACATCCCCACACAATAAGGCAATCTCCGCCGCTAATTCATGGATGGCGAGAGTCAATTGATATTGTCGCTGCCAAGCAGTTTCACCTAAAAGTATGATGCTTGTGTCAGCGTATTCACGACTGGCTTGATAAGCTGTTGCAGCTCTGGCTTTTTGTGCCGCATTCAGGTTGAGTTGGGCGAGTTCATCCCGTTGGCTTTGTTGTGTAATCAGTGTAATGCCGTAGTTTAACTGATTAACTATTTCAAAGATATGCTCCTCTCTCGCTGCGGGGGAGATTTTTTGTAGTAGTAATTGTCCTATGTTGTGATGAGCGATCGCCCGTTCAGCTTCTGGAATCAAACAATAGGCAGCTTGTTGCACCCTGTCATGAAGAAACTTATATGTAACAATCTCCGTAGTTTGTGCATGATCTATTTCCTGCTCTTGCCCAACAAAAAACTTATAAACTTCACTTTGGGGTATAATCAAACCTTCTTCTAATGCCTTCCATAAACAAGCCGCCGTTTTCGTGGGCGATGATTCCCAAACAATTGCTAAAGTTTCTAAATCAAATTGATTGCCAATACAAGCTGCTAACTGCAATATTTCTTGAGTTGCTCGTGGCAGTCTTTGTAATTGAAATGCCATAAAGGCAACCACATCATCTGTCAAAGCTTGGTGATTAATTTGGGCAATATCACACTGCCAACAGCCTAAATCGCCGTTAAATTGAATTAGATTATCGTGGTATAGTGCCTTAAGAAATTGTGTAGTAAAAAAAGGATTACCCTGAGTTTTTTGAAATACTAATAAAGCCAAAGACTGGGCTATTTCCTCCGAGCATTTCAGTGTTTCCGCCACTAATGTATTCACCTGCAATTGATTTAATGGTGCTAAATCAATCTTCTTGATGGTGCAATTATCTTTGCCAATTTCATTCACCGTTAACATTAACGGATGTGCTGGATTCACTTCGTTATCCCGATATGCACCAATTAAAAGCAGATAACCTGTGTCATTCATTAACAACTGGATTAATTTCAATGAACCAGAATCAGCCCATTGCAAATCATCAAGAAAAATTACTAGTGGATGTTCAGCACTAGTAAACACTTGAGTGAATTTTTTAAATAATAAATTAAATCTATTTTGTAAAGCCGTACCTGATAGTTTTGGTGCTGGTGGTTGCTTACCAATAATTCGTTCCAACTCTGGTATGACTTCGATAATTACCTGTCCATTGTCACCTACAGCTTCTAGTATCTTGCCTCGCCATCGCTGAATTTGAGTATCACTTTCTGTAAGTAATTGCCCCATTAAATTACGGAAAGCTTGCACAAATGCTGAGAAGGGAAGATTCCGTTGAAATTGGTCGAATTTACCCTGAATAAAATAGCCCCGTTGACGAACAATAGGTTTATGAACTTCGTTGATTACCGCCGTTTTACCAATTCCAGAAAAACCAGCTACTAGCATCAATTCTGTAGCACCAAGACTCACTCTAGTAAAGGCTGCTAGTAAAGTTTCTATTTCTGCTTCTCGACCATAGAGTTTGTCAGGAATAAGAAAGCGATCGCATACATCCCGACTACCAATTGTAAAGTATTCGACTTTACCAGTTTCTTGTAATTCTGCTAGACATTTTTCTAAATCATATTTTAAACCCAAGGCATTTTGATAACGGTCTTCGGCATTTTTTGCCATTAACTTCATCACGATCTCACCAACAACTTGGGGAATGGTTTCCCCATTTGGCAATTTTGCGGTTTGTACTCCGTTGGAGAACCCGTTCCCATAGTCTTCCTTAGGGAAGGAAGAGGGTAGTTTGAATTGGTCTGGTTGTTTAGCAATATGACAATGAACCAACTCCATTGGATCATCAGTAGTAAATGGTAATTGTCCAGTGAGTAATTCAAAAAGTGAGACACCCAAAGAATAAAAATCACTACGATAATCAATTCCTCGGTTCATTCTTCCAGTCTGTTCTGGTGATAAATAGGCAAGAGTTCCTTCTAAAATATTAGGACTAATAATACTTTGGGTTTCTCTAGGAAGTAGGGAGGCGATACTAAAATCGATTAATTTAACCTGTTTAGTTTCTGGGTTAATCAGAATATTTGCAGGTTTGATATCCTTATGAATTATCCTTTGTTGGTAAAGATGATGCAGAATATCTGCTAGTTGAATGGTAATGGTCAAAATTTCAGTTAAAGAAAGCGATTGCTGCTGAGCATAATCTCGTAAAGAAATGCCACCAAAATCTTCCATCACCATTGCATAACTATTGCGGTATGCTTCCAAGCTATATAAATTGACAATGCCGGGAATCTTTAAGTTTTTAGCGATCGCATACTGGTTGCGAAACTGTAACAGTTCACTAAAGGTAGGATACTCGCGCTTGAGCAGTTTGATCACCACGGGTTGCTGATCTACTTCTCTTACTGCCCGATAAACAACTGTTTTTGAGCCATGATAAATTTCTTCTAATACAAAATAACCAGGAATTGCGATCGCCAAATCTACATATGTATTCATCTTGACTGACTCCACGCGGATATCAATTTTTCTGAGGACTTATGTGTGAAAACTAATAATCAGCCTTCGGACGAGGGAGGATTATAAAGGAGTAGTCAGCGCTCGGCTTGGCAAATTTGTAGTCACCTTCACAATGCTCCCAAGTGAAGAGTTTCATGGTACAAGACCTTGTCTATGAGCCAGTATGCCCATATTTATGTACAGTTATCCAGCTTCATGTATCAACATTTTTCTCCATAGAGCTTATTTCTCTAGCTGAAGATAGATGATGAGTTTTCTACTCTGTGAAACGTAACAGACGTTTTCAATCATGCTTATTGATGCCAAAGATTAAAAAAAAGTATCCATAGACAGTTTTTACGGAATTTCTAGTATCTTTTTTGATAAACACTAAAATAAGAAGAAATTATGAATTTCCCACAAATTGGACAGGTAGCCCTTGCACTGTTAACTCAATTTGGGCTGAAAGTTGTAGGGGCGATCGCACTATGGATTGTTGCTCAAAAGCTGATTGAGTTTGCCATCAAGCTAGTGCGTCGTGGTTTACGCACCCAGAATATTGAGCCAACACTCATTAACTACCTACTGAATATTGTTTCTGTCACATTGAGAATTGTGCTGATTGTGGCAATTCTCGGTTTCTTTGGCATTGAAACTACGTCCTTTGCGGCATTGTTAGCAGCCGCAGGTGTGGCTATTGGTGCAGCTTGGGGTGGATTATTGGCGAACTTTGCCGCAGGTGCATTTTTAATTATTTTTCGTCCATTCAAGGTTGGCGACTTTATCACAGCCGCAGGGATAACCGGTACAGTCTCAGAAATCGGCCTGTTCACCACAGATATCACGACTCCTGACAATGTGTTGACAATAGTCGCCAATAACAAAATATTCGCTGATAATATCCAGAATTTCTCAGCTAATCCCTTCCGTCGCGTTGACTTACTGGCGCAACTTCATCATGATGTTGATCATAATCAAGCGATCGCTCTTTTAAAAGCTAGAATTAGTCAAATTCCCAATGTGGTAGAAAACCCTGCACCAGATGTAGAAATTCTTACCTTTAATCTAGCAGGCCCTGTATTAGCAGTACGTCCCTATTGCAATAACGACCATTACTGGCAAGTTTATTTTGATACCAATAAAGCCATACGCGAAACATTTGGTGAAGCAGGTTATCCCATCCCTGAACAACGCTATGGTTTTAGTATGCCACCCGAAAATGGTACTAGTTCTGTCATTCCCTCATCGGCATTATCTTCATAAGGTAATTACTGAGTTTTAAGTACTTTATTTTTCCTCAAGCAGAATAAGGATTAACTACAAGGTAGGTCATTCTCTGGCTTACCTTTTTTTGTGTTTATATTCCCTTATTTCTCGTGTTTCAGCATTCATTATTAATACTTTTTCCGGGTAAAAAATAAAACCTAACTTAAGAAAGAGGTTAAGCCATCAACTAATTCTCACTATTATGGCAAGCTGTAAAAATTTAATAACTTTTAGTCAGCATATAGCGTTAAATTACCGTTCTTTTCAAAAAGCATCAAAAATAGATAAATTCTTATGAATGTAGCTGAAATTAGTCAAGTTGCTCTAGCTCTTTTAACACAGTTTGGACTGAGAGTTTTAGGAGCGATCGCTCTTTGGATTATTGCTCAATGGTTGATTGATTTTGGCTTAAAACTACTGCGCCGTGCTTTTCGCAATAAACACGTTGAGCCTACACTAGTTAACTATATTGTGAATATAGTTAATGTAATTCTGAAAATTGTTTTAATCGTAGCAATTCTTGGGTTTTTCGGCATAGAAACTACTTCTTTTGCAGCATTACTAGCGGCAGCTGGTATAGCCATTGGTGCGGCTTGGAGTGGTCTGTTGGCAAACTTCGCGGCTGGTGCATTTTTAATTATTTTTCGCCCATTTATGGTTGGTGATACTATTCAAGCAGCAGGAGTTACAGGAACAGTAGAAGAAATTGGACTGTTTACCACAACTATCAATACACTCGATAATGTAAAGACAATTATTGGTAATAATAAAATATTTGCTGATAATATCCAGAATTTTTCTGCCAATCCTTACCGTCGTGTTGACTTGCAAGCACAACTGCATCACGCAGTTGATCCTACGGATGCAATTAGGCGTTTAAAAGAGAGAATTAGCCAAATTCCTCATGTATTAAATAATCCTGCACCAGATGTAGAAATATTGGAATTCAATTTAGCAGGGCCAGTATTAGCAGTGCGTCCTTATTGCCATAATGAAAATTACTGGCAAGTTTATTTTGATACGAATAAAACCATCAGGGAGACTTTTGGTCAAGCTGGTTATCCAATTCCCGAACAACGCTATATGTTTAGCGGACAGTCACCAGATGGAACATCAGCTAATACTATCCAACGAACCTCCTTAGAAAGAGGCTAGAACTTAGATATGCGATAATAAAGACATATCTCAATTTACTAGATATGTCTTCTTTTTATTGCGCTAGTTGTGCAGTTGTCCTAAACCAACAACAGATGCAAAATACTTCTCATCAAAACCAAGGTGAGGATACTCCTATTGACCACAGCAAAAGTGTGGGTAAAACTTATACTGTGGTGGAGAATGGTAGAGTTGTAGTGAAAACATTACAACCGCAAAGTGATGAGACTGCTGATGATGCTTAGTCTTATCTCATCCTATTTTGAATAATGCACGTCATCAGTCGTAAAAAGCTTAGAGGATTTTGTCAAGCGCACACTGATTATTGTGAAGCGTTTGATGATTTCTATATATAGCGGTTCTCATTGTAGTGAGGTACAAGCAAGAATAATTAACAGCAGATGTAGCTTGTTTCCCTCAAGACAAAAAATTATCCAAAATGTAGGGTGCGTCAGTGCGATATAACTTAACTATAATCAGAAATGATTCATACTGACGCACCCTACCAAACCGTCAATTTCTGATAATTTATTTATTCGTGTTTACCCACATTTATACTAAATTATCACCGCAGGATACTGTTTTAACACCTGCTGTAAATATTGCCCAGTATAAGACCTAGTATTTTTAGCAACCTCCTCTGGTGTACCGACCGCAATGATTTCTCCCCCTTTGTCGCCACCTTCTGGTCCTAAATCAATCACCCAATCAGCACAACGAATTACATCTAAGTTGTGTTCAATTACCAAAATCGAATTACCTTTATCGACCAATCTTTGCAACACATCTAGTAATTTGTGGACATCATAAAAAGATAATCCTGTGGTGGGTTCATCGATTAAATAAAGTGTCTTACCTGTAGCGCGGCGAGATAATTCTGTGGCTAATTTTACCCTTTGCGCTTCACCACCAGATAAGGTAGTTGCAGGCTGTCCTAGTTGAACATAGCCTAATCCAACATCAACTAAAGTTTGCAACCTTGTAGCAGCTTTGGGGATGTTTTGGAAGAAATCTAAACTCTCCTCAACAGTCATGTTGAGAACGTCAGAAATAGATTTATCTTTATATTTCACTTGCAACGTTTCGCGGTTGTATCTTGCACCTTTGCAAATTTCACACTGCACGTAAACATCAGGAAGAAAGTTCATCTCAATGACATTTACACCCTGTCCGCTACAGGCTTCACAACGTCCACCTTTAACATTGAAAGAAAATTGTCCGGGTTTGTAACCTCTGGCTTTTGCTTCTACTGTTTGTGAAAATACGTCCCGAATTACGTCAAAAACCCCTGTGTAAGTTGCGGGGTTAGAACGTGGTGTGCGTCCGATGGGTGATTGGTCGATGACGATCGCTTTATCTACTGCACTTAAACCCTGAATTTTCTCTAACTCTTTTGGTAAAGGAACTTTTTTAGTTAGATGATGTTGTAGTGATGGGTAAAGTAATTCATTAATTAATGTCGATTTACCAGAACCGGAAACACCCGTGACAGCAACTAATTTACCTAAAGGAATTTCTACATCGATATTTCTTAAATTATTGCGATAGGCATTTTTAATGGTTAAACTGCGACCATTTCCTTCACGGCGTTCTCCTGGTGTATTAATGACCTTACGTCCTGATAAATATGCACCAGTAAGAGACTCTTCTGCTGTTAATAAAGCTTGCAAATCCCCTTGAGAAATAATATTACCGCCGTGGATACCTGCACCTGGCCCAATATCAACTAGGTAGTCGGCAGCACGGATTGTTTCTTCGTCGTGTTCAACTACAATTAAGGTATTACCTAAATCTCTTAATTTAGTTAAAGTTTTGAGTAATCTTGCGTTATCTCTTTGGTGTAAACCAATGCTTGGTTCATCTAAAACGTAGAGAACACCTGTTAAGCCAGAGCCAATTTGTGTAGCGAGGCGAATGCGTTGGGCTTCACCACCAGAAAGGGTCATGGCGGCACGATCTAGGGTGAGGTAATCTAAGCCGACATCTAACAAAAATTGCAATCTAGCTTTAACTTCTCGCAAGACTAAATCAGCAATTTGCATCTGCCGATCGCTTAATTTTAATTGTTCTGTTCTCTCTCGACAATCCCGAATCGAAACTCCAGTTAAATCTAAAATATTATATTGTCCCAACTTCACTGCCAAGGCTTCTGGTTTTAACCGTTTGCCGTGACAAACTTCGCATGGTTGGTCAATTAAATACTGCTCTAATTTCTGCTTAATTAATTCGGAACCGCCTTCATATTGGCGTTGCAAAATTGGCAATACACCTTTAAAACTTGGTGTTTTAGGATTATCTTTACCTTCCTGCTTTTCCCCATACAAAATAATTTGTTGTTGCTCTGGGGTTAACTTATTCCACTGGATTTGTAACTCAAAATTGTGAGTTTGTCCTAAGCTATATAGTAGTTCCAGGTAATAGGAATTTTCTTTTTCTGACCAAGGAGCGATCGCCGCATATACTGGAGCTTCAGGGTCAGGTACGACTAATTCTGGCGAAAATCTGCGTAAAGTGCCAAGGCCGTGACAGTTGGGACAAGCGCCATAGGGGGAGTTAAAGGAGAACAAGCGGGGTGATAACTCCTCCATAACTGCGCCATGTTCAGGACAAGCAAAGTTTTCCGAAAATACTAATTCTTCATCGTCAGTTGTCTCTTGTCCATCGTCCGTTGTTGATGAATTACTGATCAATATGTTGGCAATACCACCAGCTTGTTTGAGACACGTAGACAAAGAATCTACCAAACGTTCTTGAATACCGTCTTTTTTTACCAGTCGGTCAATGACAACCTCAATGATATGAGTAATATTTTTATCTAATTCAATCGAGTCGGAAAGTTCGCGGACTTCGCCATCAACCCGCACCCGAACAAAGCCTTGGGAAGCCAAACTAGATAATAATTTGCGGTGAGTTCCTTTCTTACCCCTAACCACAGGCGCGAGAATTTGAAACCGAGTTTTGTCCGGTAGTTCCATAATCCTATCAACCATCTCATCAATGGTTTGGGGTGCAATACAGCGATCGCATATGGGACAATGGGGTTCACCAGCCCGACCAAACAACAGTCGCAAATAGTCGTAAATTTCTGTCACCGTTCCCACAGTAGAACGGGGGTTGTGGGATGTAGATTTTTGGTCAATGGAAATCGCCGGGCTTAAACCTTCGATGGCTTCCACATCCGGTTTATCTAATTGTCCTAAAAATTGTCTGGCGTAAGCACTGAGGGATTCCACATACCGCCGTTGACCTTCCGCGAAGATGGTATCAAACGCCAAGGAAGACTTACCTGAACCTGATACACCAGTAAACACGATTAGGCGATCGCGTGGCAATTCCAAGTCAATATTCTTCAGATTATGCTGTCGCGCACCCCGAATTCTAATGGTATTCTGGCTGTTGTGATTGGCGTAGGGAAGATGTCCATTCAGGGATGCGGCTAGCTTATTATCTGACATATCGACAGGGTGATAAAGTGAGGCAGCGTGAAACAGTTTTTAATAATACTATTTTTACTATGGTTATAGTAGAACAATCGTACTGTTTTAAGTAGATATTTCCCAATATTTATGGGATTGACGGTATGAGACTTTTTGCTGGGGAAGGGTATGAGGGCGTAATGGTAGGCAAGGATAGTGCTGTACCCTAATGGTCGCAAAATTGCCCAAACTAGCTGGTTATCTGTCGAATAAGTATCATCCCTTGCTCAAGAATAATTGCTTCATCTTCACCGAAACAACGGTCTTAGCACCTGATACAGAAGAACTACCACTATCGGCACAATAATCGGGATTAACACTATCAGTCCCCATTTATCAAAGCGAAGTTTTTGACCTTCCGACTTCACAACAGCAATTAGACCAACTGCGCCTATGAGTATCCAAATACAGCCGAAAGCTATAAAAATGGTAAATGCTGAGTCTTGCATAATTTGGTAATTGGTAATCCTTAGTTGCCCTTCCTCAAAATATAACTAGATAACTCACAAAATCCTTCCCCCTCAGCCGCAGTGGTGACGTAACCGGGTTGATGCTGCAACTGGTCTGCATATTTCAACACATTCGCCACACCGACAGAAAGGGGGAAATAACGCTGATTAAATAAACTTTCATCGTTAGGGCTATCACCAACTGTTACAACCTGTGTAGGTGAATAATCGGGAAAATATTTTTGCAAAACTTGCAATAAGGCGATCGCTTTTTCTTGTCCTTGTGGTTTGATATGACACTGGACGTTGCTGTAAGTAAATCCCCAACCCATATCTTGACAGAGATTACCCATAATTTTTAGTTCCTCTAAAGTCAGGCCAGCTACATCAAATGTCCAATCGGTAAGGCGAAAGCGATTATCCCCTGATTCTTCAATTTGGGGAAATTTCAGTTTTAATTCTTGAAAAACCAAAGCTAAGTTCTGTCTATGTTCAGTTACATCGGCAATGGGTGTTAATAGTAAGGGATGCTCACTTTTCGCAGGATAGAACAAACCCCCATTTTCCCCTATAGCCCCCGCAACTGGCATTAAGCTACTAATTCCACTCACCCAACCGGCTGAACGTCCGGTGACAATCAGTACTGTCAACCCCCCAGCCTTTAAATCTTCTAGGGTTTGCAACAAAGCCGCAGAAAATCTTCCTTGCTGAGTCAGAGTACCATCCATATCTGTGGCAATGAGGCGGACATGGCTCAATTCAGCCACAGTATTTTGGGAAATTCTTTGCAGATTTGGAGAATGCCCAGCACCAACATGGGGATTTATGTACATATGCGGTTTGAGAGAAGCTGTAAAAAATACCAATAATACAGCAATTTACAGCTTATTCTTGAAACCCCTCTCCATAGCTTGCTACTCTACGAGTTCTCCGCAGGAGTACCCGCAGGGTACCTCTCTCCTGCAACTGTAGAGACGTTGTATACAACGTCTCTACTTTAAATCTTGCTCCCCTTCCCTTGTAGGGAAGGGGTTGGGGGTTAGGTTTGAGACAAAGTTGCACAAGGCGTAATAATACAGCAATTTACAAGCCAAAATTTGGGCATCCTAACACTAAGTAGTCAAACTTTTCCGTTTACTCACTATGGTAACTTCAATACTCCTTGCCCAATCCCCACCGCCAAAAACAAAAAAAGTAATCCAGCAAAAACCAGCAGCCGAGTCTCAAATCTCACCTGTTTTGCTGGCTACCTCTGGAGGATTACTTTTAGCGGTGATTGCTTTAGTGGTTTATGGTAGGCTCCAGATGACGCAACTGGAGAAAAAACTGAAGTTTGAAAAATTTCGTGCTAAAGAACTAGAGAAAAAATTTAAACTGGCTCTCGAAACGATTCGTAAAATGGAAACCAATCCCGACTTGGTGAACTCGCGGGACTTTAACCTTGATTATCTGCGGATGCGGATGTCAGAAGAGGTATTCCATTTTGCCATTCTCAATCAAGTAAAAATTAGAATTAAAGATAAAATATCTCAAGCTTTGCGTCCCAATCAATCGCAACAAGGGACTGTGGGTATTGCCAACACCACTGGACGACAAGTTGATGAAACCTTTGATGTGGAATATGAAACTGGTACTCCCCCAAACACAGCTAAACGAGTACTATTTCGTATCCAAATTCGCTTAATGAAGTTACCAACACAGGCAACTTCTACGACTATTAGCCAAATTATTGACTGTATTGAAACTTATCTCAGTCCAATGGATGATGAAGATACATGGCAACCAACTATTCAAGGTCGGATTGCTCATATGCACTGGGATCAAAAGGCTAAACCAACGCCCTTATTAGTGTTAGAGCAATCGAATGATGGTGTAAATGTAACTTTCCGTACCAGCCGTCAAGCAAACGCCTCCACACCACAGAAGCAGCCTGGCGTTAAATGAATGCTAAATTGATAACTTAAGGGGTTTCACTCCAAGCGCCGGCATCATAGCTGACGATCGCTGTTTGGGAATCACGAGCTAATATACCATCTTCCATTTCCACGATGCGATCGGCGATGTCGAGAATGCGGTTATCGTGGGTAACTAACAAGATGGAAGTACCTTGGTCTTTAGCGAGACGCTGCATAATTTCCACGACATCACGTCCCGATTGTTTATCTAGGGCGGCGGTTGGTTCGTCTGCTAGTACCAAGGGCGGATTATTGACTAGGGCGCGGGCGATCGCTACTCTTTGTTTTTGTCCCCCAGAAAGATTGTCTGGGTAGTAATCAACGCGGTTTTCTAGACCTACAGCTTTCAGCATAGCTTCTGCTTTGGCGATCGCTTCTTCTTGGGAAATATGCTCGTTTAATTCCACCGCCATCTGCACATTTTGCCTTGCAGTTAAAAACCCCAGCAAGTTGTGAGCCTGAAATATATAACCAATACTACGGCGAATCTGCACCAGTTTATTCTGGCTAGCACCTGATAACTCAACACCTAAAAATTGCAGATTTCCCTCCTGTACCGACCGCAAACCACCAATCAAGCTGAGTAATGTAGTTTTACCTGAACCTGATGGCCCGGTCATAATCACAATTTCCCCAGGGTAAATCTCTAGGTTTATATCAAATAAAATCTGCCTTTTGAGAGCGCCTTTACCATAGTAATGATTGAGGCTTTTAATGGCAATTACAGCTTCTTGTCTCATGATATTTGGGTTAGCTAATTTATAATTTAAAATTCAAAATTCAAAATTATAATATAAATTTTTTAGTACTGGAGTTATAAAATTTGGTATTGAAATATTTTTCATGATTAATTTTTAATTTACACTTCTAGAAAATATCTGCTGGGTCGGCAGAACGTAGTTTACGTACAGCAATTGAGCCGGAAACAAAACACATAATCATTGTGAGAATCAGCACTGTAATAGCGCGATCATAGCTCATGAATACAGGCAACAATGTAGCTTGTCTAGCAGTTTGATATAGAACCATAGCAAAAACCCACCCAGGTAAATAACCTAAGCAAGCTAATAGTAATGCTTCTTGTAAAATTACACCTAATAGATATTTTTGGGTATATCCTATTGCTTTTAAGGTAGCGTATTCAGATAAATGATCAGCAACTTCTGTATAAAGAATTTGATAAACAATTACCGTACCAACAATAAAACCCATGATTGTCCCTAAGGTAAAAATAAAGCCAATAGCTGTACTACTTGCCCAATAATGACGCTCAAAATCAATGAATTCTTGTTTAGTTAATACGTTAATATCATCAGGTAAATAACTGCGTAATTCTTGAACGGCAGTATTTGGATTTACCCCTGGTTTTAATCTAATTAAACCAATATCAATTAAGCCTTGCCGACGGAGAGGAAATAACCGCAAAAAGTTAACATCGCTAGTAACTAAATTACCATCTGCACCAAAAGATGCGCCCAAAGTAAAAAGACCAACAACATTGATGCGTCTACGGCGTACTTCAGCCGAAATACTCTGTCCTTGCTCAAAATTTTTGGCGATCGGCCCATATTCTGGTCTAGAAGAACGGTCGAATAAAACAGCATCAGGTAATTTGAGCTTATCTAAATTCTCTGGTACTCCTGCTAAATTAAATATATTAGTTTCTGGATTAATTCCAAAAACCAAAATACTACGAGTTAGACCAGTATAGGGATTTTTCCAAATTGAGTAATCTAAATAAATAGGATGTACTGATTGGACTGATGGTAGCTCTAAAGACTTATACAAGCGCCGTTGTGAAAAGGGTTTCATTGCTAATACGGCGTTGGATTGTTTATTAATTAAAACAATGTCGCCTTGCAAACTTGAATGTAAGCGAACGTTACTATAATAAAGAGCATCGCGGAAACCGATTTGCATAAACATGAGAATATCCGCAAAGGCGATTCCCGCAAGCGCAACGGCTAGGCGAGTTTTTTCTCGCGTTAATTGTAACCAAGATAGAGGGATTCTTTTACGATTCATTCCCGTAATTATTTGGATTTTCTCATCAACGGAAAATTGATTATTTATTAATGTCAACCACTACCTTGGCGTAGGTTAAACCAGAAACTTTTTGACTATCTTCTGGTGATAAGGCAATTTTGACTTCAACAACTCTGGCATCAACATCAGCTGCTGGATCTGTATTTAAGACATCTTTTTTGCCAATTTTTCTGCCAATTTCGGTGACTGTTCCTCGGATTTCGCCACTAAAGGCTCCGTTATCGCTGCTGGCTGTGACATTTTGGCCTATGCGTACCCGACCAATACCGTCTTCAGGAACCTCAGCAATAATCATCATTTGCTCGGTTTCTCCCATTTCGGCGATACCGTCGGCGGTGATGGCTTCTCCTGACTTGCTATAAATTTTTAAGATTTCTCCCGCCGAGGGTGCTTGAATGTAGCTTAATTTTAATTCGGCTTCGGCTTTTCTGACGTTGGCGATCGCATTACTCACTTGAGCTTGAGCCATCTGTACATCAGTAGGACTCACTTCCACCAATCTTTTCAGCCTGGCTTTTTCTTCGTCAATTTGTCTTTGTAATGTCGCTACGGTTTTGTCACGGGTAACTCTCGCTTCGATGAGTTGCTGTTGCAAACTGGCTAGAGTTTTCATCTGATTAGCTCTAGCCTCAGCAACTTGCTGTCTGAGAGTGGCTAGCGCCTGTCTCAAGGTGGCTTGACTTTCAATTACCTGTTGATTAGCAGTAGTCGCCGTTAATCGCCTTCTATCTCGCTCTTGCTGGGAAATAGCACCTTCCCGATAGAGAAAATCGTAGCGCCCCGCATCCACTTGAGCGTTACGCTGCTCGGCTCTAATGCGGTTCAGAGTGGCTCTTAAACTGTCTTGCTGTCCTACGAGTTCTGCTTCTAAGCGGTTAACTAATGCTTGTTGCGCTACTTTTTCCGCACTTAATTGGGATGCAATACGCGTAATAGTTGCTTGTTGAGCATCTCTTTCACCAACTAACTGCGCCTGTAAGCGAGCAATTACGGCGGTTTGCGCTTGAATATCCCTGGGAGAACCAACCCGGACTTGAGCCAAGTTAGCGCGAGATTCCAGTAATTTGGCCTTCGCTTCTTCCACGGCTGCAAGTTGGGTATCGTGATTATCCAAAATTGCTATGATTTGACCCTTCCTAACACGTTCTCCCTCTTTCACAAAGAGTTGTTTAACTCGCGACGCTGATTGCATTCCTCCCACGGGAGCCGAAAGTTTAATTACTTCCCCTTGCGGTTCTAAACGTCCCACAGCACTAACA
This sequence comes from Anabaena sp. CCY 9910, assembly GCF_963920875.1. NCBI lineage: Bacteria > Bacillati > Cyanobacteriota > Cyanophyceae > Nostocales > Nostocaceae > Anabaena > Anabaena sp. CCY 9910. Next base: position 54,601 of record NZ_CAWUDJ010000017.1, on the reverse strand, counting down.
CTTGTAACGACTGGTTTAACAGGTACGGATGGGCCTAGCCTTTTTAATTGCTCAAATTTAGCTGTAGCTAGTAACCCCGCAGCCACGGCTACTGGTAGGGCTACAGCAAGACCCCACCAAATCTTAGGTTGTTCTAGATCAAGTGGCTGCTCTCTTGACCTACGTTCTTCCGTCACCCTTGACATGGTTTTTTGTCCGTTTATCTGAATTTTGCTGATGAAATTAATACCAACTTAAAATTCAAAATTCAAAATTCAAAATTCTAGATATCTATTAGAGTTTATCAATTTGAATATGTTATTGAACTTTGGGAAATTGGTATCACAAGAAGTTAGGAGGTAGAAGCAAATAAAAGTTTTTCTGTTAAACTTTGTAGTCTTTGCCGATTAAATATTTTTACACTAAAATGTAATAGTTTCTCAAGAAAGACAACATCGGCTTGACGTTAAGTATTAACTAAATTTGAATACCTGATAAATATTTATTGCGCTTTGCGTGTCAGTTGTCAGTTGTCAGTTGTTGAAAGGATCTGGTCTAATACCCTAACCCCTAGTGGGTGGTTTTTACATATCTTTGCCACTGACTGCTGACCCTTACGGGTTCGGCAGTTGCTACAAGTCGGGGAACCCGCCCAACGCACTGCCTCACCACTGACAAAACTCTATCCCCTTGTGGGTAGAGTTTTTATCTCAGTAGCTTTTTTAAATAGAAATGGTATTCCGCCCACCGTAGGGAACACCAATTCACGCAAATCTTGAAACATATCTAAACCTAGAAACCATTGCCCAATCTAGATTTCTTAATTTTGAATTGGTATAACTCCTGAATTTAGTCAGTATGAGTATGCAGATAGATTTCATTATGGCAAATCTTTTAAAGATTTTCTGCAACTTAGATGACTTTATTTGTTTTTTTGAAGAGATTCTATCAAAAGTTTTACAAAAACTGATTTGTGCAGTTAAATTTGGTACGATAACATAACATTTCTCCAAGACTAATTCGTAATTTCTCATTAGTAATTTCTAATAGTCTGTGGCTAGAATTGTACCTACGTATTTTATTATCTAAACTTGGTTATTTACTCCCTCAAATACTTATTTTGTAAATTCTACATTCATCTGTTTCAGGTAAAGGTAACAGACTGTACAAATGAGGGGCGATCGCTGACCGGAAGAGGCAGGGGGGAAGGGAGCAGGAAGAGAAGTCGCAAGGAGGGTTTCCCTCCGAGCGAACTTCCCTACGGGACGCTACGCGAACGGGAGCAGGGGAAGCCCTTCCCCTCTGCGTGGAGCGGAGCGAAACATGGAAGCCCCGTCTTTATAGGACGCTTATACGGGGCGGAGTCTGAGCTTCCGTCCCGGTCTTCCCCTCTGCCCCCTGCCCCCTGCCCCCTGCCCCTTTTCCTCTTGTTGACTTGTCAGGTTATTCTGGGAGGTCAAACAATACTGTGGTCATGTAATTTTCTGCCCAATCCACACCAAAAGCTTTTTCTAACACCCGGCGAGTTTTATCGTTTTGTTGCTGTTTGCTACAGTAATTGTGTTGTCCAGCCAAAATGTGCTGTTTTTGTTCTGCTGAAACGGGACTAGCGGCGATCGCACCTTGACAATGAACTTGCAAAAACTCCCGCACTCGTCCCAAAAACATCGCCTCTTCTTCTGGCGAACTCGGACGCACAAAAATGCAGAAATCAGAGAAGATATTTCCCCATTCTGGCAATTCTCTTGGTTGAGAGAAATTTAGTGTGTTGAGATTTGTCAGCGCCGAATTATAGGATGTGGGTAAGGTGCGGTCTAAGTGTACAGGAGAAAGGTCAGCGATCGCTGCACTAATTTGACCTCTACCTCCAACCAAGTCACAGCCAAACATCGGTAGGTCATACTCTGGACGGGGAAACATCACACAGTGCAGGATGTCGAGCATATTTCCCACCTTGGCCAATTCCAAGTGCATCTTCCGAAACTGGGGTGTTTGATAGCAACGGTTTTCAATCGTCAGTTTCTCACCCTCTAGTCTCCCTTCCACATACCCCAACTCAGCAGGCAAATGGTAAGGCGACAAATCCAAGTGCTGATGCCAAACTTCTTCAATACAGTCAGCTAGTTGGCGAATGAGGGGATGTTGTTGCTCACGTAGCGAGGGAATGGAAGTAAGTGACATATTCTATTCGAGAATGCAATCTAGATGTCAGTCTACGGCCAGGAGCGTTACTTCTGTTCTGGATTGCAACATAAGTTTGGGGATTGGGGATTGGGGATTGGGGACTAGGGATTGGGGACTGGGGACTGGGGACTGGGGATAGAAAAGTAAAAGGGTCAAAGATTTTTTCTTTTGACTTTTGACTTTTAACTTTTAACTTTTGCCTTGGACTGGTAATTGGCAAGAAATAGTTAGTATTAGGTGTTGTTAGCGATGACAATTTAGGATTTAGCTGACTGCCTTACCTTATTTATGTGTTTGTCTAGGTAAATCAACGAGAATGAAGTGGCGATGAAGAACCTATGAAAATACTATTAATAGGAGGAATTACAGTAGTCAAATAGGTGTTAAGGTTCTAGAATCGAGTCGTAAGTAACTATACAGAACCAATTATAGTCTATCACCTATAGTAGCCCCCTGACTAGATATAAATAACCAGTCAGGGGGTCTTAATTTGTGTTTAGTAGAGACGCGATTAATCGCGTCTCTACAATTTTCGGTTGTCAAATCTCCCCCTAAACCCCTACACCCCTACACCCCTAACAATCAACGCCAACCCAAAAACCGCAATCCTGGCACAATGAGGTAGTAGCTTACGCCTAACCAAAAGCTCATTAAGATACCAACAGAGCTAAAAAAGATGATAGGTAAGGATAATTCTGACCAGAGGTGACGATTAGAAAATTGTAAAACGGTGGTGGGAAAACCTAAAACTATCAAAATTGCCACAATGATCGCCGTTCCAAATGAGCCAATCATGGCATAAACTATGTGATGGCTACGGAAACCCATACTTAGAGCTAATAAAAATACGGCTATGGCGGTTGCACCTACTAAACCTTCACCGCTATCTGTGGTTGATGTGATGATTTGCCACAATAACCAGCCAAAGGCGTAGCTGATTATCCCCATGAATGAGGCGACTAAAAACCGCCGTCGTTGGGCAAAACACCCCGATGCTGTCAGTCCCCAGGCTGTGCCTAAGCCTGCGGCGGCAAAGATGATAATTTCTGCACCAAATCCCGATTCTGGGTTAGTTATTAATTCGGGTAATTGACTGGCGATAAATTCTATTAAGCGATCGCCTAAGTTTGAGCGATATGCCAAAATAAATCCAGCGATCGTTCCTACACTCGCACCAAGACCAGTTAACAGCATTGCCCAAATGGTGGAAAAACAAGCTGTGATGATCTGCACTATTGTCTGTGCAATCCACCGCAGGATTTTGCCTAAGGTTTGTCCCAAGTTGCTGAAAACTTGCTCTGTAGATTGATTTAATAGTGCTAGTTGAGTGACAACCTGTGTTAATAATTGTTGAAAATTGTTCTGTCCTGAAGTGGGCTGGTTAATTTTTGTTAACCGCTTTTGAATCATAGCAGCATTCGCCGGGCGCGATCGCACATCCTCATGCACCATCTCATCTAGTAAATCTGCCAACTCAGGTCTGATAGTAACTCTATTACGCCAATGCAAAACCCCCGTCTGGGGATCTTCCAACTCTGGTGGATACTTACCTGTGAGTAATTCAATCATCGTACGACCGAGAGCATAAAAATCAACACTCGGCCCTATATGTCCACCCGTCACTTGTTCTGGTGGACTGTAACCAGAAGAAAATAACCTTGTAGAACTTGATTCTTGGCGCTGTCTTCCTGTATTAAATTGTTTTGCCCCACCGAAATCAATTAAAACTAATTGTTCCCATCCTGTTCCCCCTTGAGAGATGACACTGGGCGAGGGAGTACGTAACATCAAATTAGAAGGTTTGATATCACGATGTATAATTTGATGCTTATGTAATTCTTGTAAAATCTTGATCCCTTGAGTTAACCAGTTTAATACCAAATTTTCTGGGCATCCTTGGGGATATTTGTTCAACATTTCCTCCAAAGTCGGCCCGTTAATTTTTTCCATTACCAAACAAGGTAGTTGACGCGGCTTGGGATTGGATAAATTAACTTGAAAATGACCATCAGCCTCAACTTTGGGGACACCAGGATGGCGTAACCTGACTAAAACTTCTGCCTCTTGCGTAAATAATTCCAACGCCTTTGGGGAATCTTCTATCAACACCTTTAGCACTTTTTCCGTTTGGGTCTTCTCATCCCAAACTGTATAAATTTGTGCAAAACCCCCCGCACCCAAGGTCTGTAGTGGCACATAACGATCTAACAACTGTAGCACCGCGCCACAGCTGTTACAAAATTTGTTACCCCAGGGCTGGGGGTAGGGACGTTGACAGTCAGGATTTATGCAGTGAACCCCAGAAGAACGGTATACCAAGGCTTTTAATCTCTAATTCATGTTCGACGCTCAAGAATTTTTTACAATGGCTGATTTGCTGGTTTTGAGCATATTTCGTCAGTCCCCACGTACTATTTTTATTATGCTCAATAGATGTTCAAAAGGTTGTATTGATTATAAAAATCATCTGGGATGGGTAATGAGGGAATGGTAATGAAATAATTACTTATACCAATTCTCTGTGAAGTTTCACCAAATAAATGATGTAGAGACGTTGCATGCAACGTCTCTACAGTCCAGAATAAAAACTCTACCCACAAGGGGATAGAGTTTTGTCAGTAGTCAGTGGTCGGTAGTCAGTGGCAAAGATATGTAAAAACCACCCACTAGGGTTTGGGGTATTAGACCAAATCATTTCCACAACTGACAACTGGCGACTAACAACTGGCATACGCAGTGCAATAAAGCACATCTTCATTAAGAAACGGTATTAGTACTTATTACTCTTGATGTGTTTCTCTTTGCTTTTGACGTTCTTGGAGTTTTAGCAGAATTTCCGCGTGCATTTCACGGGTAATGGGGTAGAAATAGGTTAAGACTAAGCCAAAAATTAAACAGATGGTGGGTAAAGGCCCAACGGCAATACGGATAGCGAAAAGAGCTGATTCTGGTTGTATTGGTAGAGTGGCTTGTCCGGCGACAGCTTCTTTAAAACCAGATGCTTGCAAGGCGTTACCCACCAGAAATAAGCCGAAAGCTAAACCAAATTTCTGCAATAAAACCATGAAGCCGTAAAAAATCCCTTCTCGACGTTGTCCGGTTTGCAGTTCGTCCAATTCAATGACATCGGGAATCATTGACCAGGGGACTAAGTAAGCTGTGGATACACCCACACCCGCCATGATAGCCATGACATACATCAAATTTATTTGACCGGGTTGTAAGAAAAAGAGTCCAGCAGCTGCAATAATCCACAAACTCATTCCCAGGAAATAAACAAGTTTTTTGCCAATTTTTTTACTTAAAGCTGTCCAGACAAATAACATCAATAAAGCAGTCCCTTGCACTGCAATCATCGTTGTGGGTATATCTGATTCAGGCAAAGACATACAATTGATGACAAAGTAGGGAATAATGCTGGCTGTGATTTGTACTCCTAGCCAAGAAAACAAATATATGCCAATTACAAATAGAAAAGGGCGATTGCTGAAAACAATTTTTAATTGCTCAAAAAAGGGAATAGAGTCAGAGTCCTCAATTTGAATACGTTTTGCTTCAAATGCCAATACGCGATCGCGCACGCCAAACACGCACCAATATAATGATATAACCGAGATGACGGTGCAAATTGCCGCTAAAACTATATACTGTTGTTGGCGATCGCTAATCAACGACAAAACAACTTTAGATAAAATTAAAGATAAAATGCTGCCACCAATAGAAAAGGCAAAGCGAAAACTATTGAGGCTAGTGCGTTCGTCATAATCTTGGGTAAGTTCTGGAGTCAGGGCTGTATAAGGCAGATTTACAACGGTGTAAAACACCTGGGAAATCAACCCAATCACCACGTAATACCAAAACAACGCCCAGACATTACTACCCTGGTCGCTACTAAATCGCGGTACAATCCACTGTAAGAAAAAGAAAATTCCAAAAGGAATTGCTCCATAAAGCATCCAAGGCAAACGACGACCCCAGCGCCGAGACTTAGTTTTATCCGTCAATACCCCCACAAAAGGATCGTTAACAGCGTCCCAGATTTTACCAATCATTAAAACACTGCCTGCCAAACCAGCCGGAATACCAGCAACGTTGGTAAAAAAAATTAATAGAAAGAATATAGAAATATTAGCGGTAATTGCTGGGCCTAAATCACCAGCACCGTAAGCCAGCTTGGTTTTCAAATCTAATTTTTGACTATTTTTCATAATGGCTTGCGCTCATATTAAAATATTGCGATCGCCTTTAGTATCACCTAAAACCTACTTACCTTATGCCAGACCTTTACGTTTCTTGGTCAGAGTATCACTATAAAATTGAGCAACTGGCTGCTCATATTTATCAATCTGGCTGGGAATTCAATCAGATTGTCTGTTTAGCCAGGGGTGGACTACGAGTGGGAGATATCATTTCCCGTATCTATCACAAACCCCTAGCAATTTTAGCTACATCTTCTTATAGTGGCGCAGGTAAGCAAGAAAGAGGTTATTTAACTGTTTCTCGTCATCTAACAATGACAACCGAAAGTTTAGGCTCACACATTCTCCTAATCGATGACTTAGTAGACTCTGGAATCACGCTCCAAGAAACCATCCCTTGGCTAAAACAATATAGTGATTCCCCGATTGAAGAAATCCGCACAGCTGTAGTTTGGTATAAAGCTTGTTCAGCAATAGCACCTAATTACTACGTCGATTACTTACCTGACAATCCTTGGATTCATCAGCCCTTTGAACATTATGAGCATATCAATCCCGCAGATTTGGCGGCTAGGGTGGGTCAGTATTGTTGATGGGGAAGATGAGAGGGGGTAGAGGAAAAGCATTGGTAACTGACAACTAACCAATTCAAAACAACCATAGCCACATGGGGAGCGTTAGGAGTAGTAACATAGCTCCCACGGCTATTGTGGTGACTGCGAGGTTGTGGTCTAAATTGAAAGTTTCGGCGATTACTAGACAGGCAAAGGCTGGGGGCATGGCCGTTTGCAGGATAATCACTTTGGCGGCTGGCCCAGTTAATCCAAAAAGCGGTAAGGTGTAGCCTAAAATTAGGGGAACTATCAGCATTTTGATTCCTACACTGATGCCTACCTGTGGTAGGTTAGCTAAGGAATTTAGTTTGCTTAAGCGCATTCCAATTAATACTAGAGATAACGCCACCATACTCCAGGCAAATTTATCTAAGCCGTATTCCCAAATTTCAGGAATTGCTATTTGGCGAAATAGTAAGCCAAATCCGAAACTCCATAGAGCCGGATTAATAATAATAGCTCTTGTGACTTGCGTAAATTGGTTGTGATTGTGTAAGTTAGTACCGAAATGAGCGCCTAATGCTACGCCCAAGGCATAAGCACCAGGAAAAGACCCCAGTAAATCGTAAAATAATGCCCAAGCAAAGTATTCTTTACCTACCATTGCTAAAGTAATGGGAAAGCCTAAGTAACCTGTATTACCTATCATGGCTGCTAGTAACAAGCTTCCCTGGGTAGGTTTTTCCGGTGTCGTATTACTGAAGTATGTCTGTCCTTTGATTGCTAGCCAAGCGAAGAACGCACCTAGTAGAATAGCCAAGTATGCGATCGCCGGAGCAATCCAGATTTGTCCTGATAAGTCAGTTTGTCGGAGAAAAGATACTATACTTATCGGTACTCCCACCCAGAAAAGAAACTGACCCAGACGGGTAGGAACTGTACTAGGTAGCTTGCGTCCCAGAATAAAACCTACTAAGACTAAGCTGACAAGTTTGACGTATAGTTCTAGGAGATTTATCAATGTTGCGCCTAAGAATTATAGATGTAAAATGCTACCCAATAAGCTTATTCTTATCAAGTCTACAATTTTTATGAGAGTTCCACAAAGCCAGGAGTTGACCTGTGAATAAAGCTGGGTTTTCTGGAGAGCCACGCGACCCATTTGATGAACTTAGTGATGATATCCCAGTAGCCTTACGCGACACTCCTGGTATCACACCTAAACAACGCTTACAACGCCTGATTTTCGTGATGGGTGCAGTAGGCGCGTTTGTGATCTTGGCCATTGTCAGTGGTTTTGTTTTTTTTATCACCACGCCTAGAAAAACTACCGAGTCTCAGCCTTCGCCAGCTATTGCTGATGCTACACCAATACCTACAGCCAGCAACCCGGCTGATCTGCAAGCTGTATTAGGTCATTTGGCTTACCCAGAGGCTCCAGAGTCAGAATTAGTGCCAATCAGCAGGGATGGACGCATCCGAATGCGTAGAACTGCTGCTCAACGGTTCCAGGAAATGGCACAGGCAGCGCGGAGTGCGGGTGTAATTCTATTGCCTATTTCGGGTTTTCGTTCTGTAAAAGAGCAAGAGCAATTATTTTTTGCCATCGGCGCTCAACGTAATCAAACCCCAGCCCAAAGAGCAGCCCTCAGCGCTCCTCCTGGTCATAGTGAACACCACACAGGTTACGCTGTGGATATTGGGGACGGTGCAGCACCGACAACCAATTTGCAAGCTATTTTTGAAAATACCAGAGCTTTTAAATGGCTAGAGGCGAATGCAGCTCGCTTTGGCTTTGAGATGTCTTTTCCCAAGGACAATTCTCAAGGAGTAAGTTATGAACCTTGGCACTGGCGTTTTGTAGGCGATCGCAATAGCCTAGAAACATTCTATAAAGCTAGGAATTTAAAACCTGTTAAAACACCGCAATAACTATAATTTTGCCTGACTCAGATAGCAACAAGCGGCAGATTTTGATACAAATAATTTCTTCTGCTAATAACTTGGATGCGATCGCACCTTCAGACTCAAAAATCATCTATTAGCTATCTAGTACTTTGATAATTCTTGTTCTGATCCTGATATTAATTTAAAAGTTTGCAGTAGCGATCGCCTCCAACCAGATTCAAAATTCAAAATTCTTGCATTAAATACAGCCACCCACAAGGAAGAGCCATTCTCGTGGTCGGGTTTCCCGACTTGTTCGCGTAGCGGGACAAAGTACGGTTTTGTTGGCGCAGCCTTCCCGTAGGGTACCTAGTTTTTTCCAATAGAAGATATATTTCCGAAGATTTATATTTATTTTTTAATATTTATCAATGCAGTAAAAAAAAGTGAATTCATAGTTTTGCTTCTAAATCACCCTTCCGATAGTATTCTTGATTCCATTTGTTAGATAAGAGTTACTAAGAGTGGTTTGTGTGGAGAGCAATTTTTCCAGCCGCTCAGAGTTAACTTATATTACAGCGTCTGGAGATAGCCAGGAGAAAGCGATGTTCGCTCTGCTTCTTAATAGCCAAAATCTCCCGTACCCCGACCCCATACACCCAATTGTTGTGCATTTCGTGATTGCAATGGTGTTTTTCTCATTCTTTTGCGATTTGGTCGGCTATTTTACCCGCAATCCACGTTTGTTTGAGGTGGGTTTTTGGAATATGTTTGTTGCGGCGATCGCCATTTTTGTCGCGATCATTTTTGGGCAGTTTGAAGCAGGCTTGGCGCAAGTTTATCCAGCAGTCCAGTCCACACTGAACTTTCATACAATCATGGGTTGGTCACTTGGGGCGATCGTTGCCGCTATTACAGCTTGGCGTTGGGTGATTCGCAATCGCCACCCCCTCAAAGTTCCATCTGCTTACCTTGGTGTGGCAACATTTTTGATTTGTTTAGTGTTCTTGCAAGTGTACTTGGGAAGCAAGCTGTTTTGGGTATACGGATTGCACGTTGAGCCAGTTGTTGAAGCGATGAACCAGAGGATATCGCCATGAACTCCCAACTCATTGACCAATTAAGATTGAAATTAGGTGTTAACGGACTGCCCTACGAAATCCCTATGCACCCAATACTGGTGCATCTAACATTAGGCTTATTTATTATTGCCATCTTGTTTGACATAGCAGGAGCTATTTTTCCTCTAGAAAGATCCATCTTTAAATTCTTGGGACTGACTGCTATTCGTGCCAACTTCTTTGATGTTGGCTGGTACAACCTGCTAGGCGCATCTGCTGTGACTTTTTTCACAGTCGCATTTGGTTTTTTCGAGCTACTACTGGCAAACCCACCAATTAATCAAAAGAGTGATTGGGGGTTAAACGCCTCTTGGACAATGCTTTTGCATGGTTTGGGTGGTGTTCTTTTGTTGGGGCTGATTGTTGCCATGACCGTGTGGAGAGGTTTACAACGCTACTACTGGCGCAAAGATGCTTCCAGACAAGTGCAGTGGAATTACTTGTTAGCAGGTATCGCAATGCTGGGCATCTTGTTTGTTCACGGAACTTTAGGAGGGCAAATGGGATCAGAATTTGGCATTCATGTTACTGCTGCTAAGTTACTCCCAGAAGGCGCAAACTCAAACTTACTACCCAAATAAACGACAAGCACTCTGAGTTTATGCTGAGATTTTTAGAATATTTATTAATAGTCGGTTGTATAGCAGTGCTACTCGTTGTTAGTCACGGGATGGGGCAGGTAGCTTATTCTTGGATGCCTCTGGAAGCCACAGCAGAAGCGCAAAAGGTTGATGATTTATTTAGCTTTTTAGTTTCAATGGGTGCATTTATTATTCTTGGGCTTGTAGGCATGATGGTGTACTCGGTACTTTTCTTCCGCGCACCCAAAAATGACTACAGCGAGGGACACCCATCTAGAGGCGATATAAGACTAGAAATTTTATGGACGGCAACTCCAACCTTACTAGTTTTGTGGGTTGCTTGGCAGGGCTTCAATATATATCAGCAATTAGATGTTTTAGGTTTGCAACAAGTTGTACATTTGCATACACCTGTAGAAGAACCAGTCTATGCCGCATCAATCAGCGATATCCCTAAATCGGCTGATGAAACTATTGAGGTTTTTGTCCAGCAGTGGGACTGGTCTTTCCGCTATCCCAATAATGTTACTAGTCAGGAATTGCACCTGCCTGTAAATCTTCGTACTCGCCTGAATATGCACGCTAAGGACGTACTCCACAGTTTTTACGTCCCTGAGTTTCGCTTACAGCAGTATATTGTCCCAGGACGCAACATTGACCTTGTGGTTACACCCATTCGCATGGGCAAATACAAGCTCAAAGATTCTTTATTTAGCGGTACTTACTTTGCTTTGATGGATGCCAATGTACACGTTGAATCCCTTGAGCAATATAACCAGTGGCTTACCCAGGCAGAACAGGAATCAATGAGCATCAAAAATCAGGCTGTTGCTGAGTATAGCCAACCGCCAAAAACTTTGTTTAAGAGTGGCTGGTACACTGTCGCACCAGATTGCTGTTTCGGAGCCGCCCAAAGGGCTAACGCCAACGAAAGGAAAGTAATGAATGACACATGATTCTCTAGATGCAACATCTCAAAATGAGCCTGAGAATAACTGGCGACGATACCTCAGCTTTAGCACCGACCATAAGGTGATCGGCGTTCAGTACATGGTGATGACTTTCATTTTCTTCTTGATTGGCGGACTATTGGCGATGCTCATCCGTGCCGAACTGATTACGCCAGCATCAAATGTAGTTGATCGCCCTCTGTACAACGGCTTATTTACTTTGCACGGGACAATTATGATTTTTCTGTGGATTATCCCGTTCAATGCAGGTATCTCTAACTACTTAGTACCCTTAATGATTGGCGCACGGGATATGGCGTTTCCCCTACTCAACGCCATCTCTTTCTGGATTATTCCACCAAGCGGGATTTTATTAATATCTAGCTTCTTGCTGCCTAATGGGACGGCGCAGTCTGGCTGGTGGTCTTATCCGCCAATTAGTCTGCAAATTCCTCCAGGTCAACCAATTAACGGTGAATTTATTTGGATTGTCAGTCTAGTCCTGATTGGCATCTCTTCGATTATGGGGGCTGTGAACTTTGTGACTACTATTTTTTGGATGCGCGCCCCAGGAATGACATTTTTCCGAATGCCTGTGTTTGTTTGGTCAGTTCTCAGCGCCCAGTTGTTGCAGCTAGTGAATTTGCCTTCCTTAACAGGTGCATTGATCTTACTATTATTTGATCTCAGTTTGGGAACGCAATTCTTCAAACCCTTAGAAAATGGCGACCCGATTATCTACCAGCATTTATTTTGGTTCTATTCCCACCCCGCAGTTTATATCATGGCGTTACCAGCCTTCGGTATTTTTGCTGAGGTTCTGCCTGCCTTTTCCCGTAACCCCTTGTTTGGCTATCGGTCACTGGCTATTGCGTCTTTAGGCATTGCTGTAGTCAGCATCTTTGTTTGGGTACATCATATGTTTACCAGTGCTACCCCTGGCTGGATGCGGATGTTATTTATGGTGACATCGATGTTGGTTGCCGTACCTACTGGTGTCAAAGCATTTGGTTGGACTGCCACAATTTGGAAGAGCAAACTGCACCTAGAGACACCCATGCTGTTCGCTATGGGAGGCGCAACCATGTTTTTGCTCGGAGGTGTGACTGGGGTGATGCTGGCAGCAGTACCGTTTGATATCCACGTCCACAATACTTATTTTATAGTGGGACACTTCCACTACATTGTCTTTAATACCATCACAATGGCAATTTTTGCTGCCATCTACTTTTGGTTTCCCAAGATCACCGGGCGGATGTACGCTGAAGGCTGGGGTAAGGTGCATTTTTGGTTAACTTTTCTTGGTGCTAACCTGACCTTCTTTCCTATGCTTCCATTAGGTTTACAAGGAATGGTGCGCCGAATTTCCTCTTATGACCCACGCTATCAAGGATGGAATATCGTCGCCAGTCTAGGAGGATTCTTGCTGGGGGTATCTGTACTACCTTTTATTGCTAATATGGTGGGTTCATTGCTGTACGGACAGAAGGCAACTGACAATCCCTGGCTCGCTACTGGACTGGAATGGACAACTACCTCACCACCACCGCGAGATAACTTTAAAGAGATTCCAGTCGTCAAAAGACCTCCATACGACTATGGTGATCCCAAATACTCAGTCATCGAACCTCCCGATTATCATCAGTCTGAAAATTAGGGAACACCAAAAAATAAATTATTCCAAATTGACGGTTAGTAGGGTGCGTCAGTATGAATAATTTTTTGGTACAGCTAAGTTTTCTCGCAAGTAGCGCACCCGACATTTGGGATATTTTTCTATCTGGAAGTCCGTCCCTTAAGTAAAAGTTTCAATTAATTCGTAACTAACTTGTGGAATCTTGTACTAGGAATTTAGTCTATGAACCGTGGCGTAATTCATGTAGATGAAAGTCCTATCCCTTTAGAACGATGGTGGCGATACCTACCCAATTGGCTAAAGCGTTTCCTACCAGTTCGTGGCGGACGTGCTGAAGACCATCATGGCAAAGCAATTTTCGGGTTTACCGTGTTCCTGTTGTCGGAAAGCATAGTTTTTTTGAGCTTTATCTTTACATACGTTGCTTTGCGGTTAACGCACTTAGGAAATTGGCTTCCACCTGGTGTTTCGGGCCCAGAATTGTCTAATCTTGTGATTATTAATACGGTGGTATTGCTGTCTAGTAGCTTCGTTATTCAACCAGCCGAAAATGCTCTCAAGCATCATCAGCTAAATAAATTCCGTTGGCTATGGTTGATGACGATCTGTATGGGAACTTATTTCTTAATCGGTCAAGGAATTGAGTGGAGTAAGCTTGATTTTAGGTTAAGCACAGGATTAGTTGGTTCTACATTTTATGTATTAACAGGTTTTCATGGCCTCCACGTTCTCAGTGGTGTGATTTTGCAAATAACCATGCTTGTTTTTTCTTTCCGGCAAGGCAACTATGATCAAGGTCACTTCGGTGTAAGTGCTACCACATTGTTTTGGCATTTTGTTGATATAGTTTGGGTATTTTTATTCTCACTTCTCTATCTTTGGCAGGCATAAAAGTATTTATAAATCAGGAGTAATTTTATGAAATTTTCATCACAATAATTAACATCTCCAAGATAAATTTAGTCAACGGTTCTCTCCTAACTTTTATTTATTTGCACTCCCTAATACTTTTTTATGAACAGCCCAATATATCAAACTGTGATTGTCGGTGGTGGTTTTACCGGACTATTTACAGCGTTACACCTAGCCCATGAACATTATCCTCGTTCTGTGATTTTGATTGATAGAAATGAGCGCTTTTGCTTTAAGCCGCTATTATATGAATATTTCGATAACGAAATGGATAGCTTTCAAGTAGTGCCGCGTTTTTCGGAATTGCTTAAAGGTAGTGGTGTCATCTTTGTGCAAGATACTGTACAAACGATAGACTTACACCGACAGGAAGTTAAATTAGCTTCGGGAAACTCCTACAATTACAGCAATTTAGTATTAGCTTTAGGCAGTGTTACTGGCTATCATCACATTGAAGGTGCGAATGTTAATGCTTTTCCTTTCTGGACGCAAGCAGATGCGATCGCACTTGACAGACATTTACGTGACTGTTTACAAAAAGCCATCCAAACTGAAGATATAAAACAACGCTGCCAACTATTAACAGTAGTTGTAGTTGGTGGTGGCGCTTCTGGTGTGGAAATGGCAGCAACTTTAGCTGATTTTCTCCCACATTGGTATGCTGCTTTGGGTGGTAACCCTGAGGAAATCCGTGTGATTCTCCTCAATCATGGTCAAAAAATTCTTGATGGCGATATTAACGATCCTTTGCGTCCAATTGCCGAAAAAGAATTACAAAAACGTAGTGTAGCAATAGAAATTATTACAGAAGCAGAAGCCACTGCTGTGCATCCAAATGCAGTTGAATATAAAAGTGATGGTGAAATTAAGACACTGACAACACATACCACAATCTGGACTGCTGGCACTTCTATCCATCCCCTAATTCAAGAGTTACCAATTCCCCAAGAACATCGAGATCATCATAGCCGTCCCCTAGTCACTTCCACTATGCAATTGCTCGATTTCCCAGAAGTTTTTGCAGGTGGTGATTGTGCAGCAGTTCAGGATAGTTTCCTACCGCCTACAGCCCAAGTCGCTTATCAACAAGGAGCAAATATAGCTCATAATTTGAAAGCACTTGCACTAGGAGAAGAACTCGAACCTGCTAAGGTGAACATCCGGGGAACTCTATTGAAGTTGGGGTTAAATGATGCTGCTGCTAACTTATTCAATGTTTTTGAAGTTGTAGGCGAACCCGCACACTTAATCCGTCAAGGCACTTACTTAACACTATTACCAACACCAATTCATGACTTTAAAGCCACAACGGAATGGGTGGATGAAGAGATTTTTCATCACCACCTAGACCCTCACGATGTAGGTAAAAAAGTTGTACAAGCAGTGGAAGTGGTTGGTGCCGGAATTATTAGTGTTTTAGTAGGGAGGAAGCTATTAAAAATGTTAGGTGATGACGAGGAAATTAAATAAAGATTAGGTAGGGAGAAAAAGTTTTTACTTAAATTGTGTGTAAGACTTGGGCAATTTGTTGATTGATATTTTGGACATTAAAACGCTGACTAGCGATAGCTTTAGCATTACTAGCAATAGTTATAGTGGTGTGTTTTTCTGTCAAACAGGTATTAATAATATCAGCTAGTTCTTGGGATTCTCCTGGTGTGGTTAAAAAGCCATTAACTCCATGTTCGACTAATTCCATTGCACCACCGGCTTTGGCTGCAACTACAGGTTTGCCACAAAGCATGGCCTCAACAATTACTCTACCAAAGGGTTCTGGGGCTGTGGAAGTATGAGCCACTAAATCACAAGCCGCCATTAATTGAGGAATATCAGCCCGGAATCCTAAAAATTTAACGCGGGTTTCTAGCCCTAATCTGGTAATTTGTTGATGTAATTCTTTGACATATGCTTGCTCACCAAATAGGGCATCACCGACTAAAATTGACGTTACTTGTGGCGGACATTGCGCTAGTGCATCAATTAAAATATGTTGTCCCTTCCAAGGTGAAATACGGCTAAAGTGTCCAACTACAAAATTATTTGCTATGCCTAAATATTGCCGTAATTTACTAATATCTGATGCAGCAGTTTGATATAAATTTATATCAAAACCGTTGTAGATGACTGTCGTTAGCTCTGCGCGTCCTCCAGCTTGGATAAATGCTGTTTGACTGGCTTGGGAATTGGCGATTACCAATGAGGCGAAACGATTAGCTAAGTTAACTGCAACCCGCAGGTTAGTTTGGCTAAAGTGTTCTGGGGAGAGAATGTCATGTAAATGATAAACCAAAGGACGACGAGCGATAAAGCTAGCGATCGCCCCCACAACTAATGCTTTTTGCGTATTGGCGTAGATTACATCATATTCACGGGCTTTCTCTACAACTTTAGCCACCAGAGGCGCAAGTTGTCCCAAGCTACTAAATGCTTGCAATAAATTACTTTGCTTGCGGACTTGAATTGGCTGATTAGTGAATACTTCAACCGGGATATGATGTTGCTCTAGTAAGGTTTTAAATGCTCCATCCGCAAATAAACCAACCAAGGCGCGATCGCGGTAAGGTTTAGCAATATCAATTAAACACAATTCTGCACCACCGGGTTTACCACTCTGGTCTAAAAATAATATTTTCATTAGTCAACTACTCTCTTAATTTTTTTAAGCTAAAATAACTCGCCGTACTTGTTGAGCAATTTTCTGCCAATCAAAGTTAGTTACAGCATATTGGCGACATTCTTCTCGTGAAGGTGTTGGTATTTGTTCTAGCAATATATGTACTATTTTCTCCGCAATAGCAGTAGCTTCCGCAGATGTAGTAATTAATTCTGGTGAAAATGGGGTTAAAATTTCTGGCATTCCTCCAATAGGAGTGCATAAAACAGGAGTACCACAAGCCAAAGATTCAGTAATTGCTAACCCAAAACCTTCAAAAGATTGACTGGGCATAACAGTTAAATTAGCAGCTTGGTAAGCGATAGGTAACTGCTCATCTGGGAGAAAACCTAAAAACTTTACGTTGTTCTCTAAACCTAATTCTTGAGCTTGTTTTGCCAATGTCCCTTGCAGATGTCCCCGACCGGCGATCGCTAGCCAAATATCGGGTACTCTTGGTTTAATGATGGCTAATGCTTGTAATAGTTTGTCTACTCCCACACGGTGAACTAAACGTCTGGATGTAAATAAAATAGGACGACTTTCAGGCCAATTTAGCTGCTGGCGAGCTTGTTGACGCGATAAATTTGGCTGAAATTTATCAATGTTCACACCACCAGGAATAATATGTATTTTTTGCCAAGGAATTTGATATTGTTGGTGTAATATATTGCCGAATGCTTTACTCAGAACAATAAAGCGATCGCAACGATTATATGTGGTTTGTTCTATCAGCCGACGCTTTAAAAAAATACTGATTTTATTCTTTACTAATTCCTGTTTACTTTCTGATGCCCAAGGCCCATGAAAATTAAAAGTAATGGGTACACCCTGAGGCAAAATATCTAAAATAGGAAAGCTATATAAAGCAAAATGTAAATTGATTGCGTCCGGTTTGCTTATTCTTGTTTTCTGGAAATTAGTCCGAATAGACCAAAATCTTTGCCAAATTTTACTATTTGGAGATGCTAAATTAGTTAATTTAATTGGCAAATGAAATTCATTAGTTGGTAAGCCAACTCCACATAACTCTACTCTATCTTGATTAGCTGCTAATTGATAAGTCAACTCATAAATATATCTTTCCAAACCCCCAGGATTTGTAGGAAACCAACCAGAACCTAAGGTCAGAATAGAAGCAGGTAGTAAATTGAAATTTTCTTTTTTATATTCCACTCTTATCTCCTAGTACTGTGTGGAGCTTGAGGAGATTTGCTTCGATATGAAGTATCACTCCGTTTATATATTTAGCAAGATTGTCAAGATTATCAGGAAGATACAGGAGGAGATAAAGAAACAGGTGGGATTTTATTCATGTGTTTTATTCTATACAGTTAATGACATACTACTTATTGTTTATCTTCTCTAATTTTCGGAGTTATCAGTAAATATTCCATCTGACTCAATATAGATTTTATTTAAATTTACCTAAGTTTGAGCTTTTTTATTTACCAAATCTTTAAAGAAATATAATTAGTCTAATTTAAGCTTTTATAAAGACATTTCTTTTGTGATGTAGCGTGCTTCGGTAGTTAATGTATTGTTTATAACTTATAAGATTGAGGTTACAATTCCTCACCCACAAGGAGATGAGGAATCTGGTAATTGGTAATAGGTTGATGAATAATTTTCTGGGAAAAAGAGTATACCAATATACTAAATCCATATTTTTACAACTAATTTAAAAAAATAGAAAGTTATATTTTTTTGATGAATATTCGATAAACACTAATTTCTTAAGTCAGTTAATTTGCTATTTATGTATTATCACTTACGTAATTAAAGATAATACGAAGGACTTCTACATACTATAACTACAGCCAGATAGATTAGGACATCAAACCAAAGTAAAACCCTCACAATAAGAGACTATTTATAAAGTAAATATTAAGTAGGGTGTGTTACGGCTATGAAAGGATTTGGGACTCAGAGACAAGAAAATTTAGCCGTAACGCACCATCCGGCGGTGCGTTAGGCGCGAGGATAGTTATTTTGTGACCAATCATCAGGGAAATGAGCGCCTAACACACCCTACAATAATTTTATTTTTGCTTTATAAATAACCTCTAAGAGTCCTTCAATTCTTGTAATTCAGAATAAACATACTTTCAAATAGGCATATATTTTTTTGATAATAATGTTTCTCTGAATCATTCTACTGAATGGTGTTTAGAAACATATATAACTCAATAATTGCAGTTCTCCTGTTAATTCAATATCACTGAGTAATATTAAAAATCACTGTCAAGAATTATCTCGAAGTACAAAAAACTAACTATTAAATGAATTATTGGTGTAATGAAGTACGCAATACCAGATAATATCCAAAAGTTACAATTGAGGATAAAAAGACAACTTAATAAAATATTTAAGTATTTAAATTATAGATTTTTAAAATCATGGATTTATTTATTTATTGCTACTATCTCATTTCTATTTATTACTATTGTTTCAACAGATTTAACATTCAGTCAAGTTCCAGAGGATACTTATAAAAGAGATTTGATAAGTGATATTTTTGCTGGCAGTCAGAAATCTATACAAAACTATATTGAGGGAATGTATGTTGCGCCTAATGGCACAGTTTATACAAATAGTCATGAGGATAAAGCAGGAGCCGAAGCATCAATATATAAAGATGGTAATGTGATTGGGGTTCTCAGTGATCTTCATGGTTGGAGTCGTCATGGTGGTAAAGCTGTCACAGCAAATAGTAAGTATATTTACATTGCTATGAGCCAAGGATTTGTTGGCAAAATAGACAAAGATTATCCACCAGAGGGGATAACTTGGTATTGCGTGAGACGTTATAACTTATCTGGTAAACCAGCGCCCTTTGCTAATGGACGTGGTTGGGATAAGAGTATGTTAATCGTCAATACTAAAAGTGAGGTAACTGGATTAGCAACGAAAGATAAGAATTTATATGTCAGTGATGCAGCGAATAATAAAATTCGCGTCTATAACACTGAGACAATGAAAGAATTACGCAACTTTAGTTTTCTGAGACCAGGAGATATAACTATTGATAAGCAGGGAAATTTGTGGATTATTCAAAAGCAAGATGCCAAGAATCCTGCTAAAATTTTGCGTTATTCTTCATCAGGAAAACAATTACCGCAAAAAATAACTAATGTTGTATTACCCAGAGCGATCGCACTCGATAATCAAGGCAGACTGTTAGTAGCGGAAAATGGGACGCTTCAGCAAGTATTGATTTATAACATTCAGGATCAACCAGTCCAGGTCGGCACTTTTGGTCACACAGGGGGGATTTACGGAGGTGTTCCTGGTGAAGTCCAAGATTTAAAGTTTTATGGACTCACAGGAGTCGGCGCAGATACTCAGGGGAATTTGTATATCAATAATAATGGGTTCAATAATTCCGGCACAGATTTAAGAAAATTTTCGCCATCAGGAAAGCAACTATGGCGATTATTAGGATTATCCTTAGTCGAAAATGCCGACGTTGACCCCACTACAGATGGACGAGAAGTTTTTACCAAGTATGAACACTTTTTGATAGATAGTAGCAAGCCTAAGGGTCAACAATTGACTTATAAAGCTTACACCTTAAACGGCTTTAAATATCCTCAAGATCCACGACTGCATATATCCCCCGATGCTACCTTTGTACGTCGAATCAATGGTGAAAGATTTTTGTTTCTCTTAGATCCGTATAGCAACGCCTTAGAGATTTATCGATTTAATCCCAGCAAAGATGGCAACATAGCTATTCCAGCAGGGATGTTTGTTGGTAAAAATAACGAAGGTAAATCAGCAATCTCAGGGACTTGGCCACCTCAGCAACCAGCAACAGGAAAATGGATTTGGCGCGATCGCAACGGTAACGGCGCTTTCGACAAAGAAGAATATGATCATAGTGAAGATTCTTCCTCTGTTACAGGATGGTGGGTGGATAGTAAAGGTGATGTGTGGACAACTCTGGGCGATCGAGAAGGTATTCGCCATTATTCCTTGCAAGGACTAGACACTAACGGTAATCCCATCTATACCTATAGTTCCATGCAAAAAGAAACAACTCCCCGCATTTTTACAGATTTACGGCGAATCAAATACTTTCCTGAAAGTGACACCATGTATCTGTCCGGCTTTACAGTTAAAAATCCAGCAACCTTTGTAGATCCCCTAGCCGCAGGCTCTGAAATTGCCCGTTTTGACAACTGGAGTCAAGATAATCGTATTCTCCGTTGGCGAATTGTAGTTCCTAACGACACCATCCGTAAACGTGAAATTATTACTGCGTCTACGCACTCAGTCCCAGATTAAAATACCCTCTTAAATTCCCCTTGAAAAAGATGATTTAAAGACCATTTATAAAGTAAATCTTACGTAGGGGAGGCAAAAAGCAGTGTAAATGTTCTTCCCGCTTTATTTTTGAATTTAAAACATCCTCTTAGAAAAACCTGAATGCTAATTGTGTTTTCCTATTACTAATAAACAACTATAGGACTAGTATTTGATTTCTGAAATATACGTAGGGGAGCCACTGCGTTAGTGAAGCAGTACGGTCTTGGGGAAACCCCAAGTGGAGTAACTGCTGAAAGGGTTTCCCGGCTTGGAGCAAGTGGCGTTGGGCATTGCCCACCGTATCATAGTTTTGGTGGGCAATGCCCACCCTACAAATATTTAGATATTTTCAATTATCAAATCGGATTCCTATATTAATTACTCATTCCCATACATATTATCAGTGTTTTAATAAACACTTTATAACAAATATCACGCACTTTATAGTCAAACTTTGACTGACCATAATTTTATATTTCAAATTAATAAAATTCCCCTGATGACTCTTTTCATAAAATCCAGAAAAAACTAGCACTTTTCATACACAATCTTTATCCTAATCTGTTATGAGTGGCTTATCATGTGATTTATGCTCATAGGGCGAAATAGTTATACAGATTAATTATTGATATTTTTAATGATGAGCATTTATTTTTATTGATAAAGATGGAGCCAAAATTGTCGCATAAAATATATTTAAAAAAACTACAAACACTAATTCCTATTGTATGGCTTGAGAAAGTGCAGTATATTCATTCTTGGTTACTATTAAAATGGCTTTTGTTTGGTAATAGCAAGCCATTGTTATCTAACCAAAAATCAGCCATGATATTTTCTCCACATCAAGATGATGAAACTTTTGGCTGTGGCGGGATGATTGCTTACAAACGAGAGCATGGCATACCAGTGGTAGTAGTATTTATCACTGATGGAAAAGGTTCAAGAAGTCTCGATCTAGATTGCCAAAATCAGATAGTCCAAACTCGGAAACAAGAAGCAATTAGTGCATTAGGAATATTGGGTGTAGAGTCATCACATATTCACTTTTTATCTAAGCCAGATGGGTGTTTACCAGAATTAAGTAATGAAGAACATCAGCAGACAATTCGAGAGATATCTGAACTAATTCAGCATTATCAGCCTGAGGAAATTTATGTGCCACATAGGAAAGACTGTCATAGGGATCATGAGGCTACTTATAACTTAGTTAAAACAGTAATTCGTGAAGCCAACATTCCTGTGGAAGTATTCCAATATCCTGTTTGGTTATTTTGGAGAGCGCCACTATTTATCCTATTGAAAATACAGGATATTGCTGCTGCTTATCGTTTTTCTATTACTTCAGTACAAGACAAGAAAAAGAGAGCGATCGCTTCATATTCTTCTCAGATTGAAAATCTACCTAGAGGATTTATCAAGCAATTCCTAAATTCTCACGAAATTTTCTTTAAAAGTGAACTGTAAATAGGTTTAAATCCTGACAATTCACACTGTATTGATGATTTTGGATAACTAAATAAATTCATATTTTGTTTTTCATCCAAAATTAAAAAATAATAAATAATATGGAGAAGTTTTAAATGAAAATATTACATATTACCAATCATGTACAAGAAATTGGTAATGGAATAGTCAATGTTGCAGTAGATTTAGCCTGCTTACAAGCCAAAGACGGTCATCAAGTGGCTGTAGCGTCTGCTGGTGGAGGATACGAACCATTACTTGGTAGTTATGGTGTTAGACACTTTCATTTAGATCAGTCTAGACAACCGCTAAATATGATTCAAGCTATTTGGCGTTTTCGGCAGATTATCCAAAAATTTCAGCCAGATATAGTTCATGCACATATGATGACGGGAGTTGTACTGGCAGGCATATTAAAAACAAGTTGTGATTATAGTTTAGTGTCTACAGTACACAATGAGTTCCAGCGTAGCGCAGTACTGATGGGATTAGCAGATAGAGTCATCGCTGTTAGTCATGCGGTAGCTACTTCGATGGTGCGGCGTGGTATTCCCCGCAACAAACTGCGAGTGGTATCCAATGGCACATTAGGAAGCCCCCGCCATCGTCAAATTCAAGATTACCAACCATTACCCTTACAGCGTCCTGCAATTACTACTGTTGCGGGGATGTATTCCCGTAAAGGAATTGCCGAGTTGATAGCAGCTTTTAGCAAAATTGCCCAGGAATTTCCTCAAGCACATCTATATTTGGTAGGGGATGGACCAGATAAATCCATTTTCGAGGCTATGGCCAGAAATACGCCTTTTAATGAACGGATACATTTTGAAGGTTTCCAGGCAGAACCGCAACGCTATATGCTAGCAACCGATATTTTCGTTCTTCCTTCCCATTGTGAATCCTTCGGTTTAGTCCTCACAGAAGCACGAGAAGCCGGTTGTGCGATCGTTGCCAGTGATGTGGACGGTATCCCCGAAACCTTAGATAATCGTCAAGCTGGGCTATTAGTACCACCAAAAGATAGTCACACATTGGCAGAGGCTTTAACCCAATTGCTCAAAGATCCCGTACAACTATATAAGTGGCAATGCCGTGCCAAACAAAATATAGAAAGATTTAGTGCCACTAGAGTCAACGAAGAAACACTAGCGGTCTACCAGGAATTGGTTCCACAATACAACTTTAAACCCATAATGCAACCACGGGAAGTTTTATTCAGCAAGTAGCCAGAGGAAAGAAGCAGGGGGGCAAGGGATCGATACCAGTTTTATACCCAGTAGCTTGCTTACCTAACTAGTGATTTTGCTGTACTCAAAAAACGTTCGTTGGGTCGTCGAGGACACTTTGGGATGGCTGATGGGCTGTCGGCGATTAGTCCGAGACTATGAGTTATTACCCGAAACATCCGAGACTTTTGTCTATCTTGCCATGATTCGTATTATGGTAAGGCGATTAGCCTAAAATTTGAACGTTCAAAACTTTTCAAACATCCTCTTATGACTTTTTGGTTTGGCATCGGTATTATGCAACTTATTCCCAAGGAATACGATGACTATTATCCAGACGAAATCCTCAATTGCCTCGTTGATAAACTGGAATCGGAGCTAGCTGATGATGTACAAATTCGTGAAGTTCTTATGAAACCTGGTGTAGATTTGTACACTAGAGCAGAACCTACTGACAGACCTACTGTGATTGCATCTAGTATTAATAGTGCGGGTGAGCTACCCGATAGAATTGCTCTCCCAATTCTCACCGCCATTCAAAACGTGGAAACAGTAGATTATGCGCCGTATGAATATTGCTCTAAAATGCCAGCTCTAATTGCGGACATCTTGATACCTGGATTTGGTAAACGAGTACAGTCAACAGAGGCTACACAACAACTACTATACTCCCGAATCAAGTTAGAAGACTTTTGCGTTACCCCTTTAAAAGACTTTTGGGTAGGGGGATTAGAGCAACATCTTGCTGCTTTTACCGAATGGCGAGACAGCTTATATAATGAAGCTGATTTTGTGCCACGCGGTAGAGTGAGCCGCGAGGAAATACTTGAGTTTTACGATGAACATTTGTTGCCGATGCTTCGCTTTTGCAATGATTATCGTCTAATTTTTGTGTTTGGCTTTTGAGTAATTGCTCAAAATCATTACTCTTTCAACAAAACCGACTGGGTAAATGGGGTAGAACTATAAAATCTATTGGACTTTTTTGTCCAAAGTCCAAAACTGCACCTTTGAGGCTTAAAGTTTCCTGTCTCTGTATCTTGCTATCCATGTAATACACGAAAAATTCGCCGTTTTTTTTGTTAATTAATATTTCGCCAACGGTATCGGGATCTGGGGAAAACTATTAGCAACTGACAACTAACAAATAAGTAGGTCGGCGTAAATAAATATTGTTGGGATAAGGCAGGGGGCAGGGGGCAGGGAGCAGGGGGAGAAAGAGTTTGAGCCTTATTTACTTTTATTTACATAGTTTGGTTTTATTGCATCGACTTACTTAACAGAATACTTGTAGTCAATCCACAACAAGGCGATAATTGACCCTGATGTTTTTGAACAGGGGATTGCATTATGGGGAAAAACTTGCAAGCACTGGCGCAACTTTACAAAAATGCCCTCCTCAACGACGTACTCCCGTTTTGGGAAAACCACTCCCTGGATAGTGAAGGCGGTTACTTTACTTGTCTCGATCGCCAGGGTAAGGTGTATGACACAGATAAATTTATTTGGTTGCAAAATCGCCAAGTCTGGACTTTTTCTATGCTGTGTAACCAGCTAGAAAAACGGGAAAACTGGCTCAAAATTGCTAGGAATGGCGCTAAATTTCTTGCCCAACATGGTAGAGATGACGAGGGTAACTGGTATTTTGCCCTCACCCGTGGAGGCGAACCATTAGTACAGCCTTACAATATCTTTTCTGATTGCTTTGCGGCGATGGCTTTTAGTCAATACGCTCTCGCCTCTGGTGAAGAGTGGGCAAAAGATGTGGCAATGCAAGCATATAACAATGTTTTGCGTCGTAAAGATAACCCCAAAGGCAAATATACCAAAACCTATCCCGGCACACGCCCCATGAAAGCCCTAGCTGTGCCGATGATTTTAGCCAACCTCACTCTAGAAATGGAATGGTTGCTTCCCCAGGAGACTCTAGAGAACGTCTTGGCTGCAACCGTTCAGGAAGTTATGGGTGACTTTCTCGACCAAGAACAAGGATTGATGTATGAAAATGTTGCCCCTGATGGTTCCCACATTGATTGTTTTGAAGGTCGGCTGATTAACCCTGGTCACGGTATTGAAGCGATGTGGTTTATTATGGACATCGCCCGACGGAAAAACGACAGCAAGACTATTAACCAGGCAGTTGATGTGGTGTTAAATATCCTCAATTTCGCCTGGGATAACGAGTATGGCGGCTTGTATTACTTTATGGATGCAGCAGGTCATCCTCCACAACAATTGGAATGGGATCAAAAATTGTGGTGGGTGCATTTAGAATCTTTGGTGGCTTTGGCGATGGGTTATCGTTTGACTGGTCGTGATGCCTGTTGGGCATGGTATCAAAAAATGCACGATTATTCCTGGCAGCATTTTGCTGACCCAGAATATGGTGAGTGGTTTGGCTACTTAAATCGTCGTGGGGAAGTGTTGTTAAATCTCAAAGGTGGTAAATGGAAGGGATGTTTTCATGTACCCCGTGCCATGTATCTGTGTTGGCAACAGTTCGAGGCGTTGAGTTCACAATCTGCTGAATCTGGAAATCACTAACTCAATCTTTGGCGCAACCACAAAGCTAATAATGGCATTGCTAATAAATAACCTTGTTCTGCACCATAAATTAAACCCTTGTGATGTAACCCTGTCAGCGCACCTTGGAGACTACCACCCCTAGAAAGACCATGTTTTTGAATATAGTCTTTGCTTTGGGGTTTTTCTGTGGGGTCTAAAGCTAAACACTCCAAAAGATGTACCTGATTTGCTGGTAGCAACATCAATAAGGATTCATAGGTCATGGATAAATCTTTGAGTAATCCTTCAATGGCTTGCTGGACATCATTTTCTGTAACTAAGCTATCAGGAATACATAAAGTTTGTAGACGACGAATTATTGCCATCGCATCGCCAATATGACCTTGTACAGCATCTAAAAATAGTTGTAATGCTTTAGAACGGGAATCAAATGTGAGTTTTGAACCATGTAATATTTCCCTTGCCCATACTGCCAATACATCTCGTTTGAGGGGAGGTAATTGGATGGTTTCTAAAGGATAGTTATTTTCGTCGGAATAATTGCCTGTCTCCGCAATTGTTGCAATCAGGACATAACTTACATGAGTATGTTCTTTAATTTTTCGCCGGAATGATACTTCCCATAAACCGTTACGATCCCAAGAACGAATGTGTGGGAAACTTTGCAAAATTAATACTAAACGTTTGTCTAAATCTACCGCCATAATTTGCGGCAATTCTAATAATAATTCAAACGCTTGCCATATTTGTTTTTGGCTGAGGGAACGTAAAAGCTTGAGTTTAGTTTCTGGATGAAAAGTAAAAAATTCCTTGGCGTTTTTATCCACCCAATCTTGGATTTTTTCTGCTTGCCAATTTTGGTTAATTGCTTCTGTGAGTAACTGTAAAAATCGTTCGCCATCTATGGCGCGGATGCAGTCTATATCGAGAGCGATCGCTCTTACTTCTGTCACACCCCATCGCACTAGAGTACGCCTACCACTACCAGGTACTCCAGTAATTAACAAGTCACCATCTTGGGCTAGCACTTCTACAACGCGCTGAAACTCCACTGAACGCCCAATTAATTGCAATGGAGTAGACAAATCCAGACTCACAAGTTTTACGCCTTCAGGTTCAATCCTCACTGTAAAGGAAAGCATACTCGATTTTTTGTCACCCATTGGGGTAAATAATGATATCCATCAGATTTTATTAGTGATAAATTCTTTTTAGCACGAAAAATTAGTGCTAATTTAATTACAACACTTTTTACAATAACTTAATAATTATGGTTCAAGCTGTAGCTACCGTTGCACCAGGAGAGAAACAGCCTACTGTTTGGCATTCCTTAGAGATATCCGAAGCGATCGCCCGTTTGCAAACTGATGCAGAGATAGGTTTAAATAGCACCCAAGCACAACACCTGTTAACTAGTGGCGGTGCGAATGAACTGACTGGAAAGAAAGGTAAGGCTTGGTGGTTGAAGTTTCTGTTGCAATTTAACCAGCCGCTATTAATTATTTTGTTGTGTGCAGGTTTAGTCAAAGCGTTGAGTGGTAGCCTTGTCAACGCTGGGGTGATTTGGGGTGTTACCACCACCAACGCCATTATCGGATTTATTCAAGAAGCAAAAGCCGAAAGTGCGATCGCTGCTTTAGCCAAAGCCATTACTACAGAAGCCACCATCATCCGCGATGGGCAGAAAATCCGCGTCCCCTCACGGGAATTGGTTCCTGGTGATGTGGTGCTGTTGACTTCCGGTGATAAAGTCCCCGCCGATTTACGCCTCATTCAAGCACGGAACTTGCAAATTGATGAGTCTGGCTTGACTGGTGAATCTGTGGCTGTAGAAAAACATACACAAGTTTTACAGCCAGATACAGGATTGGGCGAACGGAAAAACATGGCCTATGCAGGTGGCTTTGTCACCTTCGGACAAGGGACTGGTGTTGTAGTAGCCACGGGTAACAACACAGAGACAGGTAAAATTTCCCAGTTAATGGAGCAGCATACAGACATTTCCACACCATTAACGCGGAAATTTAACAAATTTAGCCAGAATTGGCTATACATGGTCTTAGGGTTAGCTACACTCTGCTTTGTTGTGGGGTTAAGCTTTCGGGGCTTTAACGAAGCCTTAGAAGCAGCCGTAACTTTAACAGTCAGCGCCATCCCGGAAGGATTACCAGCAGTAGTAACTGTTACTTTGGCAATTGGTGTTTCCCGCATGGCTAAAAGAAATGCCATTATTCGCAAATTACCGGCGGTGGAAACCTTGGGTAGTGCAACTGTGATTTGTTCCGATAAAACCGGGACATTGACAGAAAACCAGATGACAGTCCAAGCCATCTATGCGGGAGGACATCAATATACAGTTAGTGGTGTGGGTTATGCGCCGGATGGGGAAATTCTTAGAGACGAGCAACCTGTAGATTTAAACAGAGAGAAAGGTCTACAAGAATGTTTAATAGCTGGATTACTTTGTAACGATTCCCACTTAGAAACGAAAAATGGTAGGTGGGTAGTGCTAGGAGATCCCACAGAAGGGGCGTTAATTGCATCAGCGAATAAAGCCAATTTTAGCCAGCCCACATTACTCAAGCAAATGCCAAGGCTAGATGGGATTCCCTTTGAGTCAGACTATCAATACATGGCAACCTTGCACAACACACCCACCGGCAAGGTGATTTATGTCAAAGGTTCTGTAGAAGCGATTCTCCAACGCTGTAGCCTGATGTTAAATACCGACGGACAACCCCGTCCCTTGGATTGTGTGGAAACCTTAAAACAAACCACCATTGAACGGGAAGTCAACATCATGGCGCGCCAAGGCTTACGGGTGTTAGCCTTAGCCAAAAAGCTTGTAGACAATGAACAAAATGACGTAGATCATGCAGATATCGCTAACGGGTTAATTTTCATCGGCTTACAGGGGATGATTGATCCTCCCCGTGAGAGTGCAATTAAAGCAGTGCAAGCCTGTCAAACTGCTGGGATTCAAGTGAAGATGATCACAGGAGATCATGCTATCACAGCCCAGGCGATCGCTCGTCGCATGGGCATCAACAAAAACGGCTCAGTTCTCGCTTTCACAGGTGCAGAACTCGCCAAGATGGATAAAATCGAACTCGCTCAAGTTGCGGAGGAAGGTGTGGTCTTTGCGCGCGTAGCACCAGAACAAAAACTGCGTCTAGTCGAAGCCTTACAATCTAAAGGCGAAGTCGTCGCCATGACTGGGGATGGTGTCAACGATGCACCCGCCTTAAAACAAGCAGACATCGGGATTGCAATGGGTGGCGCAGGTACAGAAGTCGCCAAAGAAGCCTCAGATATGCTCCTCACCGATGATAATTTTGCCTCCATTGAAGCAGCTGTAGAAGAAGGAAGAGCAGTTTATAAAAACCTCTTAAAAGCAATCTGCTTTATTCTCCCTGTCAACGGTGGGGAATCAATGACAATTTTAATTAGTACATTATTGGCTAGAGACTTACCAATTTTATCCTTACAAGTCCTCTGGTTAAATATGTTGAACTCCATCACCATGACAGTACCTTTGGCATTTGAACCCAAAGGACAAAATGTGATGCAGCAAGCACCGCGTCACCCCAATGAACCCTTACTATCAGGTAGTCGGATACAGCGAATATTAGCAATTTCTCTGTTTAACTGGATTGTGATCTTCGGGGTTTTTGAATACATCCGCCAAACTACAGGTAATATAGATTTAGCTAGAACAATGGCGATTAACTCTCTAATTGCAGGACGAATATTTTATCTGTTGAGTATTAGCCAATTAATCCCCAATCTCATTGCCAAAATGGACGGCACAATGAAAGAGAATGTAGATATTCCCGCCATTGGATTTGGGATTGTTGGTGCAATCCTCCTACAAATTGTCTTTGCTCATGTGCCATTAATTAATGATGTATTTGAAACAGCACCATTAACCTTACAACAATGGTTGTTCTGTTTGGGTGTCGGTTCCCCGATGATTTTATGGGCGACAGTTGTGAATCGTTTAGACCCACCAAATTAATAATTTAACCCTACAAATACCCGACTTCTCAAAGAAGTCGGGTATCTTGATGGAAAACATAACAAACCACCAAAACTATCTACTTGCAAACCAAGCCTCTAAATCAGCAGTGCTTGTAAAATCCAGTAAAGCCTCACCTAAATCTTCCAACTCAGCAGTTGACAAACCTTGAATCCGTTCTTGCAATTGCGGATTAATTTCACCGCAACGGCGGTTAAGTTGGCGTAGAATTAGCGTCAATTCTCCCTGCTGCACACCCTGCTGGATACCCTGTCTCATCCAACTAGTAACGATTTGCATAACTCTTTCCTCCTGCCTTGGTTCAATAGTAGCAAGTTGCTCTTGAAATATGCTTTCTTCTTGAGCATTCAAATCGAGATATGTATCAATAAAACCTGAAACTAGCTGAATTTGTGCGGGGTTAAGTCCCAAATTCACTAGTAATTGTAGGGACATTAGCTTTACTGTGGGACGTTCTTGAACATCCATCTGCATTTTCGCCATCAAAGCACTAGCGACAGGATTATTCTGATTAACAAAATCCCGCCAATTTAATTGATTTAGCTGTACAACTTCATAATTAAATTCCAGTACTTTCTTATTGGGAAAATCAAGGCGATAGGAGTTTGGTTGTGTAGTTTTTGGGGAGTCATGGGAATAAATAACTATGGGATACACCGGAAGGGCATATTTTTCATGGAGTCGAGCGAAGTAGGTAAACATTCGCTGATTGAAATTAGCCTGTGGATAAGATTGATGTTCGGTATGGATGATAAATAAAGTATTTTGATTTTGAAATGCAACCTTGACAATAACATCAACTATCTTCAGTTCTCCCTCAGTTACGTCTGTAAGAATTTCTTGTGGTAAAAACTCGATAGAATCTCTTTCCCAATATGTAGTGACATCTGGGAAGAATAGCTCAATAAACTCAGGGAAGAAATTGGAAAGTAGTTCTTTAAATAGGCGATCGTGGTCAATCATGGAGATTTTACCAGCTAGATAGGAATTTCTCTATACTGGTATTTCATAGTACATTTTTTTGCGTGCGATGATTATAGTCATCGCAGCAATTAAAGTTACATTCTCTCTAACACCTGAATCCCTAACAAAGACAAACCGAGTTTTAAAGTTCTCGCTGTCAAATCACACAGAACTAAACGGGATGTCCGCAGAGGTTCTTCTGCACTCAAAACCTGCACCCCTTGATTGCGGTCATAAAACGTATTAAACTTCTTACTCAATTCGTAAAGATATTCACATAAACGATTAGGTAATAAATCTTGCTCTACAGTACTAATCACTTCACTTAATTGCAGTAGGTATTTAGCCAATGCAAATTCTGTTTCATGCTGCAAGATAACTTTGGCATTATCTCCTAAATCTGCAAAGTTAATCCCACCCTTACGGCTAATCCCTTGAATCCGGGCATAAGCATACAACATATATGGTGCTGTATTGCCTTTCAAATCCAGCATTTTGTCGTAGCTGAAAATGTAGTTACTGGTGCGATTTTGGCTTAAGTCGGCGTACTTAACTGCACTAATACCAACTACTTCCGCAACTTTATCAATGAATTCTGGTGTTTCTTCCCGTTCTTCGGCTTTTAATCTCTCTTCTAAATCTGCATGGGCGCGAGAAATCGCTTCATCTAATAAATCTCGTAACCGCACAGTATCGCCAGAACGAGTTTTGAATTTCTTACCATCTTCTCCTAATACCAAACCAAAAGGAACATGAACCAATTCCACATCATCAGGAATCCATCCGGCTTTACGTGCTACTTGGAAGAATTGGGCAAAGTGGTTGGCTTGTCCTGCATCTGTTACATAAACTATGCGTTTTGCTTCATCTTTTTGAATCCGGTAACGTAACGCAGCTAAATCTGTTGTGGCGTAGTTATAACCACCATCAGATTTCTGCACAATCAAGGGTAGAGGTTCACCTTCTCTATTAGTAAAGCCATCCAAGAAAACACATTTTGCACCTTGGTTTTCTACCAATAAACCAGTTGCTTCTAAACCTTCTACAACAGTTGGTAGTAAGGGATTATAAAAAGATTCGCCTCTTTCAGTTAATTTGACATCAAGTAAATCATAAATTACCTGAAATTCTTGGCGTGATTGTTCACACAATAACTTCCAAGCATGGAGGGTATCTGTTCCGCCTGCTTGTAGTCTGACAACTTCTTGGCGCGCTGTCTCTTGGAAGGCTTCATCCGCATCAAACCGTTGCTTGGCTTGGCGATAAAAACTGACTAAATCACCAATATCTAAAGCATTCGCAGTGGTTAAGGCTTCTGGGGAAACTTCCCGCAGGTAAGTAATTAACATCCCAAATTGCGTTCCCCAATCACCTACATGATTTAACCGCAATACATCATGTCCCAGAAATTCCAAAATCCGGGCGATGGAATCACCGATGATGGTAGAACGTAGGTGTCCGACGTGCATCTCTTTGGCAATATTCGGACTAGAAAAATCGACGATTTCCCGTTGTGGGTGTTTGGCTGTAGGAACGCCTAGTCTAGAATCTGCTTGAATAGCGTTTAGTTGCGCTTCTAGGTAAGCGGTTTTCAACTTCAGGTTAATAAAACCAGGGCCAGCGATTTCTGGAGTTTCGCAGATTTCTGATACATCTAGTTTTTCTACAATAGCAGAGGCGATCGCTCGCGGTTGCTGTCCTAACTTTTTACTCAGCGACAAAGCAACGTTGGCTTGATAATCACCAAACTTAGGATTGCTAGCAGTAACCAAAATCGGGTCTACTCCGGCGTACTCATCACCAAAAGCAGCAATCAAAGCCTGCTCAAGTTTTACCTTTAGTTGTTCTTGTGTAGCGTTCATATATAAATGTTATCTGTCACAGGCGGAATGCGGCTGTTGAGTGTTGGATATTCTCAAAGGCTTGATTATTTTAACCTTAAAATATAGTCAGCTAATCTCACTGTAGAAACTATAAATCTTGTTACCCTCTGCAAGCGGGAGAAATATTCTCTGAATATCTAATTTGACTTAAGTGCAATAGCTACAACAGTTGCAACATTTTCGTTCAGTTAACCGTCATGGATATTTCTAGAGTGATTCCTCTGTAGTAAGTGAATCTAACCCTAGACGTAGATTTTTTAGAACGAAATAGATTTCTTTCGCCAGAATTACTCAAGGTTATAACTCAGTTACAGTGAACTCAGCATTTTTAGGTAGTGTAGGAGAAAAGCGTGAAGAAAAGAACGATCGCAAAAACACTCATAACATCATTAGGATTTTTAGCTTTATTAACCCCAACTCAAGCCTCTGCACAATTGATACCACAACCTTGGGTTTCTGTGGGCGGCAAAGATGGTGATGTAACTTATGCTGTAGGGGCTAGAGCGTTAAATTTGGGGGTGGAGTTAGGCGTGGGAACTGATGGCGCTACTGGCGTAGATGTGCTGAAGTTTATCAGCTTACCAGTAATTTCACCTTATGTAGGGTTGGGATATTATTCAGAGGATAAAGGCGTAGCTTTTTCTGGTGGTGTGCAAGTAGGTGCGACTGATAATGTTTTCGTGGGTGCTGGATATAATTCTGTCCGTGGGATTAACGGGCAATTGGGTATTAGATTTTAAGAGTAATTCGTAATTAAGAATGTTTGGTACTGTAATGCTTAGGACTTACGCATGAAAAGGAAAGATCAAGGGTTTGGAGGTGTAGCGGTATAAATGTTTGAAACCCTTACACCCCTATACCCTTACACCCTTACACCCGGTCTCAAAAGAAAATCTAGATGCGTAAGTCTTAATGCTGTTGAGTGGAAAGAATACGGGATACCCGACTTTTCTATACATTCAGGTATCCCGTGGTTCCAGAAATTTATGCAGCCGGATAGCCAGCAGCAGCTAAAGCATCTTTAATGGAAGTTTCTGAAGCTTGCGTTTCTACGTTCACCAGCTTAGTCTGTGGATCAGCCTGAACGATCGCATCAACATCAACTGTCTTTACTGCATTGGTAATGTTGTTTGCACAAGCAGAACAAGCCATGTTGGGAACTGTGAGTTGGATTGTCATAGATTTACGGTGTGAATAAAAGAAACTATCAGGACTCAGCTTGACAACTGAGGCAATTGCCTGGAACTATCCTAATCTCTCTAGTTAGGTGGAGAGTCTAGCGGATGTTACAAGTTTTCTGCTAAATGACGATAGGGTTTTAGGGGTATGGGGGTGTAGGGGAATAAAATTCAGATAAGCAGGGGAAGCACGGGAAGAAAGAGGATTATTTTGAAAATTCTTGTCTTACCGTGGCTTAAAATGAATTCGACGGAACCTAACCCCAACCCCTTCCCTACAAGGGAAGGGGCTGAAAATCTATAACTGAGTACCAAATAATCAGGGTTTTAAGCCTCTCCCCGCGTCGGGGAGAGGTACCCTGCGGGTTCGCCGTAAGGCGTTCTCGTAGAGTAGCAAGCTATGGAGAGGGGTTCTTCCGAATTTATCGAACTCATGTTGGCTTAACCAAGAAATTCCTTAACTGAACCGTAATTGGGGTTTAAGGGAAAGCGTAAAACTAAATTCTTCCCTCACACCCCTACACCCCTACACCCTTACACTCAGTCTAAAGTTGCCTAAGTCCTTGTCTTCTTTAATCTTTCACCCCTACCCATTGTGTGACAGGAGCCATTGCTCGCCAACCCAAAAATTTACCAATTGGTTCGGCTCGTTGAATGGCAATACGAGTAAAACTGCCACCCACTTTTTCATACCATTGAAATAAGGTCTGCTCACCTTCTATGGTGACTACATTAGCAATTAACTTGCCGCCTGGGCGTAGTGCTTGCCAACAAATATCAAATAATCCTGTGGCTGTAACTCCACCACCGATAAAAATGGCATCGGGTGTAGGTAAATCTCGGAGGACATGAGGTGCTTTTCCCGCGATGATTTTCAGGTTGGGAGTACCTAAAGCAGCCGCATTATCTACAATGTATTGTAGTCTAGATGAGTTTTGTTCAATAGCGATCGCCTGACATCTGGGATGAGTCCGCATCCATTCTATCGATATGGAACCACAACCCGCCCCCACATCCCAAAGTAACTGTCCTGGTGTAGGTGCTAAAGTTGATAGGGTAACAGCTCTAACTTCCCGTTTGGTAAGTTGTCCATCGTGGTGATAGGCGTTATCTGGCAATCCTGGTAATCTGGGTAAGGTAACAACACCAGCATCGGCGATACAATGTAGGGTGATCGCATTTAAATCTGCTAATTCTGTTTCCTGCCAAGTTGCGGCTGTCCCTGTTAATATCCTTTCATGAATGCCACCCATCCGTTCCAAGACTGTGAGTTGGCTATTCCCAAAACCTCGCTGTGTAAGAATTTCGGCAACAATGCTCGGTGTATTTTTCCCCTCACTTAAAATTAATAACCGCGCACCAGGATATATATAAGATTGCAGCAAAGTCGAGGGACGACCGCATAAACTTAAGGTTTCTACCTCTGTTAAAGACCATCCTAATCGGGCGCAGGCGAGGCTGAAAGATGAAGGTGCAGGGATAATCGTCATTTCCGATATGGGAACTTGTCGCGCCAAGGTGACACCAATACCGTAATACATGGGGTCACCACTAGCTAACACACATACAGATTTACCCCGACGCTGGATAATTTCTGCTACTGCGGTAGCAATAGGAGAAGTCCAGAGGATTTTTTCTCGTGGGTCGTTTGGAGGTAACATTGCTAAATGGCGATCGCCTCCTACAACGATTTCTGCTTGATTGAGTAGAGAAAGAGCGATCGGACTTAACCCCAATAATCCATCTTCACCAATACCGATAATAGATAGCCATTTCTGCGTCATAAGCTACCCACAATTAAATCTGTTGGCACTTGTCGTATTTTCTTGTAACGCCTGCCATAACTGTTTAATACTCAAATATGTAGCAATACTAATTCCTTTCGGCATTACTCATTTTTGCACTGACTACTTTTATCGTAAGCGATTGTTTGCTCATGATAGTTTTAACTTTGTTCTAAAAGTTGCAGTTTTTGGGGAAATTGAATAGCGTGTAAACAAGCATATCTACCAGCCTGAGCTAACAATTCTCTGTGTGTGCCTTTTTCTTGGATGCGACCTTGTTCTAAAACTACAATTAAGTCTGCATTTTGGATAGTTGAAAGTCGATGAGCAATCACCAAACAGGTGCGATTTTTGAGGAGTTCTTGCAGTGCTTGTTGAATGAGTTGTTCTGATTCTGTATCCAGAGCAGAAGTCGCTTCATCGAGTATAAGGAATCGGGGATTTTTAATCAAGGCTCTGGCGATCGCTAATCGTTGTCTTTGTCCTCCTGATAGCTTTACGCCACGTTCACCAATTAGGGTGTCATAACCTTTGGGTAAACTGATGATAAATTCGTGAGCATTAGCTACTTTGGCTGCTGCTTCAATTTCCGCATCTCTTACCCCTGGTTTACCGTAAGCAATATTATCTCTCACAGTACCGTGTAAAAGTAAAGTTTCCTGAGACACAATCCCCATCTGACTGCGTAGGGATTGTAAGGTGACATCACGGATATCTATACCATCTATGATAATTCTGCCTTGTTGGGGGTCATAAAAACGCGCGGCTAAGTTGGCTATTGTGCTTTTACCTGCACCGGAAGAACCCACCAGCGCCACAGTCATTCCCGGCTGCATATCTAAGCTAAAGTCATGAATTACCGGTTGACTAGAATTATAGGCAAAGTCAACGCCTTCCCAACGAATGTTACCTTGAATTTGGGGGAGGGCGATCGCCTCAGGTTTTTCTTTAACTTGCGGTTGAGTATCCAAGATTTCAAAGATTCGCTCTAGTGCGGTTGCACCTTTTTGGATGACGTGCATAACTTTACTAAACCGTTTCGCTGGTTGATTTAGGTGGTTTAAATACGCCAAAAACGCTGTTAAATCGCCTAAAGTCATACGTCCGCCAATGACTTCCCAAGCACCGTAGCTGAGAACAGTAATAAAACCCAGATTGTTCATAAAATCAATCACTGGCGCAAAACCAGACGACAAGCGCACAGCACGAATATTTGCAGTCATGTTTTGCCGATTATGTTCAGAAAATCTATCTATTTCATAACCTTCGTTAGCGCAAGCTTTGATTAATTTAATATTAGATAAAGTTTCTTGGAGATGATTGTTAATTTCTGCTCCTTGTTGTTGTACTTCTCGATAAGCCCCACGCATTTGTGTACCAAATAATTGCGTGAGATAAATCATGATAGGCAAGGTGATTAATATTAACAATGTAAGTTGCCAATCAGCATAAATAAGATAAGTGACAATGACAATAAAAGTAAATATTTCGGCAATTATTTCTGCTACATCTGTAGTGATTAATTTTTCCAAAGCATCAACATCTTTGGTTACTCTAGTCATCAATGTGCCTGTGCGTTGATTTTCAAAAAAGTTGAGGGAAAGTGTTTGCAGATGTTTATATAAATCATTTCTGATATCAAAAATAGTTTGCTGCCCAACTAAAGACATCATGTAACTACGGGCAAAATTTAGACTACCAATGAGTAAGGTGATGACAGCAATTCCTAATCCCAACCAAGGCAATAAATCTATTCTTCTTTCTGGTATAATCACATCAATTACATAGCGAGTGATTTGCGGAATAATCACTTGTAAAAAAGAAAGAAAAAATATTGTACTAGAACCTAAAATGAGTTGTAATTTATGCTGCCAAACATAATTAAAGAAGCGTTTATAGAGGGCGATCGCTGATAAATTTACTTGAAACTCTGATGGATCTTTTTGAGCAATCTGGCGGATGAAGTTGGCTTGCATGGTTTTTTTAAACACAGAGGTGCGCTGTAGACGCTTCGGCTTCCCGCAGGGTGGTTTACGCGGAGTGACGCTGAGGCTTGGTTTTATGGTTACGTCCCCACCAAATAACGAATCCGGTGATGGATAAGGCGGAGGAAGTTATACCAATTAGTATGTATAATCCCATTGTTCCTAATCCTCCATAGCTACCTTTATGTAGGACATCCATCCAGGATTTTAGTTGTTCTACCCTGGGGGTTTTATAGAAGTTTTCTACTCGTAATATTTCACCAGTGTATTGATTAAGAAATACAAAGCTTTTACCTTCTGGTATAATCTCGTGGGGTAATCGAAAACGTATCCTTATAGGTGCGGTTTCATCTTTCGGTATATGTAAAATAGTCGGTTGTCCGGCTGGTAGGTAATGTTTGGCTGTTTGTAAAAACTGATCTAGAGTTAATTGTGAATTATTAGTTGATAGTGTAGAAATGGGTGGAGCAATTTTTGTCTGTCCTGTCATCCCATAGGCTAAGTTTTTGATGGGTTTGTCAAACACCATTATGCTTCCACTAGTCGCAATGAACACGAGAAATATAGCCGATAATACCCCGACTACTTTGTGGATGTCATACTGAAGCATTCGCCATTTTGCTTGCCAACGTATCTTAAAACCGATAGAGAATTTTTTCCAGCCATTCCACAGCATTAACCCAGTAATACTTAATATCAATAGCAGCACACCACACAACCCAACGATAAAACCACCAATTTTACCGGCTAGTAGATGGGTATGTAGTTGATTGACAATGCGGATAATTGGGCGATCGCGCTTATATATTCCCAGCAATTTTCCTGTATAAGTATTGATATATATATCGCTTTTCCCTGTATAGAGAGATTTGATCAGCACATGGTAAGGATCATTGGCTGTCTGCGGAATTGTGATATGTTCTAGTTTTTGTTCTGGATATTGTTGATGAATTATCGCTGCTACCTGCTGAAGTGAAATCTGTTCCCCTTGGGGTACAACTTGATGGGTGTGAAGATGCAGGATGGGGTTGACTTCTTTATCAAACACTAAGATGCTACCAGTTAAACTGATAACAATGATGAAAACCCCGACAATGATACCAAGAAATCGGTGAACGATGACAGTCGGACGTTGCATAGACTATACCTCCTGTTCTATTTGATGACTAGATGGAAATGTAGGACGTAAAACCCGCAATAGTGCTGGATAAGATTCTCTGGCTTTGTTGTAAACCTTGACAATGTCTCCCAATGGTTTAGAAAGTAGATTCAAATTCCCCCAGAACAACACCAAATCCCCAGCTTGAATTTCTTTTGGTACTACTCCCACATGAAAAACAGAAGAGAGTAAAACTAATACCAAAAGTCCAAACCAAGTCAACAAATCCATCAAAATTTCCGTTCCCGATTTGAACATTTCTAATCGAATAGTGTGGCGAAAAAATGACTCTTGATGCTCAATTAACTCTAGTCTTTTAGCTTCTGTTGTGGAAGCAGCGATGTTTTCTTGAGCCGTGAGCATTTTTAGACTGGATTTTTGAATAAATTGACCAAAAATAAACCCAATTAAAACAGGTGGAATTACCGCAATTAACAAAGCTGGTAGCCATGCTGGGGCTAAAGTTAATTGCCAAATAATTACTGATATAGTTTGAGAAATAATTTTCCAAGAGTCCTTATGAATAATATCAAGTCCGGGTTTGGCACGGTTACAATGATAAAGAATATGAGAAATATCTTCTGCATCACGTTCTTTTGTACGGCGTTGTAAATAGGTGCGCTGTAAACAAATAATTAACCTAGTTTCAAAAATTTTATCAATGATTTTGTCACCTAATTTAATCAAACCCAAACCTAGTAATAAACCACCAAATACCACAATATAATTCATTAGAGACGAATTAATATCAATGTCACCTTTTTTAAAGTCGTCTACTACCTTCTTACCCATCCAAGCCAAACTAGGTTCTAAGGCTGCAACTACAATAGTAGAAATAATTGCTGCTATTAACCATTGAGGATAGGTAAGCAGCACTTTTAACATATCGAAAAATAAAGACCAACCTGGATTTGATTGTAATGATTGTTTCATATCTATCCCTATTGAGAGGATTTTTTGGTGAATATCCCCGGCTTCTTTAAGACGTGGGGTATTTATTTCTGACTATTGATAACTTGGTAATACTTGTCCATCAATATTCAGAGAAATCACCTCTACCACTTCTCCATTTGCAGTTTGTCTACCAACACCATCTGCTTTGATTTGACTCCCAATTTTAGCTAGTTGATCTAATTGTTTAGCTAAAGGTTTAGCCAGGTGCATTTGTGTACCAGATGTTAAAATTGCACCTCTGATTTTTCCTTTATCATCAACTAACCAATGCTGGACTACATCATCAATTTTGATCAGGCTTAAATCGGTTGGTTCTAGTCTTTTCTTACCTTTTGGTTTACCTTGCTTGATAACAACGGCCTGAGTATCTGTATTAGTAACGATACGTCCCTCTATTGCTTGTCCATAAACACTTTTAATTCCGAACTTCCCCACAACTTCTATAGCATCCCCTGGTTTGATAGCAGCTACTATCTGATCACTTATATGAGAGGGAAACTTGACTTGTTTATCATCATTGAGTAAGAGTCCATCTACTAATCCTTCTTTATTCAACAGATAACGTTCCACATTACCTAGATGTCTTTTTTCTTGTTCTCCAGGCAAAATACCTACAGGATGATCTGATTCGCTTTTGTTAGTAAATATTTGGTTATATCCCCATGCACCTAATATCAAAGTCACAGAGGTGACTGCACATCCTAGTAAAGACAGTTTTAATTTAGGATATTTTTTACTAATCTTAATTTTTCGAGTTTTTTGTTGTCTAATTTGAATTAATTCAACAGCTTGCTGAATAAATTCCGCCGGAATTTTAGCTTCTTCCCCAATCATTATTAGTTCTTGGAGAGAATATTCTTGCTGTTTTTGGGCATATAATTCAGCCGCTAATTGAAAAACCTCTGGGGCTAGTTCACGATTAATTCTGTGTTCTGGATTATTCATAACTCATCATTCATAATTTTTAGTTTGTAGCAAGTACTTTAATCCTTGTTTTCTAAGCAATAAAGTGCTTACTACCAAACATTTCCCCTAGTCTAAACATCAATACAGCAATCTAAAATTGCCATGACAAACTAATCCCATACAGTCTTTCTGCGGTTTCCCTCTCAATACGTGAATTTTCAAATATACCAGTAGAACTGAAAACGGTACGGTCTTTACTTCTCTCAGCCGCCAAAAGGTTTTTACCGAATAAACTCAGTTGCACATTATTAGTTAAACGAAACGCCATGTAAGCATCTAAACTGTTTTCGCCTGCTTGCTTAGTAACTTCAATTTTGCCGTCTTTGAGTTCGCGGTTTTCAAACCCAGGAAGAATGTTATATGTTAAACCAAAGTTCATCCCCCACTCTGGAATTACGTAGTCAAAACCTAAATTTGCTACATATGCAGGTTGTTCTTTAAAGCGGCGAATTTCTCCACTAATTCTGTCTTCAATTTCCGAACCAAGGAAAGAAACATTACCAAATAGGGTTAAGTTTGGTAAGCCAAGAAAAGGTGTACGTGTTTGTAAATCTAGCCTCAAGCCATAGATTTTCCCATCGCCTACATTTCTGGGTAATTGTTCATAACGATTATTTTCAGAATTGAAATTTATCTCATTTTCGATTTTGTCATCCACCCACCGATAAAAAGCATTTAAACCAAATGCACCAGTATTATTTCCCCAAGATTGTTCAATTCCTGTTTCTAAACCAAGGGAAGTTTCTGGGATTAAATTAGGATTACCAACTGTATCTGGTTGAAGTAAAGTACCATTTTTTGATTCACGGAAGGGGATGAGATCATCAAATTTAGGACGACGAATTGTCCGCGCGGCGCTGAGACGAAAAACTGTGGTGGGAAAAACTCGATATTTGTAATGGAGTGAGGGGTTAAATATCGTCCCTGATTGTCCAATGGTACTACTGTCCCCGGCGGTAGCTTTGTTATCTACCATCTCCATTCGCAATCCTGCTGTGAGAGTATGCTTTTCACCTAGACGAATTTCATCTTGGATATAGACGTTTAGCTGATTTTCCTCAATGCTATAAACATCTTTGGGTGCGGTTCTTTCCACCGCAGCAGTCAAGGTGGGGGCTGTTTGTTGTTCGCTCGTGATTTTCTTTTTCTCGCGATCGCGCAGACTCCCCTCTAGCCCTACAATAAATTTGTGGTTCTCCCAAGGTTGGAAGTTAAAGCTTAAGGTTCCGAGTAACTCTTCGTCTGTCTTTGTCTCTGCTTCCCGCTTGATGCTGGAGACATTTCTCACCCTATCTAAAGGACTACCGTTAGTATTACGAAAGGTATTTGTAGTAGTGTCAATAATTTCTACCTTCTCTTTGGTTTCATCGGTACTTTGAAATAACAAACCCAATTTCATGTCAGCAGTCGCGCTTAACTGACGTTCCCAACTACCACCTAAACGCCACCCTGTAATCGTCTTATCTTCATCAAGCTTGACGGTTTGCTGTTGTAGTTCTTGGACTCTACCACTAGGGGAAAAGAACCTCTGATTATTAACGTTACGGGTTGCGTCTTTCTCTTCCTCGGTTCGCAAAAATAGAGGATCAAAACTGATGGTATCTTTGGGGGAAACCTGCCAAACAAAACGCGGTGCTATGCTAATATCCAAAAGACTTTTATCTTCATTTTCCTGTTCTGTTTGGGTGGGGCGATTTTGCAAATCTAAGGTTTGCTTGAATTTATCCTTTGGCGCTTCCCGTTGTTGAACTCCCGCACTGATTAAGTAACTGAAATCTCCTTGTTTATCGCCGTAAAGTAAGCTGATACCACCAAAAGGCCCCGCACTTTCCGAGGTTGTTCCGGTGATAGTGAGGTCAGATATTCGCCTATCTGGGGCTTTTTTGAGAATAATATTTACAGTCCCCGCTACACCCTGAGAATTTTGGGTGGCGGTGGGGTTACTAATAATCTCAATTCTTTCTACTAAACTGACGGGAATCCGGTCTACTTTAAACTCGCGGTTTTCACCACCATCGGGGAAACGCTGACCATTAATTAAAATTTGTGTATATTCTTTAGGTAATCCCAACAGTCGCACGTCTTTATCTTCCCCAGGAGGGCCTCCCAACACTACACCCGGTTGACGACGTAGTACTTCACCGATGGTTCTATAGTTAAACCGTTGAATTTCCTGCTGATCTAGAATAATTACCCCGGTGGGTGAATTTTGCCGTTCTTCGATAAAGTTCACTAGTGGTGTACCTATCACATCCAGTTCAATATCTGCGTCTTCGCTGGCTTCTGGTGTATCTGTTGATGCGTCTTGAGTTAACAACTGGGCGCTATTTTGAGGAATTTGTATGTCACTGAGGTTGGGAATCTGACTCGTTATTTTGGGATCAGGGTTTACTTGTTCTGGTTCATTCGCCGATGCGAAACGCCCACCTCCGGCGATCGCCATAGACATACAAAAGGTGATCAACAATTGTCTGTTGAAAAAAATCAAATTGCTTTGCATAC
Organism: Anabaena sp. CCY 9910; assembly: GCF_963920875.1. NCBI lineage: Bacteria > Bacillati > Cyanobacteriota > Cyanophyceae > Nostocales > Nostocaceae > Anabaena > Anabaena sp. CCY 9910. The sequence continues at coordinate 11,005 of NZ_CAWUDJ010000017.1, read as the reverse complement.
TAGAAGATGAAATCAATAAATTTTCGGGCAAGTTGCAGCTTGCCTTTTTTTCTGACAAATTATGTCAAGAAAATCATTAACTTCCCAATTAATTCTTAGATGTATCACCAAATTTATAGCTATAAAAAAAAGACTATGCAGCACAAATTGACTAGCAACAAATCTAGTAATTCGTGATGTTAATTGGCGTATACAGACGCAGTTAATTGAGAGTTATTGGCGATAAATTTATCATGATTCGTCTCTAGAATGCAACTCTTTGTGTCTTCGTGTCTTTATATTTAAAAAGAGTTTTTACCACAGAGGCACAGAAGCACAGAGAAGAGAATATCTAGTTTTAATTAATAAAAAATCAAGAATTTGTGGCAGGTTTTGTTGTTGCTTGGATTTGTGTAGGTTGATTCAGGCTACGGAAGTATAAGTTACCTACTATGACGCAAAACAGCAGATAAGCGATCGCCTGTACGAGATACAGTTTTTGGGTGTAGCCAAATAGGGTTTTGAGCAAAATTCCCGGAAACTGTCTATCAGGTAAGATTCCTGATAAATTCCAAACGATGGGGCCAAGAAGACAAGAGGTGTTTTCTAGTCCGCAAGTATTAGATATTGAGGGATTGATTTGGTTAAAAGCGATCGCCGCCGCATCCAGATGGCGCAAAGCAGAAATTACTAACCCAGAAACAATCAGCAGCAGCAATACACCCATTGCTTGAAAAAATTGCCGTAAATTAATTTTGATGCTCCATTTAAATAGGAGCATCCCAATTAACACCGCCATACCTAGTCCTGCGATCGCACCGAGTACAGGTGTCCAACCGTCTTGGAATTTAGCGACGATAAACACAGCCGTTTCCAACCCTTCCCGAAACACAGCAATAAAAATCAGGCTAAAAATTGCCCAGGAAGCTTTGTTGTCTTCACCTAAAGCACTTTTTACAGAGCCTTCGATTTCTGCTTTGAGAAACCGCGCTTGTTTAGTCATCCAGATCAGCATCCAACTGAGCATAGCGATCGCAATTACACCCAATCCCACCTCAAACAATTGCTTAAAAACAGGTGCATAGATATACTCTGATGTTTGCAATCCTTGGATACCTAAATTTAGTAATAAACCAACCACAAAACTAGCTATGGTAGCAGTAAAAATTCCTAAATATACCCAACGATGCAGTTTTTGTTGTTCAGCTTGTTGCAAACAGGCGAAGACAATACCCACAACTAAAGCAGCTTCTACACCTTCTCTTAAGGTAATGAAGAAAGTTGGTAACGCAGCACTCCAATCCATATTCCTAAATACTTTCAGTAGGTGATACTTCTACGGTTTTAACAGCCGCAGATTCTTCATCTTTAACAGATTTTTCTTGGTGTGAGGGATGCTTTGATTTTTTAGATTTATGTCCGTGTGCTTCTTCAGGTTTAGCAGCTATCTTTTCTTTGGCGATGGGTTGGGAATCTGCTACTGTTTCAGCCTTGCTTGGAGTCGATTCGTCTTTGCTGTCGTGATGTTTTGACTTTTCAGGCTTATGCTTGTGGCCTTTTCCCTTTTTGGCTTCAGTCTCTGGAGGTTTCGCCAAAGCTGCGGCTGGTAATAGGAGTGTAGCAGCGATCGCCGTTACAGTATTAACTAGAAAAACTCTTCGTAACATAGGGTCTTGTGGCTCAGTGTTGTGAATACGAAGAGTTTGACAGATAAACATAACAGAAAAATAACAAGAGAATTTTCCCTTACTTTTCCTCAACTTCTGTCTAACCAAGCCTGTAAATCAGCCAAACTGGTAAAATCTAACAATGCTTCGCTCAAATCTTCCAGAACAGGTAAAGGTAAATCAGCTATTGAGGAGCGTATTTCCCCAGAAATTTCTCCAAAGCGCTTAGTTAGCAGTCGAATAACGAGATTAACTGTTGCTTCCTCACGCCCTTCTTCCTTAATTTCTCGATAAACTCTCGTTTCTTTGAGTGTTATTCCCAACATAGACTCAACCTCCATTCTGCTTAATTGTTCAAACTTGTACACCATAATTGTTGTAATCATTTCTATTATGGCGCGACTCCCTTGCTCGTTTACTTCTTCACGAGTTCTTGTCAACAAGTCTCTGGCTGCTTCTGCTGCTTGATTTTCCTCTAAAGTAGTGAGTACCATCAATGCTATCCATACGGGTAATTGATGAATATCTCCCAATTCATCCAAATACACTCGATGGACTTGTTCGCCATTCAGTAATGAACGATGGGGATGAATATCATTTTGTTCAATACTACGAGATGGGTAAATTATTACTGCTTGCCAATCACTAAACCTGCCTCGATTACGATAGAAATATAATGAAGACTCTGCAAATACTCTTTCGTAAAGTTGTTCATCTTTCTGAAACTGCACCTCACAAAAATATACAATTCCAGCACCCTCATTTTCTGGTGGGAGAAACACTCCATCAATTTCAAATTTAGGTTCTTTTACAGCTACCGAGTCAAATCGATAAGCATCTGCATTGCTTGGAGGTGTTGCTAGTAATTGAAACAATAGAGTAGGAAATTGTTGAAACAGTTTGTAAAAGATAGAATCTCTACGCATGAAAAATTATAGGAAATTTTGGTGCTAACCTCAGCCGATTTTGACATAAAACAGTTCGATTTGAAAGCGAGAGCCTTGACCGAAGGTACTGCTAACTGTAATTTTACCTTTGTGGGCTTGGATAATTTGTTGTGCGATCGCTAAACCTAAACCACAACCATTGTGCGTTCTGTGAACATCACTACGATAGAATTGCTCAAAAATATAAGGTATATCTGCGGCAGGAATACCTGTACCGTTATCGGCGATTTGAATATTTACATGGCGCGAATCTTGAATTAGTCTTAACTCCACAGTGCCACCAGCAGGAGTATATTTAATAGCATTGCTTAATAAATTCAATATTGCCTGACATAATAAATCTGGTTCTGCTAATATCTTGATACCTGTTTGCGGCAGATTTATTTTCAATGTTAATTCCTTATCTTCACAATAAATAGCTTGCTCTTGAGCGATATCTCCTAGTAATTCTACGAGGTCGATTTGTTTCAATATTTGCGGATTTATTTCCCCTTCATGACGCGCCAAAAACAATAAATCACTAACAAGATTGCTGATGGTTTTAGTAGTTTTAATAATCGTTTGTAAACGAGAACGAGCTTCAGTTTCAGGCTCTAATAACGACATTAAACCTAATTGGGCGTGACTTAATACCTTAGCCAGGGGGTTTCTCAGTTCATGGGAAGCATAGGAGGTAAAACGATTGAGTCGTTCATAGGATTCATAAATAGGCTGCATCGCCAAACCACCTAAAAACCAGCCTGTCATCCCAATAGCAGCTATTCCTAAGGGTACGCCAACAGCTAATAACAAACAAAGTTGCGTCAGCGTTTCTTGCACAGGGGTCAGGGGAGAAGCTATTTGCAGATATCCCAGCAAGATTCCATCTTGTAGTACTGGTAGAGTGACTTGGCGTAACCATACCTGGGATTCTGAGGCTGATTCTGTACGCGATAACCGTAATGTGGCAAATCCTGGGGAAATCTTGACAGATGGTGGCGGTTGTTCTTTCACAAAAAGTAATAACTTACCTGCTGGAGAGTACCAGCGAGCGTAAGCAATTTCACTTTCTAATCTTTCTATATATAAAGTATTACTGCCCAACAAAGGAACATCATCTAGCTTGACTCGCCATTGACCTTGTTGTAGACGATAGCGGATTCCCGCAGCCATCACACGGCTTTTGCTGTAGAGTTCCTCATCGAAGGCTTTTTGGCGGTCTTGAACAACACCAACATAGATCCCACAGGCAAAAATCACCAGAATACTCCCCATTGAGAGAGTAAACCAACGTGCTAAGTTGCGACGACTGCGGCGAAATATATTAGTCATTGGTCATTAGTTTTTCGTTCCTCGACTCAGTCCCCATTCCCCAGTATTTATTAGTAAAAAATGGCAATAAATAGATTAATTTACATCAGGTTTGATGAGACGGTAGCCCAAACCATAGACGGTTTCAATCCACTGATCAGACCCTAGCGGTTGGAGGCGTTGTCTTAGTCGTCGAATCTGCACGGTGATGGCATTAGTTCCTAGTTCTGCGTCCCATGTCCACAAGGCTTGCTCTAATTTGTCACGGCTGATAACTTGGTGAGGATGACGCAAAAAGTATTCTAGCAATTGACGCTCACGCACAGAAAGTTGTACTTGTTGCTGGTGTCGCTGTGCTGTGTGGGTGTCTAAGTTGAGTTGTAAGTCAGCAAACTTTAATATTTGGTCTTGCCAAACAGGCGATCGCCTTCCTAAAGCACGCACTCTTGCTAGTAACTCTAGCATATCGACAGGTTTAACAAGATAGTCATCCGCTCCCGCATCTAGTCCCTTGATTTTATCTGCAATACTGTCTTTAGCCGTAAGCATGAGAACGGGAGCAGTTTTACCTATTTGCCGATAATTTTGGCACAAATTAATGCCACTTCCTGTAGGTAATATCCAATCGAGTATGAGTAAATCGTAATCTTTTTCAGCTAGCAAATCCGTGGCTAGTTCACAGCTATTAACCCCATCAACAATATGCCCTGCTCTTGAAAGCACTGTATTTAAAGGTTCTAAGATTTCTGGATCATCCTCGACCACCAATATTTTCATAACAACGCTTAACAGCTTACATACAAGAATGAGAACATTTTCTTATAATAATACTAATTATTCTCAATAAATATAGTTAATTTTCTATGCGTAACCGTAATCCGCTTCTTGGTATGTGGCGCTTGCTTTTGTCCTTGGGATTAGAATTTTGGCTACCATTACCGATCATCGGCGCAAGTATCTGGTTGGGAGGCAAGACTATTGCCAACCAGATGTTAAGTTACGAGTATGATACTAAATCTTATTTGGAAGCAAATAACCAAATTAAAGTTCAGTTCTCTGTTGCTGTGTTAGCCATTAAAGCAGAAATTAAGCAGCAAGGAGGATTTACGAAGGTTAGTATTAAAACAGCAGACTCAGCCATCAAAAATTTAGAACTTGAACTACCTACAACAGATATTGCTACCATAGAGGCGGGAATCAGTGAAGAATTGGGTTTAGATTTAACTACAATTAAGCGTATCACTCGTTACCAGTTTGCTGAGTAATTCAAAGTGGACTGCTTTAGTCACTTTTCCATCACATTTATTCTTCATAATTGTCATGATTAGCCCAAGACCAGACAGCTAATGCTCTACGTTTAGCCTGCCTATGGGAAATATTGAGGCAACAAAATGACAGCAAAAGTTAAAGAAATTATCCAGTCACATCAATGGCACAATTTATCTGCATCAAAAGTGGCTCAATATTTAGATGCAAATCTAGACACAGGTTTGACATCAAATCAGGTGTCAAAACGGCAGGAAAGCTTTGGTGCGAATGAACTCAAGGGTAAAAAGGGAACCAGTCCCATAGTCAGATTTCTGCTGCAATTTAATCAGCCGTTGCTGTACATTTTGCTGATTGCGGGTGTAATCAAAGCTTTAATTGGGCAGTGGGTGAATGCTTGGGTGATTTGGGGTGTCACCTTAATTAATGCCATTATTGGTTTTGTGCAAGAATCGAAAGCTGAAAGCGCGATCGCAGCTTTAGCTTCTTCAGTCCAAACTAATGCAACTATCTTTCGCAACGGTCAAAAGGTACAAGTTCCTTCACAAGAGTTAGTCCCAGGGGATTTAGTACTACTGACTTCTGGTGATAAAGTACCCGCCGATTTGCGTCTGATTCAGTCCCGCAATCTCCAAGTGAATGAATCTGCCCTTACGGGTGAGTCAGTTGCTATTGAGAAAAATACCGAACCTGTGGACGCGGATGCAGTTTTAGCAGAACGCAGCAACATGGCTTATGCTGGCAGTTTTGTGACCTTTGGCACTGGTAAGGGGATTGTTGTAGCCATTGGGGAAGCTACGGAAACCGGGCGGATATCCCAACTGATGGAACAGGGTACAAGCCTCAAGACTCCCCTAACGCGAAAATTTGATAAATTTAGCCGCACATTACTATACATAATTCTGGGCATCGCTGCCCTAACCTTTGCCGTTGGACTGGGATACGGTAATTCCTGGGCAGGTATGTTTGAAGCGGCGGTGGCTTTTGCTGTTAGTGCCATTCCTGAAGGATTACCTGCTGTAGTGACGGTAACATTGGCAATAGGTGTTTCCCGGATGGCGAAGCGACACGCGATCGTCCGGAAATTACCAGCCGTGGAAACCCTCGGCGGTGCTACAGTTATCTGCTCGGATAAAACAGGTACACTCACCGAAAACCAGATGACTGTACAGGCGATTTATGCAGGTGGTGAATACTACACAGTTACAGGGACAGGTTATATTCCCGGAGGTGAAATCTTATTAGATGAACAGCCAGTAGATTGGCGTAGTTCTCCCGTATTGGCAGAATGTCTGCAAGCCGGATTGTTATGTAATGATTCCCACTTAGAGCAGAAGGAAGGAGAATGGCAAGTCATCGGCGATCCTACTGAAGGAGCGTTGATAGTTGTGGCAAATAAAGTGGGGCTGACTAGTAATAACTTAGAATCAGAAATGCCCAGGCTAGATGTTATCCCCTTTGAGTCTGAGTTTCAGTACATGGCAACTTTGCATGAAGGGGGGAGTGGAGGAAATTCTACGAAAGTCAGGACTATATATGTAAAGGGTTCCGTTGAGGCAATTGTGCAACGTTGTCAGCAGATGTTAGACGCTGGGGGTAATCTTGTTTCCGTGGATGCCCAGACTCTACATCAAGAAGTTGAAGCAATGGCTCATCAGGGTTTGCGGGTGTTGGCGTTTGCACGGAAATCGGTATCTGTTAGTCAAGATTCCCTAGATCATGCAGATATCGACAAGGATTTGGTTTTCTTGGGATTGCAAGGAATGATCGATCCCCCAAGAGCAGAAGCGATCGCCGCCGTAGCTGCTTGTCAGAATGCGGGGATTCAAGTAAAAATGATTACAGGCGACCATGCTGCCACTGCACAAGCGATCGCTCAACGGATGGGCTTTAATCAAAATGGGGAAGTCCTCGCCTTTACTGGCGCGCAACTAGCCCAAATGTCACAAACACAACTGGCTACTGCTATAGAAGATGGGGCTGTATTTGCCCGTGTTGCCCCAGAACAGAAACTCCGCCTTGTAGAAGCCTTGCAGTCAAAGGGCGAGGTTGTAGCGATGACGGGAGATGGTGTGAACGATGCACCAGCCTTGAGACAAGCCGATATTGGCATTGCAATGGGGGGTGCAGGTACAGAGGTAGCCAAAGAAGCCGCCGACATGATTTTGACTGATGATAACTTTGCTTCCATAGAAGCGGCAGTGCAGGAAGGACGGACTGTTTACCGCAATTTATTAAAAGCGATCGCCTTCATCTTACCTGTGAATGGCGGCGAATCCATGACGATTCTCATCAGTGTATTACTCGCCAGAGAATTACCAATTTTATCCTTACAAGTCCTCTGGTTAAATATGGTTAATTCCATCGCTATGACTGTACCCTTAGCCTTTGAACCAAAGTCCCCACGAGTAATGCAATTACCACCCCGTAGCCCTCGTGAGCCATTACTCTCCAAAAGTTTAGTCAAGCGCATCTTTACAATTTCTATCTTTAACTGGATATTAATTTTTGGTGTATTTGAATGGATTAAACAATCTACAGGCAATATAGATTTAGCCAGAACAATGGCAATTCAGGCTTTAGTATCTGGAAGAATTTTTTATCTTTTAAGTATTAGTCAATTAGGAATTGCTGCTATTAACTTCCTGCGGGGAGTTAGGCAGAAACTTAGCGATATATCAGCCATAGCTATCGGCATTGTAACTACAATAATTTTGCAGATAATTTTCAGTCAATGGAACTTGATGAATCAGTTGTTTGCTACTGCTCCATTGAACTTAACTCAATGGTTAACTTGCCTACTTGTTGGTTTACCCATGATTCCCGTAGCACTCATCGTCAATAAGTTCGACCCCCTGGACTGAATCGTTGGCAAATAGCTTTTTAGTCTGTTTGCATGGCATGATCTGTATTTTGAGATTATCTCCACAATCAGATGACTACAAATACAGATTTTCGTATTGAACGCGATTCGATGGGCGATCGCCAAATTGCTAGTGATGTTTATTACGGTATTCAAACTCTCCGAGCCATTGAAAATTTCCCCATTAGCGGTCTTAAGCCCTTACCTACTTACGTAGATGCTGGTCTTCTAATTAAAAAAGCTACAGCAATTGTCAATGGAGAACTAGGCTGTATTCCCCAAGATATTAGCCAAGCGATTGTGCAAGCAACCGATGAAATTCTGGCAGGGAAGTTAAGGGATCAGTTTGTCGTGGATGTCTACCAAGCTGGTGCAGGGACATCCCACCACATGAACATTAACGAAGTCCTAGCAAATCGGGCTTTGGAAATTTTGGGTGCAGAAAAAGGTAATTACAAACGAGTTAGCCCTAATGATCATGTGAACTATGGGCAGTCTACCAACGATGTCATTCCTACTGCAATTCGCATCGGCGGCTTATTGGCACTGACCAAAACATTACAGCCAGCATTAGAAAAAGCGATCGCCGCCTTAGAAAACAAAGCTGTAGAATTTCAAGATATCGTCAAATCCGGCAGAACCCATTTACAAGATGCCGTTCCCGTGCGGTTGGGTGATAATTTCGCCGCTTGGGCGCACATCCTCTCAGAACACCAAAACCGCATTTACACCGCCTCTGGAGACTTGATGGTACTTGGTTTAGGTGGTAGTGCGGCGGGAACAGGCTTAAACACCCATCCCCAATACCGCGCCCGTGTGGTGGAAGTACTGGCAGAATTACTAAACTTACCACTACAACCCGCCCCCCATCTCATGGCTGCCATGCAGAGTATGTCCCCATTTGTGAACGTTTCCGGGGCAATCCGCAACCTAGCCCAAGACTTAGCGAAAATCTCTCACGACTTGCGGCTGATGGACTCCGGGCCAAAAACTGGTTTAAAAGAAATTCAACTACCACCCGTACAACCCGGTTCCTCAATCATGCCAGGCAAATATAACCCCGTCATGGCAGAGATGACATCGATGGTGTGTTTCCAGGTGATGGGTTACGATCAGGCGATCGCTCTTGCAGCCCAAGCTGGACAATTAGAATTAAACGTGATGATGCCGTTGATTGCCTATGATTTAATTCACAGCATTGAAATTCTTGGGTCAACCATCGCCGCCCTCACAGAACGCTGTATTCAAGGAATTACCGCTAACAAAGAACGGTGTTTAGCTTACGCCGAAGGCAGTTTAGCTTTAGTTACCGCCCTCAACACTCATATTGGTTATTTAAATGCCGCAGATGTCGCCAAAGAATCTTTAAACACAGGAAAATCTCTACGGCAGATTGTGTTAGAAAAAGGACTGATGAGCGAGGCAGAGTTAGCCACCGTGTTAAATCTAGAAGAAATGAGTAGTATATTGCCACTCCAGGCAGAGTAATTTAGGGACTGGGGATTGGGGATTGGGCGAAAATCTTGCAGTAAGTCTCCCCCTTCCCCTTCTTCCCCTGCCCCTCTACCTCCCCAGCCTCTTCTCCTAACTACCTACAAAATCATCCATGCACAACCAAAACCCATCTGTCAGCCTGATCCGGGCTACTTCTTACGAACGAGACGCTTTAAAAGAATCTCTCATTACCTTGCTAGAACCTTTTGGGGGGATGGCTACTTTTGTTAAACCAGGACAACGGGTTTTACTCAAACCTAATTTACTCACGGGTGCGCGTCCCACTAAAGAATGTACCACCCGTGCCGAGCTGGTTTATGCAGTTGCCCAAATGGTAATCGCCGCAGGTGGAAAACCATTTTTGGGGGATAGTCCAGCATTTGGTAGTGCTAAAGGTGTAGCGATCGCCAACGGTTATCAGCCACTTATCCAAGAACTCAATCTGCCAATCATCGATTTTCATGGCAAACGTTACGAAACTGTTAGTGAAAACTTTAATCACTTGCTGCTGAGTAAAGAAGTTATGGAAGCAGATGTGGTGATTAACTTACCAAAAGTCAAATCCCATGCCCAATTAACTGTAACTTTGGGCGTAAAAAACCTCTTTGGTTGCGTTCCTGGCAAGATGAAAGCGTGGTGGCATATGGAAGCTGGGAAGGATGCTGACCGATTCGGGGAAATGCTGGTAGAAACCGCCAGGGCAATTAACCCAGATTTAACTATTTTAGACGGCATTATCGGTCATGAAGGTAATGGTCCCAGTGGCGGCGAACCTCGTGCCTTGGGTATCTTGGCAGCCGCATCAGATATATTTGCCCTAGATAGAGCAATGGTAGAAATTCTCAACGTTCCACCCCATCAAGTGCCTACCGTTGCCGCATCCCAAAGGCTAGGGGTTTGCCCAGAACTTGCTGATGTTGAGTTTCCCAACTTACATCCTGATTTATTAAAAGTTTATGATTGGCAACTTCCCGATAAGTTGATGCCCATTGATTTTGCTATGCCCCGTGTTATTAAGTCCACTTTTAAACACTTCTATATCCGCTTTATCAAAGAACCCATGAGCGCCTACGGTAGACAGTAACCAAAAAAACCGCCACTAGATTAGGGCGGTCTGGTTAAGCAATCGGAGGGTAATCTCTAGCCTATTGTGCTAATCAAGATGTTGCTGTAGCAGGATTTGCAGTTGTATTTGCTCAAAGGCTCAAGTTAATCATTTTTAGGCTGTTCAGTCCAATAAGGTGCGTCAGTGCGATAGAACCCGCAATTATTCACACTGACGCACTTCTCTAAACTTGGAACCGAGCGATCGCTAGTAACTTATCCCCTTAAATAATTAAAACTAATAAAGTATATATATTTTACTGATATTAATTAATCACCCAATTTTTGTAAAGCAGTGTAAAGTATTGTTACAGGCAAAAAACACCTGCCTGATTCATACAACCAACGTAATCATAAAGACATGACCGCAACCTTACAACAGCGCAAAAGCGCCA
>NZ_CAWUDJ010000016.1:0-130621 GCF_963920875.1 Anabaena sp. CCY 9910 | reverse complement strand
CGTGCTATGTCTCTTATCCAGTCTGCTTTGTAGCTTCTTTGTCACCCCTTCAGTTTGTATGGACAAGCGTAGGCTACGTCAACAATAATCAAACCGGATTCCTATATTTGGTTTGTAGAGTTCTATGAGTCAGGCAACTCCTGTAATTTGCTCCAAGAATTTTTTCATTAGATTTATGCTTTCTAAATTTAATGTTTGTTCATTTAGCCAACGATTATCTTGCAACGAGACTTGTAAAGTTCTGCCTGGTTTAAGGATACTGGTGATACTTGATATTACTGCTTTATTTTTACCTGCTAACTTGTTCAATTCATGTAAATCCTTTTCAGTTAATTGATCTGTATTAATGCTGGAGACATAATTGCTTGCCAACTGGAGTAAGTCTGGATAGTTTAAGTTAGCACATTCAAGAAGAATATCTTCTAATGTTCCTGGAATACGATTATTAGGCATAATAAATATACCAAATCGTGGAGAACTATTTGCAACTTCACCTAGTTTTGAAGGCAAAGGTAATCGAAGAGGTCTGATTTTATTAATCAATGCCGTAAATCTTTCAAGAGGTGTTTCACTACTATCAGCATCTAAGACAAAAGCTATACCAAAAATTTCCGAAGATGGAATTAATGCTAGACTCTCTTCTACTGTATTGGCTAAACGTGTAATGCCGATAGCACTATGTAAAGCAATGGATAATTGATCATTCTTCAAAAAAGTTGGAACGGGTACACGTTTCATTAAATCATCATCGATAGGAAACGTTTTTGGTACAAGCGGTTCCCAAAATGAGTCTAGTGCTGACAATTTAGTTACGCGACGTAAACCAGAAAGTTTCAACAAACAAATTAAAAATTCAATATCTTGTGGGCCTTCTGCCACTATATAAGAATATTTAACCATGACTACCTCTAATGTCCAGCCCCCTCTCTGAACGTAGTCTATGCAAAAGATTTCCAGAAAATCTTTGTGGTGGTTTTCCTTGGCTATTTAATCGAAAAGCTACAATATTATCAGTACTCACATCTGTTTTTAACATAGCATCAACAGCTTCTAGGCTATGAGTTGTGGCAAAAAGCTGTACGTTTCTTCTACAACAAGCTTCAATGAGCCACGAAAAAACTCTAGTGAGAGCTGAAACATGAATAGATGTTTCAATTTCGTCGATTAATAACACACCATTTTTAGTAGAAAAAAGAGTCAGAGCAATAATTAAAGTTCGCTTAAGACCATCACCAAATGTATATAAAGGAGCAAGACCTAATTGTTGATGCTTTATATAAAGGGTTGCTCTATTTGTAGATTGAGATAATATTTCAATATCTATGATATTACTATCAAACCATTGAATTATCTCTAATACTTCTTCTTTCCCACCTTGATTTTCTAGAATTATTTGTGTTAGACGTTCTAAAATAGGTTGGGATGAAGAATATGCAGGGGATACAGTTGCATTATTTACAAAAGGTTTATTCCTTCTCCGCCAAATAAATCGCTCATTTTCCCAGAATTGAAATATCTCTCTCTGTCCTACTTGAGAATTAAATAAATTTGTTTGCCCTGTTTTTGGATATACTACAACTTGTAATTCTAAACCTGAGCGTACAGATTCAGTTTCAGAAGAAACAATATCTTCATTTATTTGTTCACTATTAGAGGTTTCTGTTCCGCTACCATAAATTTCTTCCAGTTGGGCTTTAATTTCAATTATAGAAGTATCTCCGTTTGTCTTGATACATATTTCTTGTTCGTAATCTTTGTCATGAGAAAAAGTCGTATTTTGTGGAAAAATCCATTTTAATGCGTTGATGTCAGGTCGAGGAGTAGCTAACATTCTACCAAGATATACTCTTCTTTGTGAAACTTCCAGCCACTGAAATGGATCAAGAGGATTACATAAAATTGAGATGGCTTCAAGAATACTTGTCTTTCCTGAATTATTGTCACCAACTAAAATGTTAACTTGACCTAATTGAGACAGTTCTACCGTCTTCAAACCCCGATATCCATTGATTTGTAGCTGGTTGAAGACTGGATTCATGTGGACAATTCCTAAAATTGGTTAGCTTGAGCTAAAGTAACTGCAAAATAAATCATATTTCATTGTTATGCAAATGATTGCACTTACATGAAAAATGTATGTAATAATTTCACAATGCTGTGTTAACTATGATCAGGAGTGTATGGAATATGGCTCAGATAGTGATCAAGCTCAAACAGTGGGACTGAAGAATAAATCAGACCCAAGTGTCCCACGCGGAAAAAGCAAGTGGCGATCGCTAGCTAGGTATTACAATTTATTATTATCTTGTCCACACCAAAATAACAACCAGGCATGATGAGCATCAACTTATTTGCGTTCTTCCATGCCAAAGACGCGCCGGACAAGAGACTGTATCAAACTAGGAGTCAATTGATAAGCCGCCTTCCAAAAGTTAGCTGAACCTACGACGACATCAGAACGCTTGTTTTTGACTGCACTCCAAATTGCTTTGGCTACATCTTCCGGTTTTTCTAACACAGGCATTTGAATCGCCTTACCTACCAATTCAGTCCGCGCCTGAGCCATTTCCTCATCTTTACCACGAAAAATTGCTCGTTCCATAAGTTGGGTGCTGATGAAGCTGGGATAAATGCCGCTAACGTGAATGTTTTTAGGTGATAATTCTGCGTGTAGGGATTTTGTTAACCCTGTTATGGCGTATTTGCTGGCTGTGTAAGGCACATGGTAAGGAATAGGTTCTAAACCACCAATAGAACTGACATTTACAATAGTTCCTGCGCCACGCTGGAGAAAATAGGGCAATATGGCATGAATGGTATGAATATAACCCCACAAATTAGTGTCAATAATTTGATGCCAATCTTCTAAGCTGAAATTTTCTACAGAACCCAAGCAAAAGATACCTGCATTATTAATTAATACATCTACCTGACCAAAATGAGCGATCGCCTTTTGCATCATGTTATTAACTTGTGTAGCATCTTTGACATCGGTAGAAATGGCGATCGCTTCTTGTCCCAGTTCCCGTATCTCGGTGGCGATCGCTTCTAAACGATCAGGTTGGCGAGCTGCCAGCACAACATTATAATTGTGACGGGCAAATAATAATGCTGTGGCTTTGCCAATACCTTGAGATGCGCCTGTGATAATTACTGTGCTAGTCATATAACTGTTGACTTGAGCTTCTACAATACAGAAACACCTGAAAATGCTTGAATACAAGTCCATGAAATATCATCTGAGTCTTTAATGTCTCTTTCTATGTGTGTATTTTCTTGATTGATGAGCCACAAAGCCACCTTTTATCCCAGTATACAGATGGGTGTATACCGTAGGCGTTTAAATGCTATTGCAGAGATTGGTATTAACGAGATTCTTGGAGGTAAGGCAAATCTGCTAGACGATGCTGCACACTCATGGTCTTACTAGATAAAATTATACGAACGTGGCGATCGCTCCCAAAATAAGTATGTAGCCAAGTGAGTAACACTAGCAAACGGCTGCGGTAGCCGGGAAGATAGACTAGATGAACTCCTAGCCACATCAACCAAGCCAAGAAACCTGTAAACGCAAACGCACCAATTTTCCCCACACCCGAATAACAGCCAATAATTGCCAATCTACCTTTATTGAAATAGTTAAAAGGCTTTGGTGATTTTCCTCGTATTTGCTGCTGAATATTGCGTGCTACCGCCACACCTTGCTGAAGCGCCTCCGGTGCAACCCCAGATAATAACTTACCGTTTTTTTCCACATAAGCCAAATCCCCAATTGCATATACGTTGGGATGTTCCAACACTTGTAAAGTAGGATGAACTACAATTTTGCCCTTATGCGCCACAGGTAACTCCTCGGAGACTCCAGGGAGGTTGGCTTCTAAACCCGCAGTCCAAATCACGCTGGCGGAGGGAATAATTTCCTCGTTGTCTAGGTGGACAAATCCTTGTGTAAGTTGGCTGACTCTCGTTTGCAGATAAACTTCAACTCCTAGCTGATGCAGTTTTTTGTGAGTGTAGTTTCCTAATTTTTTTGGGAATTCGACTAATAAGCGATCGCCCGATTGCACTAGAATTATTTTCACTTCCCCAAAACCTATGGTGGGATAATCCCGACGCAAGCAGCCTCTTAGCATCTCTACCAAAGCACCCGCCGTCTCCACCCCAGTTGCACCACCACCCACAATGGTAAAAGTTAGTAATTGTCGCCGTTTTGCTGCATCAGATTCTTGAATAGCTTGTTCAAAACAGGAAAAAATATGATTGCGTAAGGCAACAGCTTCTTCTAAACTTCTCATAGGAAAAGCGTATTCTTCAGCACCGCTAACTCCCCAAAACTGAGTCCGACTACCAGTCGCCAGCACCAAAAAATCATAATCAATTGCACCCTTAGCTGTTTTGACAATCTGCCCAGAAAAATCAATCTGCTCAACCTCAGCCATGAGAAACTGAACTTGAGGCTTTTGATGTTGCCTTCTATAGTTAAAAGAGAAACGCCGCAAAATTGTCCGGATGGGGTAAGCAATGTATTCTGGTTCTATCTGCCCGGTGGCTACCTGATAAAGTAATGGGACAAAAGTGTGATAATTATGGCGATCGATTAGTAATACATCTGCACCAGAATTAGCTAAAGATTGGGCAGCTTGTAAACCACCAAATCCAGCACCAACAATAACAACGCGGCGATTCCTCATCATTCCCCTCTTGATTGAGTTGGCTGGCAATAACTATTGAATATTAAGAAAATGTAATAAATTGATAATATAGCAATTATAAATAAGTTGTCAGAAAAAACACACCCTAGCCAACATTCTCATAGTTCACTCTAGGATGTACATATCCTCGATTTCTTTACAGAATATTTACATCCAAAAATAAAGGGTATGAGGATGTAAGTTTTGAAAACCATCACATCCTTATACCCTGTCAAAGCAAAGAGACTCATTGCATAAATCCACAATACCTATTTATTTTTCTCCAAATAGATTTGAATATTAGTTTTGTCAACTAACTCACCAGATAGCTGTTTCACATTTTTCAACTGAGTATTAAATGTGAGGAATTTTTTGCCATCCTGTTTGAATAATAAAGTGACCGTATTATTATTGTTAACTGTGGCGACTAATGTACCACTTTGTAAAACTATATCTTTGTTGGTCTTAACATCAGAACCCCAAAATTTCCAACTTCCTTGTTTAATAGCTCCAGGTTGAGATGAAACATCTATTTCTACAACTGTTCTAACATCATCACCCTTGCTACCTATTGATCCTTTCCAATTGCCTACAATAGAAGGTGCAGGACTAAACACCTTATTAATTTGATGATTACCTTGTTTTAATATGGGAACGTTTGCCGAAACTTGATTGTTAATACTCAAAAATGAGATGCTGCTAATAATAGTTGTTGTTACCAAAGTTGCCAATGTCAAAGATTTAGTAGAGACCTGCATATCGATTCACTCCGTCAGTAAGTTTTTGTAATTAACGTCTTCACTTACTCACTAGATCCGTTCGCAACTTTTTATGCAGTGATTAAAAATTCTGGGAGGCTATCTGGTATATCTGAATGGCTATGAAAACGAAAAATCAAGGGTTTGGACAAGGGTATAGGAACTATCTAACCCGTTAGCTATATATTGCCACCTGTATTAATGTATATTAAATCAGCTTATGTTACGTAAATTTGCTAGTCGAGACGAATTAATAGCTTACCTGCGTGAACAATTTCCCCAAGCCGCAGAAAGAAGTGATAATGTTGGTGATATCAAGGGTGGAAGGCAAGCCGCCCAAAAAGCTCTACAAAAAGTTAACCCTGCTACCTACGCAAAAACACGTAACTTTTTGACTGGGGATGTAACCAGACTCTCACCCTACATCCGCTATGGAGTTTTGAGCCTGAGAGAAATACGAGATTATGTATTAGATAACGTCAAACACCCTGATGATGCTACAAAACTCATTAATGAATTAGGTTGGCGCGATTATTGGCAGCGATTGTATGTCAAGCTAGGCAATGGTATCTGGGAAGACCAGGAAGAATATAAGACAGGTTACACTCCCGCAGAATACGCATCTGATCTAGCCACGGATATCAAAGAAGGCAAAACAGGATTAGTTTGTATCGACAGCTTCAGCCGCGAATTACGGGAAACTGGCTACTTACACAACCATATGAGAATGTGGCTAGCTGCCTACATTGTCCATTGGCGGCGTATTCGCTGGCAAGAGGGAGCCAAATGGTTCCTAGAACACCTCTTAGATGGTGATCCTGCTAGTAATAATATGTCCTGGCAATGGGTAGCCAGCACCTTTAGTCAAAAACCATATTTTTTCAACCGCGAGAACCTAGAACGCTATACCAAAAGTATTTATTGTCAAAAATGTCCTTTATATGGTCGTTGCAATTTTGAAGGTAGCTACGAAGAATTAGAACAGCAACTTTTTCCCAAAGGACAATTTACCAGACAACCCAACAGTCAAAGTTGGCAACGTGGGAAGAAAAAGTAGTTATTGATAATTAGTCATTTATTCATTTGCCCATTTCCTAATTTATCCTCGCCATTTCTAATATGAATAAACCAATTGTGTGGATACATGGTGATTGTCTCAGTCCCCTCAACCCAGCCTTACAAGAATACCCGGATGCCCCGGCTATTTGGGTTTGGGACGATGCTTTAATAGAAGAATGGCAATTAAGCCTAAAACGCATCACTTTTATTTATGAATGCTTGCTAGAGTTACCTGTGGAAATTCGCCGTGGTAATGTGGCACAAGAAATTATCGGTTTTGCCAAAGAACATCATGCTGATTTAGTGGCAACAGCCAATAGTCCCAGCCCCAGATTCGATAATATCTGTGATGAAATAGAGCGTTCTTTAAAATTAGAGGTTTGGGAAGTAGAACCATTTTTTGACTACGACGGTTACATAGATTTAAAGCGATTCTCTCGCTATTGGAAAGTAGCAGAAAAGTATGTATTTGAATAGTTAATTTTATTAATTCGTATCACACAGAGACGCAAAGATACAGTGATTTTCATCAGCTAGCAAAAATCACCAATCAAATGATTATGTCCACCGTGTGCATAAATGAATTGGAGTGATATGTTAAGACATACATCTATTCACAAAAATCAGAGCTTGTATCAAGTATTGACTAATTTGTAGTACTAAATGCTGTGGCTTAAACAATTGAGTGTTTTGTCGCAGTACTGAAAATTTTTGCTGAATGTAGGTTAGCAATTCTTTTACTTTTAGAGTATCCTTTGTCAGATTACCTTGGCACTTATACCAATTCTCCAGAATTTGCGCCAAATAATGTAGAGACGTTGTATGTAACGTCTCTACAGTACAGAATAAAGTGCATCTTCATCAAGAAACGGTACTATCCAGACGTAGGCGAAGAATCTACCTTTGTTTCCTCGGAGACACTATGCAAATGAATAAAGTTCTAATTAATGACACTACACTACGCGATGGAGAGCAAGCGGCGGGTGTTGCTTTTAGCGTAGAGGAAAAAATCGCGATCGCCAAATTTCTGGATGCGATCGGTGTGGATGAAATTGAAGTGGGAATACCCGCAATGGGTAAAGCAGAACAAGAGGCGATCGCTAATATTGTGAAGTTGAATTTGTCAGCAAATCTACTTGGCTGGAACCGCGCTGTGATTTCTGATATTCAGGCTTCCATCGCTTGTGGTTTACAGCGAGTACATATCTCTATTCCCGTTTCTGCAATCCAAATCGCCGCCAAATTTCACGGACAATGGCAAGTAGTTTTACAAAAACTCCACGACAGTATTAGCTTTGCTGTTGACCAAGGTTTATTTGTATCTATAGGTGGTGAAGACTCGTCAAGAGCCGAAGAAAGCTTCCTCCTTGATGTAGTACTGGCTGCTCAAGAATGGGGTGCGTCACGATTTCGCTTTTGTGACACAGTAGGTATTCTTGACCCATTTACTACCCACGCCAAGGTAAAACAATTGGTGGCATCTTTGACAATACCTGTAGAAATGCACACTCACAATGATTTCGGTTTGGCAACAGCCAACGCCCTCGCAGGTATCAAAGCAGGCGCTTTATCGGTAAATACTACTGTAAATGGATTAGGTGAACGAGCTGGGAATGCTGCTTTAGAAGAAGTGGTTATGGCTCTCAAGCACTTGTATCACCATGATTTAGGAATTGATACGCGGCGTTTACTGGAAATATCTCAACTCGTAGTATCAGCATCAGGTCATCCTGTACCACCTTGGAAAGCAATTGTTGGTGAAAATACTTTTGCTCACGAGTCCGGAATTCATGCTCATGGTGTACTGCAAAATCCCCAAACCTACGAACCGTTTGCACCAGAAGAAGTAGGGAGAGAGCGCCGTTTAGTTGTGGGTAAACATTCTGGTAGACATTTACTGTCTAGTATTTTGCAGCAACACGACATTATTCTCAATCACGAAGAAACCCAATCTGTCTTAGATGCAGTTAGACAAGAATCAGTAGAAAAAAAACGCAGCCTCACACCTCAAGAACTTTTACATTTAGTGCAGACAAAACAACATTTTCGTGCCTGTTGAATGAGGTTCTTTGCCCTTTGCCTTTCCCTATAAATCTCATAAATAAAATTAACGTGCGCCCTTGTTGGAGACTCACGTTAATTTTTAGTTCAAATTGCCTAACAAACTTTTTATTTCTGGATAGATATAGCCGTAGCCAGATAGATTAGTCTGTCAACCGTCAACCGTTGATTTAATTTAAAAGATAAACTCTGGCTGTATCTGTTTCTAAAAAAAGCTGTGATGGTCTGGTAATCATCCCATTATCAGAAATTTTAAAGATTGGCCATAGTTTCTGCAAATCTGATGGTGTAAATTTTACGTAGTATGGTTTTTCATAATTTGTATCATTCACGAAAGTACCGTCTATAAGAAGTAATCTTTTGGGATGAATGACATAATTACCAGATGTACAAATATTTACAACTTCAATATTCTTCCGCGTGATATTAGTATCAATGTAATTGTACTGGTTATTAACTTTTCTTCTGTTTTTAACTCTAGGGTCGCAAAGAACTGCACGAGATGGTAACTGATTGATTATTTGGGTTATATCTGCTGTGTTTATTACCCGATTATTACCATATTTACTTAGCATAAACTGATAATCATAAAATAAATTAGTAAAGCACGATATGAAAATAATGATGCCAGTACATATATAAAAAATCCGTTTTACACGGCTAGAAAAATCAATATATGCAAGAGATGTAATTGTTAAAACAATAGGCGCAAATAAAATAAGTATCTTGTAGTGAAAAACAGTTATCTCTGAATCGAGATTTGAAGCAGCATAAAGATAAATAGCCCATGTGGAACACCAAATCAACCAAATATATTTGTTTCCCTTAAATTTTGTAATTCCTAAGTATGTAACTAGAGATAAAAAAACAACAGATATGGCTAAATAAATCCATGACGGATTCCAGAGATAGGCTTCTTGTAATAATTTATAATAATTTATAAATATATTGCTCAGTCTTTTAACCAAACTCATTAACGCGGAATTATCTGATGATGATTTAGCCCCAATAACAGTTTTTAGAATAATTTTAGTATTGCGAAAACCACGACCAAATTCACCGACCCAATATGGAAATAAAGCGAGGATAGCCGACAGAATGCTGATGATAGGTAGGCTTATTAATGAGTAACGCTTTCTTTTCGTAATTTTATATATAAAAATTAAGCAACTAATGGTAAACACTATTGGCATAATGAATAGTGTTGAAGAATGTAAACTAATTAATATTGCTAAAATTAATCCATACCCAGCCCACAGTGTAGTCTGGACTAAAAAAGAAAATTTTTCCTCCATTTGCCAATAATACAGCAATGTAAAAGCCAGTAAAAAAAAGGGAATTGAGCTAGGATTCCATTGAAAATTACTGATAAATATTTCTCCATAAAGAGTGCTATACCAAAAGCCTGCTAAACCACTCAAGAAAATTCTCGTTTGTGTTTGAAGATTTTCTAGTAATTGATAAACTAAATAAATTAATAGAGGAATAGATAAAAAAGAAAATAAAGCGTTCGGTAATGCTTGAAAAACTGGATCTGCTCCTAAAATCGTAAATGGAAAGAACAGATAATAATAAAGAGGTAGGATATGATGTCTACCTACAGTAGTGACTTGAGGTCCCAGGGTCGGCCATTCTCCTTTCCACATATTAATAACGGCAAAGGCATCTCTAACTTGATCAGAATCTTGACCGATATCAAATGAAACATATTGAAAAACGGCAATAATTCTGGTGATAAAACCTACGGCGATCGCTAAAAATATCAGACTGTATCCTATAAGCGTAATCTTACTAAGATGCTTTAACTCTGAGCTAAGTTTAAACATGATAGTTATGTGATGAATAATGATGATAGGAACTTGAATACTTACTGTTTAAGCATTTGTTTCCAGTATCATACATCACGAGTTTATAAATTTTTGTTTTTTTATTGCTATGTATCCATAAAGATACTTAGAAAATTAAGCTTATTGGGTGGGACGAGAAGCGTATTAGTTTTGCGTTTCTCGTCTCAATTTACTAGATGTATCTAATACTTCCGCTCCTGTGGCTGAAACATGGTAATTGTCACTGGGCGATATTGAATGTCAATCCCCGCAGGTGAATAGTAAGCCATTGTGTGTTGCAGTAACTTGGTATCATCTCGCTGTGGGTAATCTTCGCGGAAGTGTGCTCCACGACTTTCTTGACGATTTAAAGCTGAGGCTAAAATCATCTGTCCGACTATCATTAAACTCCGCAACTCTAAAGCTTCTACTAGTTCAGTATTCCAACAACAGCCTTTATCATCTAAGTATATTTGACTATATTTTTGTTGTATTTCTGTGATTTTTTGCCAACCTTGACTCATTAACTCTTGAGTGCGGAAAACGCCACAGTAATCTGTCATTGCGTCTTGAAAAGCTTGACGGACTTGATTGATTCGGTACCCTCCTGGCTGTTCCAGTAGGGCTTGGATTTCTTGCTGGGCTTGTTTGACGTAACGTTGTTCATCTATGGCAGGTAATTTACGGTTCTGTACATATTGAGCGATCGCCGCCCCAGTTCGTTTACCATAGACTACACATTCTAATAAAGAATTACTACCGAGACGATTTGCCCCGTGGACAGATACACAAGATGTTTCACCAGCCGCAAAAAACCCTTCAACTAAGCCATCGCCACTACTGCGGACTCTACCATCAGTGTTTACAGGAATACCACCCATACAATAGTGAATTGTCGGACGGACTGGCATAGGCTGAGTGACTGCATCCACACCGACTAAGCGATGGGCTTCTTCCCAACAGAAGGGAACGCGACTCATAATTTTTTCCTTGCCCATGTGACGCAAATCCAGATAGACAAAGGGGCCGCCAGGGCTACCATCCAAATTGACACCACGTCCAGCCCGAATTTCATAAGCGATCGCCCGTGAGGTAATATCGCGGGGTGCTAGTTCCATACGACTGGGTGCATAGGTCGCCATAAAGCGATCGCCTTCACTATTAATCAAATACGCCCCTTCTCCCCGCACAGCCTCGGAAATCAAGACACCAACTGGATACAAACCCGTGGGATGGAATTGGACAAACTCCATGTCTTCCAGAGGTAACCCAGCGATCGCACTCATCGCCAAGCCATCACCAGTAGAGGCATAATCGTTAGAAGTAGTGTTATAAACGCGACCATAACCCCCGGTGGCAAACATCACCGCCTTAGCCCGGACAACCTCAATATGCCCGTCTAACAGGCTGTACATGACTAAACCCTTTGCCTCATTTTCTTCCAAAATCAGGCGCATCACGTACCACTCTTGGTAAATCTGCACACCATAACGCCGCAAATTATTTACCAACTCGTGTAGAATGGCGTGACCAGTTTTATCAGCTGCGTAACAGGTGCGATCGTGGGAATGTCCACCAAAAGCCCGTTGAGCAATGCGGCCATCAGGGAGACGTGAGAACAAAACCCCCATATGTTCCAGGTCTATCACTACATCTGGGGCTTCCTGAGTCAGAATTGCCACAGCATCTTGGTCTGCTAAATAATCAGAACCTTTGACAGTATCAAAAGCGTGAGCTTCCCAAGTATCAGTAGAATCTACATTTTTCAGTGATGCAGCCATACCACCTTGAGCTGCCACCGAGTGAGAACGAATAGGGTGAGTTTTGGCAACCACCGCCACATTTAAACTAGGGTCAGTACGGGCAATTTCCACAGCCGCCCGACATCCCGCCAGCCCACCCCCGACAATAATCACATCATGCTCTAGCATATTAACCATCGACTGCAAAAGACTGCTGTTCTATTGTAGAGAGGTGATTCACTCAGCAGTTTTGCATTTTTACAAAAAAATTCCCTGCCAGTAGACAGGGAACTTACAAAATTCAAAATTCAACATTAGCTAATAATATCAACTTGTGGCTTGTACAGGTTGTTGTTGGGAAACATTACCAGGAATAGGTTCGGTCTTTGTTCCTGGTTCTACCGCCATAACTTCAATATGATTTAATAATGTTGTTACAAAAGCAAACAACAAGAAAGGTAAAGATAAAAGCACGACCAGACCTACGGTTGCTAAAGCATACACTGGTCTTCTCGCGCCCATTAGTGCTAAAGCTGATGCCAAACTGAGGGTAACAGTAATTAACCAGACAATTATTTGACCGTAGATATCACCAAAGGTCAAAGTACAGATAAAACGATATTTTTGATTATTATTTTTGCTCATTTATTTCTGCCTCAAGTCTCTCCTATAGGTTCTACGTTAAAACCATGTTTGACAGGCAGACAATTTCTCAATATTTTTCCAAGGTTTGTAATATCACTTCACATGATCTCAGTGCTGAGTGGGGAGGAGCAGGGGAAGCAAAGAAGAATAACTATGGACTGTTGACTAATGACTATTGACCATTGACTATTGACTCATTACAAAAGATTACAAAATTTGTCATATATTGGTTTTGCACCCGTCTTGATGGGTGTCTATTTTTGTGTGCAGCGAATAAAATTCGCCTGAATAAATAAACCCATGAGTCAAATAGTCTGGATCGCAAGACACGCCAACCGCCTCGACTTTGTTAACCCCGACTGGTTTCTCACCGCAGAACGACGCTATGATCCACCCTTGTCTGATGATGGGATGGTACAAGCTAAACAGCTTGCTCAACGTTTACGAGAGGAGAAAATCGCTCATATTTTTGCTTCTCCTTTTCTGCGAACAGTACAAACAGCTAACGCCGTAGCAGAGGTCTTGGATTTGCCCATAAATCTAGAAACGGGTTTGAGTGAATGGCTTAATCCTGCTTGGATGACTGAAGAACCAGAAAAACTACCAACTCCAGCCTTAGCAGAATTATTTCCCCGAATTGATCTCGGTTACACAGCACGCATTGCAGCCAACTATCCCGAAACCCACGAAGAAGTCAGGGCGCGTTCGGGACAAACAGCCCGATGTTTAGTAACTGAATGTTTTCCAGATAATATTTTGTTGGTAGCACATGGGGCCTCTGTGTTGGGGGCGGCTATGGGGCTAGTAGGAGAAATCGCCAAAACTGAAGTTAAAGCTTCCTTATGTTCCTTAGTCAAAGTTGTGCGTTATGGCCCGGATTGGTTGCTAGAACTAAAAGGAGACACTTCTCATTTGACTCAGGTAGAAGAAGTTATCCGATTTGCATAAGCTGTTGACTGTTGACCACTAACTAAATTTACTGATAATTTTTATGACTTTATTGTTAGCAGGAGATATCGGCGGGACGAAAACTATTTTGCGATTGGTGGAAGTATCAAATTCGTCGGAACTGCACAATATTTATGAGGAAAGTTACCAGAGTGGGGATTTTCCCGATTTAGTGCCGATGGTGCAGCAATTTTTAGTCAAGGCTAATATACCTAGTCATCCCGAAAAGGCTTGCTTTGCGATCGCCGGCCCGGTGGTGAATAATACTGCCAAGCTGACCAATTTAGTCTGGTTTTTGGATACTGAACGGCTAGCACAAGAATTAAGTATCCCGTTAATTTCCCTAATTAATGATTTTGCTGCTGTTGGCTATGGGATTTTTGGTCTAACTAAACAAGATTTGTTCACCTTACAAGCTGGTAAACATCAACCAGAAGCGCCTATTGCTATTATTGGTGCTGGCACTGGATTAGGACAAGGATTTTTAATTAAACAGGGAAACCAATATCAAGTTTTCCCCTCGGAAGGTGGACACGCCGACTTTGCCCCCCGCAACGAGTTAGAGTTTCAGTTGTTGAAATATCTCCTAGATAAACATGATATCCAGCGTGTTTCTGTGGAACGGGTGGTTTCTGGACAGGGGGTTGTCGCCATTTATCAATTTTTACGCGACCGCAAACTTGCTATAGAATCCCCAGAAATTGCCCAAGTTGTCCGCACTTGGGAACAACAAGCAGGACAGGCAGAAAAAACCGTTGATCCTGGTGCGGCTATTGGTAAAGCCGCAGTCCAAGGAAGCGATCGCCTTTCGGAACAAACCCTACAATTATTTATTGATGCCTATGGCGCAGAAGCGGGAAATCTTGCCCTCAAACTCCTACCATACGGCGGTTTGTACATTGCGGGTGGGATTGCGCCTAAAGTCTTGCCATTGATTGAAAATAGCAATTTCTTGCTTAATTTCAGCCAAAAAGGCAGAATGCGTCCTCTGCTAGAAGAAATACCCGTACATATCATTCTTAACCCACAAGTGGGACTCATAGGTGCTGCTTTGTGTGCTGCTAGGTTATAACAGCTAGCATCATCAGTGATATCAGCATCTGCGAATGCTAAAACCATGACACCAAAATTTGTCTTACCATTCATCGCCGCCACCTTAGTTTCTAGCGGTTCCATGATTGTAGAAGCACGCCAGCCGAAACCTGCTTCTGTGCCTGCCAAAACAGCAGTGTCTCAAAAGAAACCTGCTCAACCAGTCCCATCAGAATGGAAGTTATTTACTGCCCCAGATGGACGCTTTTCTGTGTTAATGCCAGGAATACCTAAACAGGATTCTCAAACCCAAAAAACTTACATGGGGGAAATTAACCTAGAGGTATTTTTAGCCCAACCACCGAAACAGGAAGTAGCCTATTTAGTGGTATACAATGAATTTCCCCATAGTTATGGGAAAATAACAGACCCCCAAGAAATATTGAATAACGTTCGGGATATGGCGCTGAAGACTACCCAAAGTAATTTGTTGAATCAGCGCAATATTCGCAGTTCTAATGGTCATCCAGGTAAGGAAATTGCATACATTAATTCTGGTGGCAAAATTACCAGAAGTAGAATTTACTTAGCTGAAGGACGCTTGTATCAAGTAATGGCTATAACTACTAAAAAACAGCAGCAGAATTTAGCTAAAACCATTACGGGGTATCTCAATTCTTTTCACTTAGTTCTGAAAAAGTAAAAAAAGATCAGGGTGTGAGGATATAATCCTGACACCCTTAAACACTCCTAAAATAAAGAATTTGGCTGCATAAGTCCTAATAGAATAATCAAAGTATTTGTTTTACCTAATTCAACTGGCCAAAAACTTCTATGAATCCTCAGGAAAGTGATACGAAACAAGCCTCTACACCATCGAAAGCATGGCGAGGTTGGCAAGAAAATTTAACGCTGATAGCGATCGCTTTGTGTTTAGCCCTATTAATTCGCACTTTCATCGCCGAACCCCGCTACATACCTTCAGAATCAATGGTTCCTACTTTATATGAAGGCGATCGCCTAGTAGTGGAAAAAGTCTCTTACAATTTTCAACAACCAACAACTGGGGATATTGTCGTTTTTCAGCCACCCGCAGAACTACAACGCCGGGGATACCCCAAAGATCAAGCCTTTATCAAACGTGTGATTGCTACACCAGGAGAAATCATCAGCGTTAACAATGGCAAAGTCTATTTAAATGGAAAAGCATTACCAGAAGACTACATTGCAGAACCACCCAATCAACCATTTCCACCAGTCAAAGTCCCAGATAACCAGTTCTTCGTTATGGGAGACAACCGCAACAACAGTAATGACTCCCGCTACTGGGGCTTTTTACCCAAGGAGAATATTATTGGTAGGGCAGTATTTCGCTTTTGGCCCCTGGATCGTTTAGGAATAATTTAAATAGGACTTACCCATGAAAACAAAAAATCAAGGGTTTGGAAAGGGGTGTATGGGTATAGGGGTATAAATGTTTGAAACCCTTACACTCCTATACCCTTGCACCCTTACACCCGGACTCAACAGAAAATCCGGGTGCGTAAGTCCTAAAGAATTAAAACCTTAGAAAATACATTAACTGGGCGATCGCCTCACCAGGCAGTTGTAATCTTCGTTGGAAATCAGCTAAATTCCGATAAGCTCCCGCCGAAACTCGATTTTCTACCACAGCCTGGGCTAAAGACACATCCATATATGGTATTTGGACTAACTGTTCAACTGAGGCGGTATTGGGATTAACTAATTGCGTAAAACCAACTATTGATTCATGATCATAATAACTAAAAATCAATAAAGGCTTTAACGGTTCCAGTCTTGGTGCTGGTAGCCCCAAAGCCGCAGCAATATCTTCAATACAGTAAAATTTAACACCGGAATGGGAAAGCTCCACAAGCGATCGCGCTTGGTGAATAGACAAACCCGGTAGCCGCAACCAATCATCAACAGTTGCTTGATTAGTATCAATACGAATTCCCAATTCTGCTGCAATCTGAATCTCTTCCCCAGACTGTAGTCGATAGTATGGGTCATTGAGCAGCTTGGCACGAAGTTTTTGTAACTTAGAATTCCAAGGAAGCCATTTAGTCATTAGTCATTAGTCATTAGTCATTAGTTATTATTCTTTGCACCCCCCGCTTCCCCTGCTCCCCAATCTCCAATCCCCATCAAGAAATCTGATCTAGCAACTGACGGCGCTTTTGTTCAAATTCGTACTCAGAAATCAAGCCATCTTGACGTAGGTTATCTAATTCACGTAAGGCATCAGCGATCGCCCCCACCTGATTGACTACATATGGGGATTGCTTGACTGCGGGTTTACCCAAATTAAAATTCCTGTCAAAAGCTTCTTCATCTTGGGCTAAATACCAAACCCCTTCAATAGCACTAGCTACCTTAGGAATAGGTGTCCAAGAAAGTAAAACATACAACAACCCCCAAAGTGGCTGTCCTAGATAGAACTTATGTAATCCAGAGATGCTCACTGTCCCAGCAAAAGCTAAAATAGCGGCAATGCTTCGACTTTTACGCTTAGTTAACATATCCCCTATTAATCTATCATTACCACAGTTTTGTCAATCAGAGTGCGATCGTCGCAAAACACCTAAATAAATGCGGCCTTACAAAATTTCATTTCACCTGCAAAATATAAATATATTTTATTCATTTAAACCCCACGTAAATATTAATCCCTAACCCCATTCCCCAGCATCCAATCCCCACTCCTCGATGCTATCTTAAAGTTTTCATCTGCAAATCCTAATCAAATGTCACAGACTTTTCTCCCCACAGAATGGCTGAAACAACTCTCCGACCCCTATGCTGTGTTAGGGATTCCTGTGACTGCTGATGAGAAAAAAATTCTCGCCCGCTATCACGTTTTAGCAAAACTATTACATCCTGACCGCTACACTAACAACGATAGTCTAGAGAAAGAATTAGGCACAGCAATCTTTACCTGTTTAGTTAACCCTGCTTACGAGCAATTGAAGAATAAGCACAAGCGTCAGGACATTTTAGAATCGCTGCGGTCAGAAGCGATCGCCTGGAAAAAAAAGTCCCTATATCTGCAAAGTGCCGTAGCCAAGCAAATGATGGCAATGTCTGCACAACAGGCAGATTCGTTTTATCAACAGGCGATCGCCACCTATGCTGAAGCCCAGTATAAATCTCCGCGCAAGTGCCATCAAGTAACTAAACAAATAATTACCCTTAATCTAGCTTACTTATCCTTGCAAAAGTCCGAACCTTTAATTTTGGAAGTAAATCCACCTGTAAAGCCCAAGGGAAACCCTCAACCAGTAGAACCCCAGGAAAGAGAGATCACATCAGGCGAGAAAGCTAGTGTCCATCCCGCAGTTATAAATTATGCCCCGCGTCACTACCAGCGTGGCCTTCAGTATACAAAACAAGGTCAATGGGCTATTGCAGTGCAGGAACTACGGGATGCGATTAAGCTAGAACCAAGTAACAGCGATTATTATGCCTTATTAGGCTTCGTTTATCTACGACAGAGTTTTCTGGGGATGGCGAAAGTTTATATGCGCCAAGCATTAAAACTAAATCCGCAGCAAGAACTAGCTTTAAAATATGCCAAATATTTAAAAATCGACTGTATGGATAATCTTGATCCACCATCACTGGCTAAAGCTATAGGCATTGCTGCTATATTGAGCAAATTTGTTACCAAATTAGAAGCTAATCTCAGTCAAGTGTTGAAATCTCGGTAAAAAACCGTACTGAGACCGAAGTTTATTTATAAGATGAATCCCCTAGACTAGAATAAAAATAGAGGCAAAACTATAAGCTGCTGAGTGATATTACTCAGCCCAGTAGAGGCACATGGGATTCTTTGACTCTGAGATAGTTCAGCAAGAAGCAAAACAGTTGTTTGAAGATTATCAAGCACTGATTAAACTAGGCAACAACTACGGTAAGTTTGACCGTGAAGGTAAAAAGTTATTTATTGAGCAAATGGAAGCCATGATGGATCGCTATCGCGTCTTTATGAAGCGATTCGAGCTTTCAGAAGACTTTATGGCACAAATGACTGTAGAGCAGCTCAAGACTCAACTAAATCAGTTTGGCATCACTCCTCAACAGATGTTCGACCAGATGAATCTGACTCTAGAGAGGATGAAATCTGAACTGGAGAAACAGACTTGACAAGAAAGTGGGGACTAGGAGCAAGATAGGGCAAAGGGAGTAGAGGGGATAACTGACTCAAAAATGCTTGCTCAATCCCCAATCCCCACTCCCTTAATTCGCCTTAGGACGCGGAAATTGAGAAGGCGGCTTGAAGTTCTGCACTGGTACGCCCTTGAGTGCCTTAGTCATAAAATCACGCCAGATAGGAGCAACCTTACCACCACCAGTTGCGCCACTGGCTAGCTGCCGGTTGTCATCCCTGCCTATCCAGACAGCAGTTGTTAACTGCGGTACAGTACCCACAAACCAAATATCTTTTTCAGATGAGGTTGTACCTGTTTTCCCCGCAGCCGGGCGATCAATAGCCGCACCTTTACCAGTACCATCGGTAACAACCGATCGCATCACATCGATAATCGCTGCCGATGCCCAAGGATCTAACACTAACTGGGGTTTAGGAGTATTATCTAACAACACATTGCCACTACTATCAGTAATCCGCGCAATCACTGTCGGTGGTGATTGCCAACCATAATTGGCAAAAGTCGCATAAGCACTAGCCATTTCCAGTGGTGTGACACCAATCGCCCCTAGCGGCAGAGAGGTCACAGGTTCCATCGGACTCATGATTCCTAAAATGCGGCAAGTTTCCACAACTTTATTCATACCGATGGTTTTACCCAGTTTAATCACGGGAATGTTACGTGATTGTGCCAGGGCAGTGCGAATGGACATGGCACCGCTAAAGCCACCATCATAGTTTCTAGGACTATACCAATTATCACCATCACGATATCTCACTGGGGCATCTATCACCGTGCTATCAGGTGCAAATTTACCAGTAGCAAAAGCAGCATAGTAAACAAACGGTTTAAAGGAAGATCCCGGTTGACGTAGAGCTTGTGTAGCCCGGTTAAACTCACTAGCTCTAGAGTCTACGCCACCGACTAGGGCTTTGACAAAATGAGTCCTGGGGTCAATAGCTACCAGGGCAATTTGATTTCTACTTAATCCTTCACCAAGTAGAGTTTTATGCCATTTCTTCACAGTGTCTTCTGCCATTGTTTGGAAATTAGCATCGACAGTAGTTTGTACCCGCATACCACCCTTCAACAAGGTTTCACGACCAAACTTTTTCGCTAATTCCTGGGACACAGTGTTGGTTATATATGGCAACGCACTACCTTGAAATGACCTAATTCTGCCGAATGTGAGTTCTTCCTTGAGAGCGTCATCATATTCTTTCTGGGTAATCCAGTTCAATTCCAGCATCCGCCCCAGTACTTCTTTTTGTTTTTGTTTTGCCAATTTTTTACTGGCAAAGGGGCTAAATTCTTCTGGTGCTTGGATTAAACCCGCCATCATTGCCGATTCAGCGATCGTTAAGTTCTCGGCTGACTTGTTAAAGTAACTACGTGATGCTGTTTGCACACCATAATTATTGTGACCCCAATACACTTGATTGAGGTACATTTCTAAAATTTGGTCTTTAGTAAGAATTTGTTCTAAGCGGATTGCCAGCACTCCTTCCGCTAACTTCCTAGTAAAAGCGCGTTTACGAGTCAAAAAGAGGTTCTTCACCAACTGCATGGTGATGGTAGAACCACCTTCTTTTACACCACCCGCCACCAAGTTAGTGACGACAGCACGCCCTACACCAGTGGGGTTAATACCGTGGTGATAATAGAAATGACTATCTTCACTGGCGAGTACAGCCCGTTTCAGATTGGGGGAAATTCGATCTAACGGTACAACTTCGCGGTTGGCTTCCCCGTGGACACTAGCTAGTAGTTTGCCTTTAATGTCGTAGATGTAAGTTGTTTCCGATGGGAAGAAATTACGTAGCTGTCTGACATCTGGTAAATTGCGGAAACTGATCGCTAAACCAACAAGCCCTCCAGCTACAATGGAGCTTGTCAACATCGTCAGTGATAAAAGAGTGCCGCCAGCTATCTGGCCTACTCCTTTAAAAAACTCAAATCCCGACGAAGTACGACGTTGCGGTTGCTTTTGTTCAAAAGTCCTAGACGACACGGCGATTTCACTTCCTCACTTGTAAATATTACTGTAATTCATTCTTTGAAGCAGGGTGGTTAATTTTTTGCAATTATATTAGTTTGGCAGATGAAATAACGGACAATTTGTCTCGTGAACATAACCAACCCAATTTCTCTAGTAAAAAACGTAGTTAATAGCGAATCTCTTAAAGTATGGCGGAAAATTTTTCTTGGCTACATCGTGGGATAGCGGAAGTTTTCCCACAACCTACTGATGCTGAAAGCGACATCGAGAGTCTAGAGAAACGCCTAGCAACTACGGATCGACCTCTACGGGTTAAATATGGTATTGACCCGACAGGAGCCGATATTCATCTTGGTCATAGCATACCAATGCGTAAACTGCGAGGGTTTCAAGATGCTGGTCATACGGCAGTGTTAATTATTGGTGATTTTACGGCACGTATTGGCGACCCAACAGGTAAGTCTGAGATGCGTCGTCAACTAACAGAGGAAGATGTGAAGCAAAATGCTCAAACCTACCTCGACCAAGTGCGTCCTATTTTGGATTTTGACACACCAGGCAGATTAGAGGTACGTTATAACTCAGAATGGCTTTCCCGGCTTGATTTAGGGAAAATTACTGAGTTACTTGCTACCATGACCGTGGGGCAAATGTTAGCCAAGGAAGGCTTTGCCGATCGCTATAAGAAAGAGAACCCAATTTTCCTGCATGAGTTCCTTTATCCTTTGATGCAGGGGTATGATTCGGTGGCTATTGAGGCAGATGTGGAATTAGGCGGCACAGACCAGAAGTTTAACATTGCTGTTGGTCGTGATTTACAGCGCCATTTTGGTCAAAAGCCCCAGTTTGGAGTACTTTTGCCTATTTTGATTGGCACTGATGGTGTGCAGAAAATGTCCAAGTCTTTAGGTAATTACGTGAGTTTGTCTGAACACCCAGGACAAAAATACCAAAAGTTACAAGGTGTTCCCGATCAAATGCTGGAACAGTATTTTGAACTATTGACAGATTTACCCATAGACAAGTTACCAGCAAATCCCCGCGATCGCCAAATGCTCCTAGCTTGGGAAATCGTCAAACAATACCACGGCGAACAAGCAGCACAAGAAGCCAAAGAAGCTGCCCAAAGTGGCGGTAAAGAAGGCGCTGTCCCAGAATTTTCTTTGGCTGGTGTACCCCAATTCCCTGTTAAGTTGGCTTATTTACTCGGTGCTACTGGCTTATGCAAAAGCACAGGGGAAGGTAAACGGAAAATCCAAGAAGGTGGAGTACGCTTAGATGGCGATCGCATTTCTGATGCCGATACCACCTTCCAGCAGCCAGATGAACTCCAAGGGCGAGTGTTACAAGTAGGTAAAAATAAGTTTGTGCGTTTAGTACCGTAAAAGAGGCAGGGGGCAGGGAGAAGGGAGCAAGGGGGCAGACAACTGTACAGACGCGATTAATCGCGTCTCTGACAACCGACAACTGACAAATGACAAATGACAAATGACAAATAACAAAATAATTGTGGCTTTGGATGTGCCGGATACGGAGAGTGCGATCGCTCTCATTGATAAGTTAGAGTCGGTGACTTTCTGGAAGGTTGGGTTGGAATTGTTTACTAGTTCCGGCCCGAAAATTCTAGAAGTACTGAAATCTAGACAAAAGCGTATCTTTCTCGATTTAAAATTTCACGACATCCCCAATACCGTGGCTGGGGCTTGCCGTGCGGCGGCTAGTTACGGGGTAGATTTGATGACAATTCATGCTACCTCTGGCAGAGATGCCCTCAGAGCGGCGAAAGAGGCAGTAGAGGAGGGGGCTGCACAAGCTGGGGTGAAACCTTCTAAGTTAATTGCTGTGACGGTGCTAACCAGTATTTCTGCTAGACAGTTGGCGTTAGATTTGAAAATTCCTGTAGAGTTGCCAGAATATGCCTTAGATATGGCGTTGATGGCGCAAGAAGAGGGATTAGATGGGGCTGTGTGTTCACCCCAGGAAGTAACGCAGTTGCGGCAAATTTGCGGTGATGATTTTGTGCTGGTTTGTCCGGGGGTACGCCCAACATGGGCAGAAGCAAAAGACCAAAAGCGATCGCTCACCCCCTCCCAAGCTATTCAAGCCGGGGCTGATTATTTAGTAATTGGTCGTCCCATTACTGCTGCTGCTGAACCTGAGTTAGCCTGGAAACGAATTGCTCAAGAGTTAACTACAGTGGCATGAAAGTAGACATGGGAGGGCAAAGGAGCAGGGGGAGCAGAGGAGCAGGGGAAGCAGGGGAAGGATTGATGACTCAGCAGGCTACTCTACCCCTGATAACGCTAACAGCACTCAACTTTGTTAAAAAGACAAGTTATGGTTTTTGGCTGCTGACTTTGGGTTTTTGGCTGATTGTTTCCAATAGTTCCCAGAAAACGGCATTTTCACAAAACCTCTCTCCCCAAACCTCTGTACAGCCTCAGAAAAAGTTTGTTTGTCATCAGCAAAGTTTAGAGACTTTAACTACTCAGCTATTGCGTGATTTACCGAGTTATGCCAATCGTGCCACTCAACGCGGTCGTCGCCTCCGCCGCAGTAGTGATATTTATAGTTATATGTTGATAGCTGGTAGACCTGAGTTTCAGCCCTTACCTTTAAATGTTGAGGGTTCCAATACAGATAGGCAAAAGAAATCTGTGTCAGATGTTGAGCAAGTTTTCTTTACTACCTTAGAACGGCAGTACATAGATAAAAAAGCAGTGGAATTACAAGAATTTCATTGGTTATTACTGACGAAAACTTCTAGCGACTGGCGTTTTGTCATGATGTTTACTCAGACTGGTGCTTATCCCCAACAACAACCACCATCGCCACCACGAGATAGTAGTAACGGTAGTATTGCTCAAGGTGTCAAAACTTGGTTACGAGATTGTCGGGCGGGAAGCTTACGTATGCGATGAGTTTCTGTGAAACAGGATTCAGATACCCGACTTTTTGAAAAAGTCGGATATCTTGCCGATCATAGTAAATTCCGCAATGCCAATTGTGCTACTTATGGAGTTATGATTTTTAAGTTATTCAGACATTTGCTGGATGAGTTCGCCCAGTATTTTTTAGGTTAATGAGATGACTGTTGAGAGAAAACGCTGGTTTCAAATAGCTTTTCAACTTAGAGGCTCAGTTATTGGCGCAATTTACAAACGCGTTATTTGCTGCGCTTTATTTGGGGTATTAGTTACTTTACTTTATCAACTAAAAATTCCTGTATCCCAACCGATTTTAGGTAGTGTTATTCCTAGTATTGTTTTAGGTTTATTACTAGTGTTTCGGACAAATACTGCTTATGATCGTTTTTGGGAAGGTAGGAAAGCATGGGGGTCTATAGTCAACAATACGCGTAATTTGGCTAGACAAATTTGGGTATCTGTGGATGAAATTTCACCAAAGGATAGAGAAGCTAAAATATCAGTTTTAAACTTATTAGTTGCTTTTGCTGTGGCTACTAAATTGCATTTGCGTGGAGAACCTATAAATAGTGAACTTGAAGACTTAATCTCCACTTCTCGATATTTCAAACTTAAGAG
The DNA here is from genome assembly GCF_963920875.1 of Anabaena sp. CCY 9910. NCBI lineage: Bacteria > Bacillati > Cyanobacteriota > Cyanophyceae > Nostocales > Nostocaceae > Anabaena > Anabaena sp. CCY 9910. The sequence continues at coordinate 106,143 of NZ_CAWUDJ010000016.1, read as the reverse complement.
TATGAATAATCCGCCGCTAGAAGTAGCCTTCTGGATTGGAGATTATTTACAACAGCAATATACTCGCAAGTGCTTAAACACTTATCAATTAACATCTATACAAGAATTATTAAACAATTTGGTTGATAATCTAGGGTCTTGTGAACGGATTCTCAGAACACCGATGCCTTTAGCTTATTCTATACATCTCAAGCAATTATTATTATTATATTGTTTTCTCTTACCTTTTCAAATGGTAGAGAGTTTGGGTTGGTGGACAGGTTTAGTTGTGGGGTTAGTGAGTTTTACTTTATTTGGCATTGAAGCGATTGGTTTAGAGATTGAAAATCCTTTTGGTTATGATCCTAACGATTTACCATTAGATGCTATCTGTAACACAATGAAGCGAAATATTGACGATTTAACTAGTTTATCTCCCAACGTGCGTTCTCATGATCTGGGTGAAACGTCAAATGTGACAATCTAGAAAATTGGCACACCATTGTTCACAGCCGCCGGATACTGATTTCTAAGCCTTCGCACACGCCTGTGAGAAAATCTAAATCGAGAGTGGCGATCGCATCACTGGCTTTATGATAATGAGGATTCCGCAAAAAGGCTGTATCTGTCACCATAATTGCTGGGTAACCCGCATCCCAAAATGGTGCATGATCACTTAATCTGGTTTGGGGAACAATCAAGCCTCGATTTGGTACTGGTAGCCACTGACTGGATATACCAGCTTTACGAATATGGCGACTCATACCAATTAAGTCGGGGATAGTGCGTAAATTACCAATTAAAGCAATAAAATCACCCGTATTGGGGTAAAACTTATCTAATGGTGCAGGATATCTCTGTGAACCGGGCGTAGAGTCCCGATATCCCAGCATTTCTAAAGACATCATCAAGCGTAACGGCTGCTGTTGTTGACGTAATAAGCCTGTATAATCAGTACTACCCAGCAAGCCATATTCTTCCATATCAAAGGCCACCAATCGCAGAGGATATTTAGCTGGTGCAGCCGCAAACTTTCTCGCCAATTCTAATAAAACTACTACCCCTGTAGCATTATCATCAGCTCCTGACGTTCCTGGTACACCATCATAGTGTGCGCCAATTAAAATAGGTGGTAGCCCCTGTTTTTTCCCTAGAGATTGGGACGGCAAATTGAGTATGAGATTGTTAAAAGATTTATTGCCTACTTGAAAGGTGTGGATTTCCACACTTCCCCACTGGGCAAATTCTTGGCGAATGTATTCTTGGACAAAGAAATGTCCTGCCGTTGCTAGATAAGGATCACGTTCTCGTGCTACCTGTATTAAATGATTGTGTAATCTGGCTTTTAAATTCAAGTGTTTAGAACAATTGTAATATCTATTTTGTCAGTGGTCAGTGGTCAGTAGTCCCTGGCTTTCATATACTAAGTCAACATACTCTTGGGTTATTGTATTGAACCTGATTCAAAAACAAATGACACACATAGCAATTAAGATAAGGGTGGGTTTCCCAACTTGAAGATGTAAAGAAGTTCACAGATGAGGCTACAACATTTACAACGGCTAGAACATACTAAGCATTGTCAATGTTATCCTAGTCTTGCAACTAAATCCTCAAGCTATAATTCTTCCACTTTTTGCCTTAATGATGACTGTTATACCATTGAGGCAAGTTTACCCTGTAGCACAAAGCTAGAGGTAGTTCTGCCCAATCATAATATATATAGTAAGACACAGTAGGAGAAGAGTAAGGCATGGGCAAGGTAGTCGGCATCGACTTGGGTACAACCAACTCAGTAGTCGCCGTGATGGAGGGTGGCAAGCCGGTGGTGATTGCCAATGCAGAAGGAATGCGAACAACCCCCTCGGTCGTTGGCTTCAGCAAAGATGGTGAACGGGTAGTTGGGCAAATGGCACGGCGACAAACAGTCCTTAACCCTCAAAATACATTTTTTGCCGTGAAACGCTACATTGGGCGCAGGTATAACGAACTTAGCCCAGAATCAAAGCGTGTACCTTATACAATTCGCAAAGATGATGTTGGCAATATTAAAGTCGCCTGTCCTCGTCTGAATAAGGAATTTGCAGCCGAAGAGATTTCGGCAATGGTGCTGAAAAAATTAGCAGATGACGCTAGCGCTTATTTAGGATCAGCAGTCACAGGCGCAGTCATCACGGTACCCGCTTATTTTAACGACTCCCAAAGACAAGCAACCCGCGATGCTGGCAGAATAGCCGGTTTAGAAGTGTTGCGGATTCTCAATGAACCAACAGCCGCATCGTTAGCTTACGGGTTAGACAGAGGCGATACGGAAACCATCTTAGTTTTTGACTTGGGTGGCGGTACATTTGACGTATCGATTCTGGAAGTAGGAGATGGAGTATTTGAAGTTAAAGCTACTAGTGGCGATACCCAACTGGGGGGGAATGACTTTGATAAAAAAATTGTCGATTGGTTAGCAGAGCAATTTTTAGAGACAGAAGGTGTAGACTTAAGACGCGATCGCCAAGCTTTGCAACGTTTGATGGAAGCCGCAGAAAAAGCTAAAATCGAACTTTCTGCCGTCAGTATCACCGATATCAACTTACCCTTCATCACCGCCACGGAAGACGGCCCCAAACATTTGGAAACTAGGCTGACACGTTCCCAATTTGAAGGTTTATGTGCTGACTTATTAGGCCGTGTCCGCAACCCAGTGAAACGGGCGCTAAAAGATGCCGGACTCAGACCTGATGATATCGAAGAAGTCGTACTAGTTGGTGGTTCGACAAGAATGCCAATGGTGAAACAACTGGTGCGGGACTTAATTGGCATTGAACCCAGCGAAAATGTCAACCCTGATGAAGTGGTGGCGATGGGTGCAGCCATTCAAGCGGGGATTCTGGCAGGAGAATTCAAAGATGTGCTGCTGCTAGATGTTACACCCTTATCTTTGGGATTAGAAGCGATCGGTGGCGTGATGAAAAAACTCATCCCCCGTAATACCACCATCCCCGTTCGCCGTTCTGATATTTTCTCTACCTCCGAAAATAACCAAAACTCCGTGGAAATTCACGTAGTCCAAGGTGAACGGGAAATGGCAGGTGATAACAAATCCCTGGGACGTTTCAAACTCTACGGCATTCCCCCAGCGCCACGAGGTATTCCCCAAATCCAGGTAGCATTTGATATCGATGCCAACGGGATTTTACAGGTAACAGCTTTAGACAGAACCACTGGCAGGGAACAGAGTATCACCATTCAAGGTGCTTCTACCTTAAGTGAATCAGAAGTTAACCGGATGATTCAGGAAGCCCAAAAATATGCTGACGTTGACCGGGAACGCAAAGAGAGAGTAGAAAAACGTACTCGTTCTGAAGCCTTGATTCTCCAAGGGGAACGCCAACTCAGAGAAGTCGCTTTAGAATTTGGGATGCAGTTTGCCCGTAACCGTCGCCAACGCATCGATAATATTAGCCGGGAACTGAAGGAAAGTCTCAAAGAAAATGACGATCGCGGGATTGACCAAGCTTACGCCGACCTGCAAGATGCTCTATATGAGCTAAATCGAGAAGTTCGTCAGTATTATGCTGAGGACGAAGACGACGATTTATTTGCCACAATCAAAGACATCTTTGTCGGCGATAAAGACAAGGAACGCGACCTTCCCAGAGATAGCTATCGAGAACGCGATTCTTACAATAACAGAGATTATGGCAGAGACTATGGCAGAGATTACGGACGAGACAGCCGTCCTTCCTATGACAGCAACCGCCCTCCTCGTAAATCGCCCCGTCCCAGCTATCAAGATAATTGGGACGATGATGATGATTGGCTATAGATGAGGAATAGGGAGGAATCAATTCAAAATAGCCTACGGTATCGCGTAGCATCTCCTAGAGAAGGCTACGCCAACAAAATTAAGGAATTGATTCCCATCTCCTCTTCTGCCTGAATGCGGATTTGGTAATTGATAATTGGTAATTGGTAATTAGTAACAATTATCTAGAATCTAAAATTTAAAAGTTAAATAAATGAATATGCAGAATTTGCAGAATTTTCGTGATTATTACGAGATTTTGGGGGTAACGAAAGATGCTACTAATGAAGATATTAAAAAGAATTATCGACGGTTAGCAAGACAGTATCACCCTGATCTCAATCCAGGGAATAAAGACGCAGAAGAAAAGTTTAAAATCATCGGTGAGGCTTATGAAATGCTTTCCGATGCCACTAAACGCGCACAATATGACCAGTTTAGCCGTTATTGGAAACAGAAAGGCTTTCCTAAACAAACTCCTAAATCCAAAGCTTGGGGAGATAGTCGTAATGGAGAACGCAACGGTAATGAAAATGTAGATCCCAGCCAGTTTACCAATTTTGAAGACTTTCTCAATCAAGTTATCGGTGTTGGCAGTCGTAGAGATAGCAAAAATGGTGCAAGTACCAACACGACCACCGATCCGTTTCGTTCACCAAAAAGCCGAGTTGAATATACAGTTCCTAAAAATCCCTCTCGTCCAGCCCGTCGGGATATTGAAGCAAGATTGACCTTACCCTTTGAAAAAGCTTATTCTGGGGGTAATGAACGTATTCGTTTAGAAGATGGGCGATCGCTAGAAGTGACAATGCCCCCAGGGATGGTAACAGGTCAAACCATCCGCCTACGTAATCAAGGCATAAGCGGCGGCGACCTCTATCTAAAAATTACCGTCGAACCTCACCCACTATTTAAACTGGAAGGTACTAATATATTCTGCCAAGTACCAGTCACTCCCAGCGAAGCTGTCTTAGGAGGACAGGTAGAAGCACCAACCCTAGACGGCCCCGTGAAAATGACCATTCCCCCAGGAGTTAGATCTGGTCAAAGATTCCGCTTGGCCAATAAAGGCTACCCCAGCGATAACGGTAAACGCGGTGATCAATTAGTGGAAATTCAAATACTGACCCCAAAAACTATCAGTCAAGAAGAACGAGAACTTTACGAAAAACTCCGGCAAATTGAAACATTTAAACCCCGCGCTGATTTAATTTAATATATGTGAGCAATAACACTACAGCATCTGCCGCAATTCTTCAATTGTTTGGGCAGCAACGGTCTTGCGTAAGATTTCCTTTAAGGAGGCTAAATCTTCAACTTGGCTAATTTGTGGCAATAATTCTAAACCGTCTTGGCCAAACTTTGCTTCTAAATTAGTTTCAATGCCGGACATCAATCCCAGCAGTTGACCGCGCGCTTCACCGCGTGCTTCACCACGTATCTCTCCTTCTCGCAAAATTTCTTGATACCAAGGCGACTCACGTAAAACAGCCATATCCCACCTCATAATTTCTTGAACTAAGGCACTCTCTAACACAAACGTAGCAAAAAAAGCTAGGACTGTTTCTAACTGATTGAGTTGTTCGTCCGCACGCAGCATTTGCAACGCTTCTCGAATTATTAACTCATTCTCACCACCTTTAAGAAGGGGTACAAAGGGAAGTAGGGAAGGTAAGGGTTGTTGGAAAGCAATATTCACATCTACTTCCCAAAGGTTAATGACTCGATAATCTTGTATCGCTCGTAGTCCAGCAAGATTGGATGTAAAGCTTGTAGGTACTTTTTCGCTATTAGTTTTGAGAATATTGATTAAGACAGGGTAGGTGGGTAGATTATATTTTTCTTCTGCCAGTGCTGCATAAGCCCTCATCCGTCTTGGCATTTGGGGTTGATAGCGTAACTGTAATTCGTTGAGGACTAAAAATTCACCGTATTCAGGACTGGTGACACGAATTAAAACATCACTTTCTCGGCTAATCCATTGAAAGTCAGAACTAAGAATTTCTCCGGCTACGACATCAGACATCTGTGTTACCCATCTTACCCAATTGTTGGGTGCTAGGCTGATTAATTTTTTAGTACTGATGTCTGCGGCTTTGGTCATGAAGCAAAAAAATATACTTAAGCAATGAAACTTATCGTAACTTAAAGATGCTTGTCTGTCGGAAATTCCATGACATTTATTGCTAGTGGCAGGTTTACAATATTAGAAAAAACTTGATTGCAAAGTGAATCAAACAGCCGTGAATCAGAACGGTGCAATGCCAAGAAGCAGTGAACCTACATATTATTCTCTGCTAGGACTGCATCCCTCAGCATCGGTAATCGATATCCGCCGTGCTTATCGGGAACTGAGCAAGCGTTATCATCCTGATACTACAGAATTGCCTGCTGGTCTTGCTACTAGACAATTTCAGCAAATTAATGAAGCCTACGCCACTCTGAGTAACCCAGACAGGCGTTTAAATTACGACTTAAAAATAGGCTATTCTCGTTTTGGGGTAATTCAAGCACCGGCCGACTTGAATCGTCCTGCCTCTTATACTTACGATTACTCAAAATCAGCTTACCTGGATGCAAGCGATCGCCCCCTGTCTTCCGGCGAAATCTTTGCTTTATTTATTTTGGGTTTAACGTTAGTTGGGTGTCTACTGTTAGCAATTACCATCGCCTTTATTCGTGGTGATGCACTTTTCCCAACACCCCTACAACAATCAACAGCTACACTACAACAATCAATTACTTATTTGTCACAAATTTGTAGTTTATTGTGAATTTGGAATTTTGAATAATTATGTCTCTTATCCCTGCTAACACTCCCTTATACAGCCATCCTCTACCACAAATTGAACAATGGTTAAAAGAGCAAGGTTGTCAACAAGATGACACACAATTACACTGCTGGCGTGTACAGCGTCCCAGTTGGCAAGCTGAACTTTGGCTTGATGTTGAGCAAATTGTAGTCCGCTACGTCCAAGCTGGGGAAAATGGCCAAGATATTCAACGTGCGTTTAAATATTCCCTCAGTCGAGAAGATATTGAACAAGCAGTATTTTCCGGCCCGTGAGAGAGAGATGGGGGAGCAGGGGAAGTGGAGGGAGCAGGGGGCAGGGAGCAGGGAGCAGGGAGCAGGGGGCAGGGGGCAGGGAGCAGGGAGCAGGGAGCAGGGGGAGAAATTCCCAATCCCTAGTCCCCAATCCCCAATCCCCAATCCCTAAACCTTCCCAAACCGTCTTTCTCTTTGCTGATATGCACATAAAGCGCGGTGAAACTCTGTACGGTCAAAATCTGGCCAGAGAGTATCAGTGATATAGATTTCCCCATAAGCCATTTGCCATAGTAAGAAGTTTGAGAGGCGCATTTCGCCACTGGTACGAATTAATAAGTCTGGGTCGGAAATTCCGGCTGTGTATAAGTGGCGTTCAAATACTTCTTCATCTATTTCATCTGGTTGTATGAGACCTTGCTGGACTTTTTGAGCGATCGCCCGGCAAGCTTGTAAAATCTCCTGTCGTCCTCCATAATTGGTGGCGACAGAAAACCGAATACCGCGATTATTTTTAGTTGCTTCCATAGAACGGGAAATTTCCGCTTGCAGCGATCGCGGCAAAGCTGCTAAATTACCCACAAACTGAATCTGCACATTCTCTTCGACCATTTCCCGCAGTTCTTGACGTAAAACTCTTTGAAACAGAGTCATCAGAAACTCTACTTCTTCCTGTGGTCTTTTCCAATTTTCTGTGGAAAAAGCATAAGCAGTCAGCGCCTGAATCCCCCAGTCTCTACAGCAACGTAGCAAATCCTTGAGGGCATCTACTCCTCGTTTATGACCCATAATTCGGGGTAGACCTTGACGTTTAGCCCATCGACCATTGCCATCCATAATTACTGCAACGTGTTTGGGCAGTAGTTCTCGTTTTAAATCCAGGGGCAATTCTTGCAGTTCAGTTTGTTGTATTGTCATTTTTTATCTTGAGAAGCGGTCTTATCCCTACGGGGAAGTAAACTACGCGTGGCACGTCGAAGACGTGGTAAACCGGGTAAACGTGAAACCAGTGCTAGTGTCTTTTCACTAATCTGACGACCCAAACTGAACAAGCCAGGAGCAACGGCTTCCCGATCTACTATCGGGGATAATTGAGCCTCTAATGACTCTTTGAGCTTCCTAATTGTCAGGGGTCTATTTAGAGTTCCCCTTTCCGCTAAGGAAATAGAACCCGTCTCTTCTGATACAACGACACAGATACAGTTTTCGACTCGCTCAGTAATTCCCATTGCTGCCCGATGGCGTGTTCCCAACTGGCGTGAGGCTGTGCGTCCCGAAAGCGGTAAAATTATACCCGAAGATACGATCCTTGAGCCACGAATTAATGTTGCTCCATCATGTAATAGGGTTTTTGGCTGAAAAATTGTCTGTATAAGTTCCTTGGAAACGTCCGCATTGAGTTTGACTCCAGGCACAGAAAAATCTCGTTCGTCGATGGGACCAGTGGTTTCCAAAATTAGCAAAGCTCCAATTCGGTTTTTCGAGAGTTCCTTTACCGCTTCCACGATTTCATCAATTACACTATCAGACTTGGGAATGGTTAGATTGGCGGGTTGCAATAATTGTCGGAATTCACCACGCCCTAGTTGTTCTAAAAATCGCCGAAATTCTGACTGGAGAGCAACAGCCATTGCTACAGCACAGCCAATCACTAATTTTTCCAGCACAAAATTTAACAGTGGCAAACCAAATCTGCCACTAAGTGCTGAAGCCAACATTAACACGATGAATCCTCGCACCATCCACAGTGTCCGGCGCTCACTAATGATCACTAGTATCATGTAGGTCAACACCAGCACCAACACAATATCCAGAGTCCCAAGCAGCAAGGACTGTGACCATCCCAGGTTTGCCAGCCATTGCTTCCCTAAATCTCTCATGACATCTGGATTCTAATAGTCATTTGTCATTTGTCATTTGTCAGTGGTCAGTTGCCAGTGGTCAGTCTTGTTTAGCTACTGACTACTGACTATTGACCACTGACTATTTAAGTCTTTCTGGTAAACAATCTTGTCGAATCAAGTCTTGATAAGTTTCGCGTTGCAAAATTAAGTTTGCTTCGCCGTTTGCCACTACAACTGCTGCCGGTCGGGGTAGACGGTTATAGTTAGAGGCCATACTGTAATTGTACGCACCAGTTGCCATAACTACGAGAATATCCCCTGGTTCAGTTTTGGGCAGTTGGGCATTTTTAATCAGAATATCCCCTGATTCGCAATGCTTACCCGCAATAGTAACTGTTTCTGTGTGGGAAGCAGATAATTTATTGGCAATTACTGCTCGATAAACTGATTGGTAAGTAATTGGGCGTGGATTATCAGACATACCCCCATCTATAGAGACGTAGGTACGGATTTCCGGTATTGTTTTAGATGAGCCAACAGTGTATGCGGTGACGCAGCTGGTAGCAATGAGCGATCGCCCTGGTTCCGATAATAGCTTTGGTAAAGGTAAGTTTTCGGCTGCACAAGCAGATTGCACCACTTCGCAAATCGCCTTTACCCATTCATCAATGCTTGGTGGATCGTCTGATTCTACATATTTAATTCCCAAACCACCACCAACATTTAATTCGGTGACATTCAAACCATATTTATTCGCATCCCGCAACCACTGCACCATAACAGCCGCTAAATCCCGATGGGGTTGGCGCTCAAAAATTTGCGAACCAATATGAGCGTGTAATCCTACGCAGTTAAGATTTGGTTGCTGGCTGACAAATTCAAAAACCTCAGCCAAATCGTTGGGATCAAAACCAAATTTACTATCCAGGTGTCCTGTACGAATGTATTCGTGGGTATGGCATTCTATACCTGGGGTCAGCCGCAACATAACGCGGATTTTTGATGGAGACGTTGCGTGCAACGTCTCTACGATATCCACCAGGGTGTGTAATTCATACCAATTATCTGCAACGATGGTGACACCAGATTCAATTGCTAAGATCAGTTCCTCACGAGATTTATTATTGCCGTGGAGGTAAATTTTCGCAGGACTTACACCAGCAGCTAGGGCGGTGTATAGTTCGCCTCCTGAAACTACGTCAATTCCTAAACCTTCTGAGCCTGCGATCGCGCAAACAGCTAAACAATTCCATGCTTTAGAGGCATACAATACCTGAGATTCTCCAGGATAATACTTTTGGAAGCCATCCCGGTATTGCCGACAAGCTGTCCGCAGGGTTTCTTCATCTAATATATATAGAGGTGAACCAAACTGCTCAACTAGAGTTGTGACATCACACCCACCAATTTCCAGGTTTCCTTGACTGTTAGCTTTAGCAGTTAGAGGTAAAAGTTCCTGATTGGGCGAAATATTTGTATTTGTGTTGCGCCTTTGAGGTAGATACTGAGTACCAGCATCTTGAACCCCAGCCGGGTGAGTCGATACCATAACTATATAAATTGTCCTTGTTCAAATTACGGGCGTGAATTAACTGTCCCGATCCCAGTTTACAAAGGGTTTGTAATCTTATCCAAATAAAAGTGATCTCATCAAAATTAAAACTTCAATCACTCACCTCAAAGGATTTAAGTGCAATCCTCGAACTAGATCAAGCCTGTTTTGGTGGACTTTGGACTATGGAGGGCTACCAAAGAGAGTTGGATAGTCCCAACAGTGATTTACTCGGTCTATTTTCCCCCACTTCCTCTATCAAACTTTTGGGTATGGGGTGTTTTTGGTCAATTGTCGGAGAAGCCCATATTACAATTTTGGCTGTTCATCCCCAATATCACCATCAAGGTTTAGGACAGGCTTTATTATATTTCCTATTGAGAACAGCTAGCGATCGCGGCCTAGAACGAGCCACCCTCGAAGTCCGAGCCTCTAACAAAGCCGCAATATCTTTATACCAGAAATTTGGGTTCCAAACAGCAGGAAGGCGGCGTGCTTATTACCAAGATAATGGTGAAGATGCCCTCATACTCTGGCTTCCAGACTTACAATATCCCCAGTTTCAGGAGACATTGGCGCACTGGGCAACTATTATTCAAGATGGCTTGCAAAAATATTCTTGGTCGATAGTCAATAGTCAATAGTCCATAGTCAATAGTCCATAGTTATTCTTCTTTGCTCCTCTTGCATCCCCTGCTCCCCCTGCTTCTTCCCCTCCCAACACATACCCTGGCTTAGTTGTCGATATGGAAAACAACTAAGTTAATGAGAAAATATCTATTTTTGCTGAAATTCATCTATCAGAATATTTAATAAAAGAATATTATTGGTTTTAAATAACTAATTTAATTAGAGATACTCTTGATTAGAGTACCCTGTTTGTGCTAATAATGGATATTTGTGATCGTTTAATAAAATCACAAATTTAATATTCGTTTGTATTTTATTCAAGCCCAAAAATGCTGATAAACTCAAACTCCTCAGTAAAGTTGGCAGGGCGGCAGTAATAAACAAATAATAATCAAGCCATCAACTTGTGTGATAGCTGTTGGATGCTGATTATCTTTGGATACAGACATCCAAACTCTTAGCCTGTGCTAAAATCAGCGTACCGGCACGACGCAGGTGATGGGAAAAATGCCATGTTTGAACGCTTCACAGAAAAAGCCATTAAGGTAATCATGCTGGCCCAAGAAGAGGCCCGCCGTTTAGGTCACAACTTCGTCGGAACCGAACAGATCCTCCTGGGTCTGATCGGGGAAGGTACGGGAGTTGCGGCCAAGGTGCTGAAATCGATGGGTGTCAATCTCAAAGATGCCCGCATTGAGGTAGAAAAAATCATAGGCCGGGGTTCAGGCTTTGTGGCCGTGGAAATTCCGTTTACGCCACGGGCAAAGCGGGTTCTGGAACTATCCCTAGAAGAAGCGCGCCAATTAGGCCATAACTACATTGGCACCGAGCATCTGCTGTTGGGCCTGATCCGGGAAGGGGAAGGTGTGGCAGCCAGGGTGCTAGAAAACCTGGGGGTGGATCTATCTAAAGTTAGAACCCAAGTCATCCGAATGCTGGGAGAAACAGCAGAGGTTTCGGCGACCGGGCAATCGGGACGCACCAAAACACCTACTTTGGATGAATTCGGATCGAACCTGACCCAAATGGCAACTGATAACAAGCTTGATCCTGTGGTGGGACGCGCCAAGGAAATCGAGCGTGTGATTCAGATTTTGGGTCGCCGGACAAAAAATAACCCCGTATTGATTGGTGAACCTGGGGTTGGTAAAACCGCGATCGCCGAAGGTCTAGCATCACGCATCGCTAACAAAGATGTCCCCGACATCCTTGAAGATAAGCGTGTTGTGACACTAGATATCGGTTTACTCGTAGCGGGAACCAAGTACCGGGGTGAATTTGAAGAACGCTTGAAGAAAATCATGGATGAGATTCGTCAAGCGGGTAATGTAATACTTGTAATAGACGAAGTACACACCCTCATCGGTGCAGGTGCGGCCGAAGGCGCAATCGATGCGGCAAATATCCTCAAGCCAGCCTTGGCAAGAGGTGAATTGCAATGTATCGGTGCGACAACCTTAGATGAATACCGCAAGCACATCGAACGGGACGCAGCGCTAGAACGCCGCTTCCAGCCAGTGATGGTCGGTGAACCCTCCGTCGATGAAACAATAGAAATTTTATATGGTTTGCGCGATCGCTACGAGCAACACCACAAGCTGAAAATCTCCGATGAAGCCTTAGTTGCGGCAGCAAAATTATCTGATCGTTATATTAGCGATCGCTATCTGCCAGACAAAGCCATCGACTTGGTTGATGAAGCTGGTTCGCGCGTGCGGTTGATGAACTCTCAGCTGCCCCCCGCAGCCAAAGAGTTAGATAAAGAACTGCGCCAAATCTTAAAAGAAAAAGATGATGCAGTCCGTTCCCAAGACTTTGACAGAGCCGGGGAACTGCGCGATCGGGAAATGGAAATCAAAGCCGAAATCCGCGCGATCGCCCAAAGCAAAACCAATGCTTCTGGTAGCGAAGGTCAAGAACCTGTAGTGACAGAAGAAGACATTGCTCACATCGTGGCTTCGTGGACAGGCGTTCCCGTCAACAAGCTCACCGAATCCGAATCCGAAAAGCTGCTGCACATGGAAGACACCTTGCACCAGCGCTTAATCGGACAAGAAGATGCGGTGAAAGCAGTTTCACGGGCTATCCGTCGCGCTCGTGTCGGTTTGAAGAATCCCAACCGACCCATTGCTAGCTTTGTCTTCTCTGGGCCGACTGGTGTAGGTAAAACTGAATTAGCGAAATCCTTGGCTTCCTACTTCTTCGGTTCCGAAGAAGCAATGATCCGCTTGGATATGTCCGAGTACATGGAACGCCACACCGTCAGCAAGTTGATTGGTTCACCTCCAGGTTATGTTGGTTATAACGAAGGTGGTCAATTAACCGAAGCTGTACGCCGTCGTCCTTACACGGTGGTGCTGTTCGACGAAATCGAAAAAGCCCACCCCGATGTCTTCAATATGCTGCTGCAAATTTTAGAAGATGGTCGGTTAACAGATGCCAAAGGACGCACCGTTGACTTCAAAAACACCTTGCTGATTTTGACATCCAACATCGGTTCCAAGGTAATCGAAAAAGGTGGTGGCGGTATCGGCTTCGAGTTCTCCGAAGACCAAACCGAAACACAATACAACCGCATTCGCTCCTTGGTGAACGAAGAACTGAAGCAATACTTCCGTCCTGAATTCCTCAACCGTCTAGATGAGATTATCGTCTTCCGTCAGTTGAGCAAAGCCGAAGTTACCGAAATTGCGGACATTATGCTCAAGGAAGTATTTGGTCGCCTCACCGAAAAAGGTATAACTTTAGAAGTAAGCGATCGCTTCAAAGGCCGCCTCATCGAAGAAGGTTACAGCCCCAGCTACGGTGCAAGACCGTTACGCCGAGCAATTATGCGCCTGTTGGAAGATAGCCTAGCAGAAGAAATTCTGTCAGGTCGCATCAAAGATGGTGATGTCGCCCTCATTGATATCGACGACAACGGCAATGTACAAGTTACTTCTCAACAGCGCCGGGAATTATTACCCCAAGGTGTTGAGTCATAGTTAAAGTTTGGGATTGAGTCTCAACTCAAATAAAAATTAGCAAGCGGTAGAGGGTAGATTCCTCTACCGCTTTTGTCTTGTTGTCGGTTATGGCTAGAGTATTTATATAGCAAGTCTAGAGAGACAGTATGAGTATGGCTGATCAAGCAACCCCTGAGCAAGATAAGCGAATGACCCCAGAGCAATTTATACGAATGTTTGACTGTTACGTAAGTCAGGATGCTTCAGGACACCGTAAGTTTTACCCTTCTTTCACGGAATTTAATTTGTATTGTGGAATTAAGTCTTTACTATCAGATATTAGGAGTTATGGTTTGACTAAGTACCAAAACGAGATATCTAAATTACTACTAGAACAATATAAACTTGCTCGAAATGGTTATGTTGCTCTTAGTTTAGCTGATTTAAGAAAAAAGATTGAGTCAGTCTTTTAACAAGAATGTATCGTTTTGGTTTGTACTAAGAACAAAGACTTTGTAAGTTTTTACCACAATATAGTTCAGTTAAGAAAATAGTTTGTAGTGACGACTTTAGTCCTCATCTAAGAACTTCAGTCCTTACTACGAACTTTTTCTTACTCACAGACTCCAAATTTTAGCATTAACTGAACCGTATTTGTTTTTACCACATATTTACATTTACAAATAGTACAAATAGAAAATGTATGTTAGACGAAAACAAAATTAGACAAGCTGCTAGTGATGTTCAGCAGTCAATACCTAATTTAAATACCTGGAACTTACTGGTTTCTAGTGACAAATATCAAGAATCACAAGTTTTTAGTTATGAAGTTGAACTGACTGAGCCTTCAAGTAGTATTTATCCTCTGCGTTATATTAGAGTCACTTTAAGAGCAATAGATACATACCAAAATCTAAGTAATGTATTTCTTGAATACGGTTCTATGCTTGTCCAGTCAGGCAATTTTAGCATTGAGGCAGTGCTTGATAGTCAAACATTTGATAACCAGGCTGAATCAGCCATGAAAAATGTCTCATTTGTATTTCCACCAAGCGAAATTGAAGCACAAACTAATTTATTGACATCGTTAGCTTATGAATTTCTTTCAAGATTAATTCAAATCCTGGCATCCTCAAATCATCCAGAGTCTCAATAGTGGTAGCTGGGGTTGAATTTTAGAATCTGCTCTTTCCCAACCTCAACTAACTTTTGACGGTGAGTATTTACATCCTAAAATTTATGAGCAAGCCGCAGCTTACCTATTTTATATAGCCTGCAATTATGCCTTTGAACAAGGTAATATTTGATAAGCTACGATCAACACAAGTCGGCAATTACTGTTAATTTATGGAAACATCAAAATTTACTACTCAGAGAGATAACACACAACTAGAAACAATAGACATCGCCGTAAAACCTCAAAGCATAAACCGACGCGAGTTTATGAAATTGCCATTAGAAGAAAGGCGGCGCATACTGGCAGAACAAGCCGAGCAAATGTTACTACATTACCAACAAGATAAAGAGTGGCAAGAATTAGAGACAGGAGACTTGCTTGACTACTAGCTCTCCTACCGCTAGACGGGGCGATATTTGGCTTGCTAATTTTGACCCTACACTAGGAGCAGAAATCAAAAAAATCAGACCTGCTGTGGTAGTAAGTTCTGATGGTGTTGGTAAATTACCAATTAAATTAATTGCTCCTATCACAGACTGGAAAGAATACTACACTGGTAATATCTGGCACGTCAAACTTGAACCAGACGCAAGCAATAATTTAACTAAAACTTCTGCTGTTGATGTTTTACAACTGCGCGGTATGGATGTGCAAAGATTCATCCGTAAAATTGGAGTTTGTTCGCCTGAACTCATGGAAGATATTGCTATGGCTATTGCTGCGGTAGTCGAGTATTTCTAATAAATCATTTGATAATCACACACAAGCACTAAATTGGCAGCAGTATAAACCCGTTGTAAGTATCGTTGTTAGTGGAGTAGTGCGATCGCACGCGATATTTTGATAAGCTAAGATCAACACAAGACGGCAATTACTGTTAATTGATAGAAACACCAAAATTTACTAGTCAGAGAGATAACACACAACTGGAAACAATAGACTTATTCCTCCACTGGTGTGAGTTTTACAGGATACAATGGCTCAGATCCGTTTAGCTGCCAAATTCTTAATACCAATGCGGCCGCTACGGTTAGCCATACACAAGAAAAAGATAAAATCATTCCCGCTACAGGACTAGTTTGCCAATAAATTGCTGTCACCACTACCGCAGATAACCAGGGGCCTAAAATCACTACAGGTACAGCCGCACCTAGTCTGCGTTCTACAGTAAAAATTGTATTCCAAGTATCTCCCAAAGCCAGATGTACTACAAATAGAATGAAAGGAATTACTAAAAATTGGTGATTCATTTGCTGCCAAACTAATACTGAAGAAATTACCCGCAAAACCGCAATGATCATCCAAACTATGGGAAATGCTAAGGGTGGAGGAGACCATCTTGGTCTGATTACTTGGTCGTATGTTTGACGAGAACGGGTATTATCTAAGAGAGAAAAAATTCGGGAACGGAGACTTAATAAGGTGAAAAATAATGCCGTTAATAAAGTGCTAAACCAATTGGGTAAAGAAGAATTGTTATCTATCAAGATGATTAATTTTTCCATTCCCAGCAACGCAAGAATCATAGCTCCTATTTGGAGGATAGTTCCTAGTTTATAAACTACAACTGCTTTGATATCTAGTTCTTGTGTAGCGGCTATTGATGTATTTGGTGATTGTTGTTGATTACCAGTTTTTACACCCATTATTGTGTTGACAAGCTGTTCCAGTATTCCACTGTTTTGGGATTTATTCATAATTAAGCAAGTGCAGTAATTTGTAATTATTAACAATAATTTATTATATGATGATGTGATATCTAAAAATCATATTTATCACTATTTAAAAAGATTTTACATTTTGGATTTTGTAATTAACTTTTTACAATTTATATGGGACTATTATTTGATTTGTGAATTATACGTAGGCATTGCCCACCAAAACCCGGATATGGTGGGCAATGCTCACCCTACAAATACTGACGTTTGTTCAATATTCAAATATGATTTTTATAGTTTTTAACATCTAGCTTGGGGATGATGTAACTCAATAAAATATGTCTTCATATAAATTAATAAATCTTTTTCAAGGTTTTTGTCAAAAAAATATGACTTTAAATGGAGTAATTTTTAACTTCAATGTTTGATTCTGGGTGAAAATTTTGGCGAGTCTTAACCAATCCTAATAGGTTACAGGTGTTTGCGAGGCTTGATTGGTAAGAACTTCCGTAAGCAGCACCCAGAATCCTTGTGGTTCAAGGCTAAAATACCAGTAATTCTATCGGGAAAGTAGGCTTATAAATTTCTATGTTGAAAGTACTATTGATTCCTTAAAAAGATATGGTTACTGTTATGAGTAGTCCTTGTAAAAGGCTATTTGTACATCAAAGATTCACGAGGTATTTCCTATGATGATGATGATGATGACTGAATCTATGACTACCGAAATGCAAGCCTGTATGAAAGCTTGTATGGATTGTCATAAAATGTGCATGGAAACCATGACTTACTGCATGAGCAAGGGCGGTATGCAGATGGATATGAGCATGATGGGGATGATGCGCGACTGCTCAGAAATGTGCATGATGTGCGTGAATATGATGATGGGTGGTTCCGAATTTATGGGACGCACTTGTATGCTGTGTGCAGAAATGTGCGATCGCACTGCTATGGCCTGCGAACAAATGAGAGATGATCAAATGATGATGGACTGTGCAATGGCTTGTCGCAAATGTGCAGAAGCTTGCAGATCCATGCAAATGATGCCTGCTTAATTCCATAACTTAGCAGATTTTCCCTGCAACCTAATATTCAAGCGCTCAGGCTGTCTAGTCTGGGCGCTTGAAGTTTGAAGAGGGTTGGGAAATTTCCACCCAGAGCGCGAGAGTGTTGTTTAAGTAGCCGCGACAATCATCTATTCAGGTTAAATTACGAATTACGAATTACGTCTGTGGCTAAGGGTAGATGAAACACTTAAAATCCCGTTCCCAAGACTTGCGGAGCTTGTTTGAGAACAATATCACAATTGAATATGTAGCTGAAGCCTTGAAAGCCATACCAGCAGAGGCGGAGGTAGTAGAGGTGTTGGGGTGGATGCGATCGCAAGATTTTGATGTTGTTGGTGTGGAAACGGGTGATACAATCACTGGCTATATTGAACGCGCTAGCTTGGTGCAAGTTAAATCTGGTAAGTGCAGTGACTATCAGCGAGTGTTTCATCCCAAAGAACTGATTGCGATTTCTACCCCACTGATGAAGTTACTACCCATCTTGCAACAGAACCCGCGTTTGTTTGTCCTCGACTGTAATCAGGTGAGTGGGATTGTTACCTGTGGTGACTTGCAGAAAGCACCCGTGAGAATGTTGCTCTTTGGTTTAGTTACTTTGCTGGAAATGAATCTGCTGAGGTTGGTAAGACTTTACTATCCCCAAGATACTTGGCAGAAAGTTCTCAAACCCGATCGCCTAGAAGTTGCACGGAGGTTATGGCGCGAAAGTCAAGAAAGAAACGAAGCCACAGATTTACTAGATTACCTGCAATTTTGTGACAAGCGAGAGTTAGTCTTACATCAACCAGAACTGCTGGAACAACTAGAATTAAAATCAAAACGCGCTGGTGAACGCTTTTTAAAGTCTGCTGAACAATTACGCAACCGATTAGCCCACGCCCAGAGTTTAGTTAGTGGTTCCTCATGGAATGATTTAATTTCTTTAGCAGAAGCGATGGAAAAGCTACTAATTCGCTGTGAAGAAATAGAGTGAATCAATTCAAAATTCAAAATAGCCTACGGGTTCTCCGCAGGAGTACAAAATTCAAAATTAAATACAGCCAAACACATAAGGGGAGGCAGTCTCATGGGCTGTGAAGTTATATATCTTCCTGATACTGTGCTAACAATTTCGGAATGTAATCATAGCCGTCCACCCCAATAATTGATATGATTTTACTGCGGCTTTGCTGTAGTAAATTTTGAAAAGCTTCTAACCCAATTTGTCCTTGTAAAATAGTCAATAATCCGGCTGCTTGTCGCCATTCTAGAGAGGCAATTTGCTCTAATAAATACATTCCCAGACAACCAGTATAAATAGATTTTTCCAAGTTTTGTAATTGATAACAAGCTTCGGCCAGATAAGCTAAATTTCTACCTTGGAGATACAAATCACCAGAAATTTGTGCTGTTTTAAAACCATCTTCTAAATATTTAATAGCATCTTGTGGTTGACCAATCACTAAATATGCAATACCTAAACTACTGACACACAAAGCCTTACTTTGAATATCACCAGATTTTTCTGATAACTTTAACCCTTGTTCTAAATAACTAATTGCTCTTTCATAGGTTTCTGGCTCTACTTGCTCCAACTTTTGCGCCTGCATCACTTCGCTGTAACCTAGATTTACCAGTGCATTAGTCTCACCTGTCTTGTCTCCTGCTTGCCTACTTAACATTAATGCTCTCTGACTATTATTAATGGCTTCAGCATAATCTTGTTCTTGTACATAGGTGCGGCTGAGGTGATTAAGATTGGCGATTTCACAAGGGCGATCGCCTGCGTTCCTGGCAATTTCTAATGCTTGCTCGTGAAACTTGATAGAACGCTGATATTGCCCTAAAGCACGTTGAGAATAGCCTAACAACGTCAAAATTCGCGCTTTCTCTTGGGTTCGCTCAACTTTGCGTAAGGGTTCGTCTAAATAATCTAAAGCATCCCGCAAATAACTACCCGAAAATGATGCAAAAATCCCACCGTAAAGAGGAAAATAGGGACGCTGGGCAAAGGTTCGTAGAGTTTGCAACATGATTTGCGAACAGCCATTGCTGTATTCGGCTTTACCTTGAAAACCGCTTGCTAACTGACTCCAAAGCACTGCAAAGGTCAGGAAAGTAGAAATCGACAACTTCGACCCTGCTTGAATATTGTATGCTTGCTGGTCGAACCAGTTAACTAACCCTCGTTGCAAATACTGAAAAATTAAGGCGATTTCCACCCAATCAGCGAGAGTAATACTGCTATGCTGCTCTACAAATGGGATGGCAGATTGTTCTACAGCTAGGCTGCGAAATAAAGCCTGGGGTAATTCGCTATTAACTTTTTTTGCCCAAGTCGCCCAAGGGCCAGTTTCTCCGGGTACACCACCAAACCCCAGGGCTTGATTTGACTCATACATCCAGCTAACTAGGTGATCTTGTAACCTTTGCCAAGCGGCTACACCACGGGTGATTCCTTGTGATATTTGCTGGATATCAGGATCAAACTGGGCGAATTGCTGTAATGATTTGCCTAATTGCTGGAGTTGCGACAGATTGAGGGGATTTTTTAAGTTAGGGTCAATAATACGTAAAAATGTAGCCAAACGATCGCTTGCTGAGGCTGTAGTGATTTCCTGCACGGCTGAGGCGATCGCTTCCGTGGCTTTATTCTGCTGGGCGTATCTTTGCCATTGACTTTGAATCGTCTTAATCGCCCGTAAACTCCGGTTAGCCTTAGCTTTCTTCAACTCATCTTGTTCACTATCCACCTGAGCTTGGCTAGTATTGAGGCGATCGCTTAAAACCAACTCAAACACTTCCCCCGTCCCAGCCAGTATACCTTTTTGCAGCATCTGATAGACCATCTCCACAGAGCTAATTTTGCCCTGGAGAGTCATCTGGACAATTTCATCAATGAGAGCAAGATAGCGATCGCGCAATGGCAAAGATTCTGTCACTTTAGCTAATAGAGAACGTCACGTTAATTTTAATTTTAGGCTACACCACTTATTCTACTCACCTGACTAACTGCGCCGCAGAATTAAAAAACTGCCGACACAATCCTTTGGTTAGTAAAACAGTTGTGAGTAGGTTGGCGATCGCAACCATAAAGATAATCACAATCTCATAAGATACCGCATCCAGGGCATTAATCCCAGCGAGTAACTGTCCGGTGGTGATTCCGGGGATAGCTACCATCCCGACAAGCATCATTTGATTCAAAGTGGGGAGTAATGCGGCTCTGATTGCTTCCTTACGGTACTGGCTGACAGCTTGTGCTGGAGTTGCACCCAAGCTCAAATGGGTTTCAATTTCCGTGGAAAAAGAGTTCATCGAACTGACAAGCCGTTCCCCAGCGATCGCCGCCGCATTCATCGCATTACCCAACACCATCCCCGTCAGGGGAATTACATAGCGCGGCTCGTACCATCTATCTGGTTGAATGATTAAGAAGGTGGTGTAAAAAACTGTCAGGGCAGTACTGATAAAAATTGCTCCCCATACGAGAGGCAATACATAAGGAATTTTCTGACTGATGCGATTTCGTGCGACAATCGCCGTAATCGTCAGTATCACCCCCAAAATCGCCAAAACTGCCCCAGGATTGTCTAGAGCAAAGATGAAGTCTAAAACATACCCCAAAACCAACAACTGTAGGATAGTTCTGCCAGTAGCGATCGCTAAATTCAACTCTAGCCCCAATCCTTCCCAAGCAGACAACCCAATAGCGATCGCCATCAATCCCACCGCCATCACTAAATCAACTAAATCCAAACTAATCAAACCCTGCATCCCTTCTCCACTTCCTAATCAGTCAACAGTCAATAGTCAATAGTTAAACACTAAAAATGAAGGTTTTGGACTATGGACTATTGACTATGGACTATGGACTAATGACCAATGACTATTCCACTATGTCAGTTGTCGAACAGGCACTCATAACTTACCACTGTTCTAAGTCTTACCCATAAAATTACTTCAGTAATAATTCTTGTTTAATGCGTATCTAGAGCGACAGTCCTTTTAAATTTCTTTAAAGAAAAATTTCCCCAGTCAAAATTGACAGTCGGAATGTATTCTTTGTATCTTCAGACAAAATGAAAACTCATGATCCAAAGCCTAAGTTCGATTCCCGCCTTTGATATCAAGCAGCAATATGCTTCCATAGAAGCCGAAGTCAGCAGAGCCGTTGTAGAAGCACTGGCTTCTGGGCGTTATATTGGTGGCCCTCCAGTCGCAAGTTTTGAGCAACAATTTGCTGCTTATCATGGCGTTACTGATTGTGTCGCTTGTAATTCTGGTACGGACGCTCTATTTCTAGCTTTACGCGCCTTAGGAATCGGTGCAGGCGATGAAGTAATTACTACACCATTCACCTTTGTTGCTACGGCTGAAGTGATCAGCGCCGTAGGTGCAAAGCCGGTATTTGTTGACATCGATGAGACAAGTTTTAACCTAGATTTACAGCAAGTAGCGGCGGCGATTACACCCCGAACCAAAGCGATTATCCCAGTGCATTTATTTGGACAGCCGGTGGATATGACAACGCTAATGGCGATCGCTCAAGCTCACAATATCGCAGTAATTGAAGATTGCGCTCAAGCTACAGGCGCGACTTGGGGCGGCAAAAAGGTCGGTAGTATTGGACATATTGGCTGTTTTAGCTTCTACCCCACCAAAAATCTAGGTGCGTGCGGTGATGGTGGCGCGATTACAACCAACGATCCAGAAATTGCGGCCAAGGTGCGGATCATCAAGGAACATGGACAGAGACATCGTTATCAATATGAAGAAATAGGTGTTAATAGCCGCTTAGATGCGATTCAAGCAATAATTTTACAGATTAAACTACCTTATCTTGATACTTGGAATCGCCAAAGACAAGCGATCGCCGCCTATTACCAAAAATATCTCAGTCAAATTCCCGGTATCATCCCCCCGCAAGAACTAGCTGGTGGAGTGAGCGTGTGGAATCAATATACTATTCGCGTCATCACCGCAGGAAGGAATGGTAATAGCGCCACACACCGGGAGGCGGTAAAAAATAGCTTGCAAGAAAAGCAAGTAGGCTCGATGGTTTACTATCCCTACCCTTTACATTTGCAACCAGTTTATCAATATCTCGGTTATCAGCCAGGACAATTACCAGTTGCAGAACAAGCTTGCAATGAAGTTTTATCCTTACCCATGTTTCCTGAATTAACAACCGAACAGCAAGATCAAGTGATTTATGCGCTGAAGGATATTCTTTTGTAGGTATTGGGGATTGGGGATTGGGGATTGGGGAAGATTTTTCAGGTGTTCCTCCCTCATCTCCCCCATGTCCCTGATTCCTAACTAGACGATTACACGATCAACAGTTCCCAAAGCTTCAACCAAGCCGCGTACAGCCGCAATCATCGCTACTTCGCTGTTGAGTTGGTTGATAGCAGAACCGACACCAACACCAGCCGCACCGGAGGCGATCGCCAGAGGTGCAGTCACATTAGAAATGCCGGAAGCACATAATACTGGTACTGATACAGCACGAGAAATTTCATAAGCTGCTGCCAAAGTGGGAGCAGCTTTTTCAATTAATCCCAGGCTTCCAGAGTGAGTAGGCTGGCTGCTTGTACCACCTTCGGTTTGAATGATATCTGCTCCAGCTTTTACCAATTCTTCGGCTAGCTGTACCTGTTGATCTAGTTCTAGGATATGAGGAACAGTCACAGATAAGGTAATTTCGGGTAAGAGAGCGCGGGTTTGTTTAGTCAGCGCCAATACTTCCGCAGCCTCAAATCTGCGTCCTTGAGCGTAAAAAGAATCAAAATTACCGATTTCAATCAAATCTGCACCAGCTTCTACTGCTGTGACAAATTTTTCTGGATCTACTGCTGATACACAAACTGGTAAATTAATCAATCTTTTAGCTAACTGAACCAATCCAGCATCGGCGGCAATATCTACAAAAGTCGCACCACCAAGTTCAGCAGCTTTAATAATAGCTGCAACGCTATCAGCGTCAAAGTTGTTCAAACCACTAATTACTTTCAGTACACGGCCGTTGGTAAATGCCCGTTGTAGTGTAGAAGACATAGCCATAGTTATTCTGTTGAAGCTACGAAAATTAGGTTTATTCTACCGCCCCTCAGATAAAGACAGAACTAATTCATCTAAAAAAAGAGTAGAAAATAATTGCAATCTCAAGATGTGATGACTTAACCTGAGTAGGAAATGATGCTCGGTAACTATCAGCTACGGGTTAATAGTTCTAAATTGTGACCATTTGGGTCGTAGAAATAAAAACCACGCCCCCCTTTTCTATGGTTGATTTCTCCCTTGTTGTGGTGCATGGGGTCGCTACTATATTCCAAACCAGCTTGTTTGATTCTGGCAAAGATAGTATCAAATTCTGCATCACTGACATGAAAAGCATAATGGTGAGACTCGAATGTTCCTCTGTCATCAAAATCAAGCGTAAGTGTGTCATTAACTCGCACAGCCGCAAAATGACCAACAGATTCGACGTTTAAACCAAAAATTTGAGCAAAAAACTGTGCTGATGCTTCTTTATTATGAGCAGGAACTATAGTGTGATTTAAAGAGATTGTCATCGTCTTTTCCCTTCAAAATAGTTTCTAGGTTTAACTCTAGAATGCCTTGTAAAATTTTGTTTTGCCCTCCTCATTTTGATAGTGTTTGTGCATTGGTCGGCATTTACTTTCTCTCGATATCCTGACTCAGACACACAAGCATATTCTTTTAGAGTACCTTGAAGATATTAGCCTCTATAACAGGAGCAAAAAAATGATGTCTTTATCAACCAAGGAAAAGAAATACTGTAAATGGTTCTGGGATGAAACCCTTGGAGGAGAGTTTGATACTTGGGGTACTAGTACCTACTTTATAGAAGTAATACAAGTAGGTAACGATTTATGCGCTACAAGACAAATAGAAGTCTACGAAAACGGTAATGTCTTGTTTTATGATGACAACCATTTTGCCGATAATTATGGAATGTTGTGTGACAAACCCCTCAGTAAAGCAGATTTATTAGAGTTTGGTATTACAAGAGCCGAGTTTGAACAAATTTGGCAGACAAAAACACCAATCAATAGACTAAGCTGGCTAGCGGAAGCCGAACAGCATGATATTTCTAATTAGTCCAACTGCGTTTAGCCGTCCAGTGGCGATCGCTTGACTGATAAATCTCCACTCCCGTTAACCCTGCTGTTATAATCAGTTGATTAACCTCATCCAATGTCAATGCGGCATGGAGCGAATCACGAAATAATTTTTTCTGATAGTCATCGTATTCATTCCCAATACTTGCCACTACAGCATTCATTGTTGCTTCATCCTCAGGACGAAATAAATCACGGATAAAAATACCGCCTTGAGGTTTGCAAACGCGCTTGATTTCGGCAAAAAAAGGTAGAGGGTCAGGCAGATGGTGAACTAGACTGTTAGAAACGACCAAATCAAATACCCCATCCTCATAAGGTAAACGTTTTGCATCCACCAGTTCCAAACGAATATGTTCTTGTAACCCAGACTGCTGGACGTGCTGTGTAGCAATCTGTAGCATATTTTCAGCCATATCAATCGCCACTAACTGCCACCGAGGACGTTTCTGACAGATTAAAACCGGAATCCGTGCAGTACCAGTACCCGCATCCAAGACTAAACCATCTTCTGATGAACCACAAGCCACGGCCTCTTCAGCAAAAGCATTATTTACCTCAGTAAAATCCATTGCATCATATTCACTAGCTTCCTCCCAACTATCCATCACTTCTGGTTCTAGTTGTCTCTGCATTGCTAATACCTCTATTTATATAAGTAAAAACTAGCAAGAAATAGGGACACTGAGGCTATGGATGGGGAATTGAACTAGTTATTCTACCGAGATGAAAACAGTTATCAGTCTTTTGCATGAAAGAAGCGGCTAATTTTTGGGAATACTAAATACGTCACCCCAGTTATCAGGAATTGGTCAATGTCAAACGGTGAAGGGAACAACAGCATCAACAATAAGGTTCCTGTGCAAGTTGCCAAATACCCCAAACAAGTAAGGCGCAACACGATTACTCACGAATTTGACCAAGGTGAACCGAAAGAATCATTGGTTCCTCCAGAAAACGACAATCACTCATCAGAAGCATCCAAGTTACTGCGGCAAGGAATTCAACAACAGCAGGCTGGAGACTTAATAGCAGCCATCAAGTCTTTACAACAATCCCTAGAGATGTTTCAGCTAGCCAGGGATGTCAAACAACAAGAACAAGTCCTGTCGTTGCTGGCATTAATCGCTTACACCTCAGGAGATTATAGAAATGTTATTTGTTACTGTCAAAAATGTTTATCCTTGACAGACACCCCAGATTTATCAGTAAGGATGCAAATACTGTCTCATTTGGGTAATGCTTATCGTCATTTGAACGACTATAACAAAGCCATTGAGTTTCTCGAAGCGTGTTTGCAACTAACTCAAACGTTGCAAGACAAACGGAGTCAAGTTGCAGCCTTAAATAATTTAGGATTAGTATATAAAGCTTCTGGTAATTTTAATCAAGCAATTGCTTATCAAGAACAAAGCCTCATCATTGTTGAAGAACTCAAAGATAGCTGGGGCATAGAACAAGTACTGAAAAATCTAGGCAATACTTGGTATGCTTTGGATAATTACCCAAAAGCGATCGCCTACTACGAAAAATGCGTCAAAATAGCACTCTCCTTAAATAATCCTCGTAGTGCTGCTCAGGTATTGAAAAACTTGGGTAATGCTTGCTATGCGATCGGTGATTATGCTAAAGCCATTAAATACTATGAAAAACGCTGGCAATTAGCTAGAGAACTCAAAGATAAGCGTAGTGAAGAACAGTCTCTTGGTAGTTTAGGTGTTGCCTGTGAAGCTTTAGGTGACCATAGCAGAGCCATTACATACTATGAAGCACGCCTATTGTTAGCCAGAAGCATCAAAGATCAACGCATTGAAGAACAAGCTCTTGCCAGTCTGAAAATAGCTTGTTATGCCTTAGGGGATTATGCCAAAGCCATGCAATATGAACGAGGAACATCTACCAGTACCTAAACTACATACGATTCATTTAGCTGCATCATCCCTAGAATTCACTGATACAATAAGAATCTAGTCAATATTCAGTGTTCAGTAACAGTACCTGTCTGAGAGATATCTGACGAAAGTTATAGCCCATTAAATTTACACAAATTAGCTGTCACTAGGCCAATTATCCAGATTTTCATGAGTAGCGAAATCCAACTCAGCCTCTTTAACGAAGAATCAAACTTTAACCAACAAGATTTGATTCCCACGGATGCCAAAATTCCCATTCCACCCGGAACGTATACCAATATGACCGAGTTGGCACAGCATTGTAATCAGTGCCAGCGTTGTGAATTGGGTAGCACCCGTACCCATGCTGTGGTCGGCAGAGGCAACCTCAAAGCACCTATTATGGTCGTTGGAGAAGCACCTGGTCAAAATGAAGACGAAACAGGCCTGCCTTTTGTGGGTAGATCAGGGCAGTTGCTAGATAAAATTTTAGCCTCAGTGGAATTGACTACTGAGCATGATGTTTATATTGCTAACATTAATAAGTGCCGACCACCTGATAATCGAGTTCCTACCCCTAATGAAATGGCTGCTTGTCTACCATATTTATTAGAACAAATACGCCTTGTTAACCCCAAAATCATTTTGCTCACAGGTGCAACCGCCGTCAAAGGTCTTACTGGTGATAAACGCGGCATTACCAAGATTCGCGGCCAGTGGATAGAGTGGGAAGGGCATTTATGTATGCCCATTTTCCACCCTTCTTATTTATTGCGTAACCCTTCTAAGGAGCAAGGTAGCCCTAAATGGTTAATGTGGCAAGATATACGAGCAGTACGCGCTAAGTACGATGAAATACGGGAAGGCAATTGAATTAAAAAGCTTTCTTCGTGTTCAGCTAATTATTAACGATATGGTTACTTTGCTTGGTAATGGGTAATTGTTTTTTACTATTATTTATTACCAATCCCTACATATACTATTTGAGCGATCGCCCTTGTTCACATAATTCGCTGTTCCGGTCAGCTTTCACACCAGAGTTACTATAGATGGTGTGAAAATAATTTATTTTTTCAGGCAAGGATAACTCCTAATTCCATTTAAAAACTCTTTATATTTTATTAGTAAATAAAACAATAAAGTAATTACAAATATTGTTTCAAATTGCTACTTTTCATCTAATAAACTGTACTTTTTCATTTCATCTTCTGGCGATAATCAAATGTTCTTTTTCAGAAAATACTTCTTTGGGTAGTAGAGTTATCACCTGAAAAAGCAAGATCGTTAGCGGCAGGAGGTGAAAATGCGTCAACTTATGATCCAAGTCCCAAGAGGCAACGGAAAAGCAGCGATTGACATTGCCAAATCCCATAACGGCTCAAATTTGGCACGATTTGAAGGGAATGCAGACGAACCGATCGATATAGTGATGGTTCACGTTTCTAATCGAGAAGTAGGGAAAGTTATAGAGGAATTGCAAAACTTACCCAAAGTATATATCACGCTCATCCCAACTGCTCTGATGGCTCTGCAACCGCCAGCATCAGAACCACCACAGCAAGTTGTAGATGTCGAAGAACGTAGCCCTATTGAAACGCTACTGCTGATGTTTGGTTTTGTGTAGCTAGCACTATTCGTTTACACCCTCTCACAGCAAAAAGTCTCTTTGTATAAGTACTGATCTAAAAACCAAAATTGAATGAGGAAAGTTCATGAATGCAGAAATCTCCGCAGCGTGGGATACGGTTCAAAGCATGATCAACGGTTTTATGGCTTTGCTACCCAATATTGTCTTAGCGTTGATTGTCTTTCTGATATTTTTGTTTGTTGCTAGTAGAATTAAGGCACTAGTCAAGCGATTAACTCGCAATCGTCATTCTGCACGAAATCTGGGATTAGTATTAGGAAGGTTAGCGCAAGGTGTAACAATTTTGATTGGGTTGTTTATTGCTCTTTCCATTGTGATTCCCACATTTAGAGCAGGTGATTTAGTGCAACTTTTGGGAATTAGTGGTGTTGCCATTGGTTTTGCCTTCCGCGATATTCTGCAAAACTTCCTCTCTGGGATTTTAATTCTGCTAACTGAAC
This sequence comes from Anabaena sp. CCY 9910, assembly GCF_963920875.1. Taxonomy (NCBI): domain Bacteria; kingdom Bacillati; phylum Cyanobacteriota; class Cyanophyceae; order Nostocales; family Nostocaceae; genus Anabaena; species Anabaena sp. CCY 9910. The sequence continues at coordinate 77,336 of NZ_CAWUDJ010000016.1, read as the reverse complement.
CTTTTCAAATTGATGACCAAATTGTATTTAAAGGCTTTGAGGGGACTGTAGAGAATATCGAAACACGGGCAACGACAATTAGAACTTATGACGGTCGGCGAATTGTTATTCCTAACTCTGAGTTATTTACTAATTCGGTAACTGTCAACACTGCTTTTGATCACCGCCGACTAGAGTACGATGTTGGTATTGGCTACGGCGATGATATTGACCTAGCCAAGCAGTTGATGTTAGATGCGCTGCACAGTATAGATGAAGTTTTAAAAGATCCTGCTCCTGATGTACTGGCGATGGAACTTGCCGAAAGTACGGTCAACATTCGTGTGCGTTGGTGGATCAAACCACCACGGAGGGCAGATGATTTATCTTCACGGGATAAGGTAATCTCTGCAATTAAGAAAACGCTTGTTGCTAACGGCATTGATTTACCCTTCCCAACACAACAAATTTTATTTCACGACCAAACCGAAGAGACAGATGGAAACCGCTCCCGTCAGCGTGAAGGTTGGCCATCTGGGAAAAGCGAAGTACCAAAGCCTCGCGGTGTCAGTGATTCGCTCAGGTTACTTGCTCAAGCGCACGCCTCACAAGATAGCAACGGCAAAGTAGATTCTTAACCCAACCATAAAAAACGTCAAGATTAGCAAACTGTGGGATTAACTCTACTCTAGTTTTTACTTATATCAGTACAGACAAGGTAGAAATTGATTATTGGTGGGTTTACACTGATGGATTTGACGGAGCGCGTAGACGCAAAGCGGCGTGTCATCAGACGTTCCTGTTGGAAGTTGCGGTTGCTTCAATGGTGAGTGTTGCTGCTCTGCGCCACTTTTGATATTGAGCATCGCTACTTCCAAAATCATCATGTCGGTTTCAAAATACGTTTATCCGTCCATCATTCAGTATATAGAGAGAGCGATGACCTTCGGTCGGTCGGAGGCCATTACCTGGGTAACGCCAAGTAGGGTGAAATTCTACACGTAGAGTGCCAAAGTTTGGTCGAGAAACGACAGCTTGTAATGGCGCACCCGTTTCATCCCAAAAAACCAGCGAAAGATTCGGTTGGGAATCGTCCTGTTGTGGAAATTGCAGTTTTTGTTGAGGTTGTAGGCGAATGGGAGGCGCACCTTGGACTCTTTCTAGCTCGACTAAATTTGATGTCTTATTGATAATTTCTAAGCGAATTCGTTGCCCTGGTGTAAACTGTAGTGGTCGTGAGCCACATTTAGAAGCACAAGTTCCGGCTAATGTGGTGCTGGGATGGTCTATCGATACCACAAAAATAGTAGCTGCAACTAAGGCAAAAGGCAGTTTCTTAAACATACTATCCAGCATAAATAATTTTGGGTTGCGATCGCCGAGTAAATTTAAGAAATTTTCGGCACTCAGCGAATCAATACTTATGCAGAATAGTAGCCTAGTGGAGTGCTATCTAACCTCAGCAAATATCCAGAATTTACCTAAGTCATCTCAAACTCTAATTGATGACTTTTAAGAAAATCATGGGTGAAATGATCAACCACATTAGTATCAGCAAGTTCTAAATTATAAAAATCTACAACCTCATGGTCAAAATATGGCCCGGCGTGCCAAGTACCCTGATTTAATTTAATAAAACAATTTCCTGGTATGCGGAAAGCCGCAATCTCTTCTAACCTCGGTATATCTACATCATTGTCAGGAGGACAAACCGCAATTAACCAGTCCTTACCTTCTAGAGAACCTAAACATTGAGTGCATTGGAGATGGCGAGTAATTTTATGAAACTTCCGACCCCGTTTTTGCAGTTGCATAATATAAAAGCGGGGTGTACCATTCTGCAAATTTAATTGTGCATCTTCGGTATCAAAAGCTTTACCATCTGAACTAGGAAAAATTACTTGTCCATAACGTTGAAAATTTTCTGATGTTATCCACTCTGCTGTTAATTGTTGGATGTTTTGTGATGTATTCATATAATATTCGTGGTAATTGGTAATATAATTTAATGTTGTTGGTGTAGCCTGCACTGATGCAGAAAGAATTAAGATAAGCATTGCCTACTACAATCATGGTAAGGTAGATTGGACTACCAATTTATGTAATTTTAATTAATTCTTTACTCATTTTGATAACAGGAACTATTACTCCTTTACTCAATTGGTGAGGAGATTTTTCTATAGCACGGAATCCTAAACGTAAATAAAATCCTTCAGCATAAAGACTAGCAGTTGTGATAACTTTATCAACTTTTTGCTGAGTAGCTTGATGGAAAAAATGCTCTACTAAGGCTCTGCCATTTCCTCTACCTTGATAATGAGGATGTACATATAAGGCAATTAATTCATCAACAATATAACTAGTAAATCCGACAATATTATTGCCCTCAACTGCAACCCAGAATGTTTCTGATTTCATCCTTTTGAGAATATGAGAACCGTCTGGTTTAGACAGATGATTACGCCAAGCTAACAATTCTTGGCGGGTGTAAAAAGTTGCAGGTAGAGCCTTGATAGCAGCAATATGAACTGCACTCAGTACCCACGCATCTTGTTTTTCAGCAGGTCTCAAAAATATTTCATTGGCATTCATACAGAAATTTTATAGTTGAGAGATTACTGCTGGGACAAGGAGTTGTGTGATCTCATGTTCTAATGTCAGGATATCAAGTTTCTTGAGCCATGTTTCACTTTTGGTTAATTACTTGGACAATTTGTCGTCTGGTTTCCGGTAAATTTTGACTAGCGGCTTGGACACACACCAAAACATCCGCAGGAGTGCTTGGAGGAGAAATACCTACTATTAACGGGAGGTTGGGGATTGTATTTGATTTGTAGTTGAATGTCTTGAGCGATCGCCTCTCTAAATCTTTGCCTGTAATGCGATTACAGTCGATGGCTACCCGTTCTTTTACTACTTCCACGGAGTAGGAAGCAATGATAATTTTTTCTCATCTCTGCTCATCTGTCTACATGGCAAATTCTCACAAAATTAGCAGATTTACCTCCGTGATTGCGCTGTAAACTACTTTTACAGGAGTTTATATAGGTAAAAGCAGCCTTGGAAAAACTGTTAAAAATATCGAGAATAATTGATGCCTTTACAGAACGCGTAGGTCGATATACCAGTTGGTTGGTATTAGTCATGGTCATAGTAGGCGTGTGGAATGTTGTCGGGCGATATTTAGGGCGCATTAGCGGTAACAACCTCACATCCAACGCTTATATAGAAGCTCAGTGGTATATTTTCGATGTAATTTTTTTCTTAGGGGCAGCTTATACCCTGAAGCATAACGAACACGTCCGCGTTGATATTTTTTATAGTAATTGGCAACGTCGGCGTAAAGCGATCGCAGACTTTCTCGGAACCATATTTTTTCTCATTCCCTTCAGCATCATAGTGATTTTTGTTTCTTGGGACACCATCGTCGCATCATGGCAGATTGGTGAATTATCGCCCGATCCTGGTGGGTTGCCCCGCTACCCCATTAAAGCCATGATTATCGTTGGCTTTGTGTTGTTAATTATTCAAGGAATTTCCCAAGCAATTAAAAACTTGGCAATTATCCAAGGCAGACTAGAACCCCAGGAGGAAAATCATGACACTGGCTTATGAATGGTTGGGGCCAGTCATGTTTGCTGGTGCTTTAGTTCTCTTATCTTCAGGCTACCCAGTAGCTTTTTCTTTAGGTGGGGTGGCGATTTTATTTGGATTGTTGGGAATTGGTTTAGGTGTCTTCGACCCTATATTTCTGACAGCCATGCCACAGCGCATTTTTGGCATTATGGCTAACTATACCCTGTTAGCAATCCCCTATTTTATTTTCATGGGGGCAATGTTAGAAAAATCGGGCATTGCGGAAAGACTCCTAGAAACGATGGGTATTTTGTTAGGACGCTTACGGGGTGGACTAGCTTTAGCTGTTGTCTTAGTAGGCGCATTATTAGCCGCAACCACTGGTGTAGTAGCAGCCACGGTGGTAGCAATGGGTTTGATTTCTCTACCGATTATGCTGCGCTATGGGTATAACAAAGAATTAGCCACTGGTGTGATTGCTGCATCGGGAACCTTGGGACAAATTATCCCGCCGAGTGTGGTGTTGGTAGTATTAGGCGATCAATTGGGCGTATCGGTAGGGGATTTGTTCATTGGTTCCGTGATTCCCGGTTTGATGATGGCAAGTGCTTTTGCCCTTCATGTATTAATTGTGGCTTTCATCAGACCGGATGTAGCTCCAGCCTTACCTGCCCAAGTGAGAGAAATCGGTGGTAAAGCCTTGGGAAAAAGGGTAATACAGGTGATGATACCGCCTTTGATACTGATTTTATTAGTATTGGGGAGTATCTTTTTTGGCTTTGCTACACCAACAGAAGCGGGTGCAGTAGGTTGTGCTGGGGCGATCGCTCTTGCAGCTGCTAATGGTCAATTCACCTTAGAATCATTACGCCAAGTCTGCGATACTACCTTACGCATCACCAGTATGGTAGTTTTTATCCTCATTGGTTCTACAGCATTTAGTTTAGTTTTCCGGGGATTGAACGGCGATCAATTCATGTTCGATGTCCTAGCCAATCTCCCTGGTGGTAAGGTTGGCTTTTTGCTGGTCAGTATGACTGTAGTATTTATCTTGGGCTTTTTCATCGACTTTTTTGAAATAGCCTTTATTGTCATACCCTTATTTGTTCCAGTCGCCCAAAAGTTAGGCATTGACTTAGTTTGGTACGGTGTGGTTTTAGGCGCAAATTTGCAAACATCCTTTCTCACACCCCCCTTTGGCTTTGCCCTATTTTATTTACGAGGTGTAGCACCACCAGAAGTCACCACATCAGACATTTATCGCGGTGTCATCCCCTTTATTTTGCTACAACTTTTAGTGTTGCTGTTAATCATTATTTTCCCCGGAATTGTTAGTTTTTTACCTTCTTTGGGAAGTTAATGTTTAGGAAACCAAGAACAACTTAGATGCAGCTTTTTGGCTAGCTGTCAACGATGCAGTTATCAATGGTTGACCGATATTCATGACAGCTTTTACTAATTCTGCGCCTGCGTTTTCTGGGGAACCACATCCAAATAGAGGTAAAGGATTATACTCCAGTATCAACTCAATTAACTTAGCCGTATTTTCATCGCAGAGAATGGCAGCTATATTTAAAGCAAAATCAATTCCTGCTGTCACACCACCGCCAGTAATTCGGTTGCGGTCTACAACTACTCTGGCTGTGCTGACTTTTACACCCATCAATTCTAGTTGTTCTCGAAATGCCCAATGAGTCGCAGCTTCATATCCCTGTAGTAAACCTGCTGCTGCAAGGATCAGAGAACCAGTGCAAACGGCAGTTATGTATCGAGTAGTTTTTTCCTGTTCCTTGAGAAAGTTGAGTAATTCAGCGTCTTCCATCATTTCCACTGCGCCAAATCCTCCACCAGGGACACATAACACGTCAAGTTGAGGACACTCGGCAAAAGTGGTATTAGGTAAAATAGTTAACCCACCGTTACTGATAACAGGTTCTAGGGATTTCCACAATAGAAGGACGCGAGTGTTAGGTATGGAAGAAAAAACTTGGTGTGGGCCAGTGATATCCAGTTGAGTCATATCTGGATAGATAACTAGACCAATAGTATATTTAGGCTCATCATTCATATGAGAAAGTTAAAAGGTTGTCATGAATACAGTTATCCTAAAGTTGAATAATTGAACTGCCAATTACCCAGTTGAGTACATTTTGCTATGTCCCATAGCTTTCACACTTTGATTCACAAAATAGCGATCGCCAAAGATGAACTCCAACTACGCTTAAACTATATGGATATGGCGGGGGATTTATTTGATAGTCAACACTGGGGGATTTATTTGTCCGATAGCCAAGGACAAAGTCCCACAATTGATCTTCAAGGACTACCCGATAGTTTTATCGATTACTACCAAACCATTGGTGCAGCGATTGATCCAATCATGGATTACGTCAGCCAAAATCATGCACCAGCCCACGAAGAAATCATTTTTAGCCCATCAGATTGGAAGCAGAGCCAACTATATCAGATCGGGTGTGGCAAAATTTATGACCATGAACATATCATGACAGGGCCGATTGTTGGGCAAGGAAAACTAATTGGTACTGTTCATTTTGCCCGAACCAGTGGAACCCCCGCCTTTGATATGGGGAATTTAATGCAGTTAAGTGCCATTTGCGCTCATATTTCCACAAAGTTAGCATTTTTGCGATCGCAGTCTGATTTGATTCTTTCGGAAAAGACGACTTGCTTAACTCCGAGAGAATTACAGATAGCAAGCTTAGTCGCTAATGGTTTAACCAATGCAGAAATTGCTGCCGAACTTTGGATTAGTCAAAATACCGTCAAGCAGACATTAAAGAGAATTTTTCAGAAACTGAGTGTATCAGCACGGGCTGAAATGGTAGCCAAATTACAATTAGCTAGATAAACAGGTACAAATCAAACAGTAGATTCAAGATGTAGATGTAGCAAAATTTTCATAGCTCAATTCATTAACCCGATTCCAGGCGAAAATCTGCTTACGGAAGGCTTTCCACTGCTCGTAAACTTGTTTGAAAGCTGCATCCTTACTAGCATTTTCTTCAAAAATATCAAACGAAATTTTCTGAGCTGCCTGCATAATTTCTGGACTGTAGGGAACGAGCTTTGTCCCACTTGCTAGTAACCTGGAAAGGGCTTCTCCGTTTAAAGCATCATATTGATTGAGCATCGTTAAGTTAGCTTCTACAGTCGCCGTTTTGAATACTTCCTGATATTCCTTTGGTAGACGATTCCAAGCATTCAGGTTAACTAATACATCCAAAGTTGGGCCGGGTTCCCACCAACCAGGATAATAGTAAAATTGAGCAGCTTTATTCAGACCCAGTTTTTCGTCATCATAGGGGCCTACCCACTCGGCTGCATCAATTGCACCTCTGTCTAAAGCTAAATAAATTTCGCCTCCTGGTAATACTTGCACATTCACACCTAAACGGGACATGACTTGTCCGCCTAAACCAGGAATCCGCATTTTCAAACCTTTGAGATCAGACACAGATTTAATTTCTTTTTTGAACCATCCCCCCATCTGTGCGCCGGTACTACCAGCCGGAAAATTAATAACGTTGAAATTAGCATAAATTTTTTGGATAGCTGCTAGTCCACCACCTTGGTAAAGCCAAGCATACTGTTGTTGGGCATTTAAACCGAAGGGTACAGAGGTGGCGAAGGCTAAAGCTGGACTTTTGCCGATGTAATAGTAACTAGATGTGTGACCACATTCTACAGTTCCAGCTTGGACAGCATCGAGAACTTGCAAGCCTGGTACTAATTCCCCCGCCGCAAATGGTGTAATTTTGAAACGCCCATTGGTCATTTCTGCTACTCTTTTGGCAACGGTTTCTGCACCAATAAAAGTCCCTAAAGACTTAGGCCAGCTAGTCGTCATCCGCCAGCGCACATTTGGTAATCCTGCTTGCACGGAAGATGTACTAGTTTTGGTACAGGAAACTAAAGCTGTAGTTGCTGTGGCGATCGCAGCAGTATTCAAAACTTCTCGGCGTTTCATAGTTTGGTGTTAGTTAGGGAAATGACGCAAATCCAGGCTGATACAGAACTTTATCAGTTTTTTGCCATTTTTTGCTTATTCTTAAATTCAATTAAGCAAAAAATATACCAACTTGGAACTCGACGGATGTACCTAAAAACGCAAAACTTTGTAGCATGAAAGAATAAGTGATACCAACTCTATATGAAGTTGCGCCCAATAAATGATGTAGAGACTTTGCATACAACGTCTCTAGCGTACTAAATCTTCAGCAAAATTTAGGGTGCGTCATTATGAATAATTTTTAAGTATAGTTAAATGCTTAGTAGCTTAAGCTTCCCATAGAATATTTTGAATTAGTATTCTCTATCAGTTTGACTTAGCTTGGCGTGTCTTCATACAGAATTGGTAAAACAAACTAAAATCATGAAATCTTTGCTGAATTGACGATATATATTTCTCATCCCAAGTACTACCTAATAATAGTACCCAATCCCCTTCATCTGAGGGAAAGAGATGAATGTCTAGAGCAATTCCATTATTAGTTTTGATATGGGGTAAAAACAAAGGAATATCATCAAGTGGTAATAAACCTTCTAAAAAAAAGGCCTGCTCATTAATTTTTTCTCCCTGACAGAGATTTGTAAATCCATATTTAGCTATATCACCACCCCATGTTGATAAGCTACCATCTTTTTTTACTAAAAAATAGGCAGGCGATCGCTCCATAAAAATCATATCCAGCAGATAGTTAATTACTGGATTAGGTATATTTAGCATTTATGTCTCCATAATTTTTTGAGCCAAAATTTGGAAAACCTCCTCTACTCCTATTCCAGTTTTAGCACTGGTTTCTACTACATTCCACCCTTTGTTTATTAGAGAATTAATTTCAGCCGGATCTACCTCCCATTCGTCAGTTATATCCCATTTATTCATCACTAAAACAAAAGGAATTCGACCAAAGTTAGCTTCTAAACTATTCTGCAAACGATAAGCTGTTTCTAATGTATTTTTGCGAGTTCCATCTACTACTAATAAATAGCCAGAACAACCCCGCATATATGACATTTGTAATTTCTGTAATTCATCTTCCCCGTAAATATCCCAAATGATTAAATTAACGGGATTTTCCGGGAGATTAACAATTTTTTTATCAATTTTGACTCCAACAGTAGTTTGATATTTTTCCGAAAAAATACTATAAACAAATCTAGCTACTAAACTAGTTTTACCAGTAGCAAATGCACCCACCATACAAATCTTTCTTTGAATCATACCCTTGAGTTTGATTTATTTCGAGCGGTCAACCCTCATAATTATGACCTTGAAGGACACTCGGCGATTAAATTTTTTACCTTCATCTGTCAATTCTGGCTGCAAAGGTTGGCTAGAACTTACTCCTAATACTTGTAACTGGCTGGTGCTAATACCTTGAGAAGATAGATAAGATAAAACTCTTTGACTGCGTCCTTCGCTCAGTTGAGCATTCCTTGATTCCGTACCAGTTGTATTAGTATGTCCTATTATTTGAATAAATACATCTTTCTCTAGATATTTAGCAACGGCTAAAAGTTTTTTAACTGCTAATGCTAAGTTATTTAATTTAGATAATTCACTAGGAATAATTTCTTGAGATCCTTCTGGAAAAAAGATAATAGCTCGCTCAATTTGACTTTGGTATAATGCCAATTCCTTTAATTCGCTTTCTACAAGATCCTGATCTTGAAATTGGGTTAATCCGGGTATGACAGACCATGATTTACGCGTGGCTAAAATCCATTGACGGGGTGCAGAGCCAACAGCATAGAGAACACCATTCTGGTCAATTTTTAGTGATGCAGTAGGTGGAGGTTGGAGTAATTTATTTACCCTTTTTATCATCAACTGGGGTTCTAAAGATAAATAACTTTGCCAATGACTGACAATTGTTTGCGGATTGAGTTTTGTTTGTTGTAGTAAGGTATGGGGATCTGGTGCTAGGGGATCACGTAATCCAGAGATAAAATATTTACCGAACTGCTGTTTGGTGTCAGTTACCACAATACCTGGTTGAGAATTGAGTTCTTGCAAGTAAGCACGCCAACGTAGTTGCTCTCTGACAGCAAAAAAACTCCAAACCCCACAGGCGATCGCCACGATACCTAAAAAAGTCCAAGCATATTTGTAACTTTTTTTGGACGCAGATTTATACTGACTAATTAGGCAAGATTCTAAATAAGGCTGACATACTTGAAATGGTTCTGCATCCCCAGCAAAGTCTTTCATCTCTCTACTCAGCTTGAGATGAATTTTTTCAATTGCTGTTTGCAGACCTAATCTCAATTCTTGGGGAGGATTACCCCGGATTGTCGCTGCTAATAATGCTTGTGGCCCTTCTGTAATCCAGATTCGCAGTTCTCCAAAATGCAAACTTTGCAATTGATCTGTTTTTTGAACACTAAAAGAGTCTTTGATAAAATCTTGAATAGCAGTCAACATCGCAACCACTAAATCCGGGTCTTGGCTGGTGACTTGATTGGCTACAAGATGTCGCAACAATAATCCTGTGTTTTTATGTATTAAAAATATCTGTTCTACTCGATAGACTAATGTCCGCAGTAGAACTATTTCTGCAAATGATTTCCCTGTACGTTTCGCTTCTAGTCGCCATTGCAAACTTTCCCAGGAAAAACTATGCTCTAGAGTTTGGTTGAGGGATTGCATCATTTCATCAAGCAATGAGGCGATCGCTTTCCGAGATGCAGGAATAATGACTGGAAAAAAAGCTTCTGAAAGTATATTTTCATCTTGTTGAACAGAAACTTGAATCGCTTCTTCAACAATGGAAATCATCGCTGTAATTAGTTGTTTATCTTGCTGCGATCTTAAGATCACAGCTTCTGGAAGTAAGCGGCTAATATCTTCTGGTCTGATTTGTGGGTTATCTAATAGTTCATAAAAGTGGTTAAGTTTAGCTGGCTCAACTCCCAACAACAAACTACGAAGTTTACTGAGTTCATCATCAACTTTAGTAATTTCCTTAATTAAGGATAAGTCATTATCAGGGGATATTTGACTGCTAGGATCTATTGCATCATTATCCACTAATATAATCCCCCAAACTACACTCTATAATTAAATAATTTTGATTCTTCAGTACCTAAGTATGCTAGATTGAAGCTTGAAATAGGGAACAGGGAACAGATGAATAAACTGGGCTAAACAACTCTTTACTACCCTTACAATCGCTGCCTTATCCGACCTGCAAATATTTATGCTGTTCTGCTGAGATAATGAAATTTTGGATAATGCTGTTATTTATTTAGCCGAAAAGCAATTTCTGTGAATAAATCTGCCAGATGAGTACGGTCAGCTTTATCATGACTTAGTTGCTGAGTTTCTTTTTCTATCAAACTATTTATTTCTTCATATTTTTGTCTAATTTCATCCTGTAAATTTTTCGATTGAATCAGAATTTGTTCGCGTAGATTACGTTGATTACTAATAGTTTGTTCAGCAAACTGAACCAGTTTCTTCTCTAATGATGTATGGAGGAATTTATATTCTTCCGTAATTGCTTTTAAATGAGATTCTCTTTCCATCTGCTCATTTTTTATACTTTCGCTTAAAATTTCAACTTCCGCTTTTACATATACCTCCAAAGCATCCAAGCGCTCTTTAGTTTCATCTCGTACATGAGATAATTCTTTAACTATCCGTTCTTCCAAACCAGTAAACCTCTTGTCAAGTTCCTGCATTTGGCTGCCAATGAGAATCTCTCTGATTTTGTCTAAATTATTACTTTCACTAACACCAGTACGGAATTGCTGTTTGTTTATTGCTGAATTGGTGCTACCATTTTCTAATGATCTTGCATTATTCTCGGTAGAGGCTTCGGTTGGATTCATAGATAAAAATCCTGATTAATACTAAAAAGATATACAAGATTTATTCCTGCATATCATTCTAAATAATAGCATTCTAGGCAAGAGTGTGTAATTACACTCTCGACAAGTATAAACACATCTAATTTTCACTGAATATAAATAAATCCTGCTAAATCAGAAAGCGGATTAACACATACAATGCTGAGGCCATTAGTTGTAAGATTGTGACTGGAATACCATAGTGAAGAAAAGTTTTAAAAGAAATACGTCGTCCGTGCTGTTCGGAAATTCCCGCTGCCACGATGTTAGACGATGCACCGACTAACGTACCATTTCCGCCTAAGGTTGCACCAAACATCATGGCGTAAAACAGTGGTAAAACTTCTGGAGGAAATTGTCCTTGAAAGTCTCTTGCTAAAACTTCTGCGGGTGCTAATCCTACAGTGACAATGTATTGCTTAAGTAGGGGAACCATCGCCACTACCAAGGGAATATTAGGTACGACACTCGATAGTATTCCTACAAGAAACAACAATACCAGAGAACCCAAGAGAATATTTTTTCCTAAAATAGTCGCCAATATCCCTGATAAACTACCAATTACACCTGTTTTTTCTAACCCGCCAATCAGTACAAAAATACTCATAAAGAATATTAATGTACTCCAGTCTACATCACGTAAAATATTGTTGACTGTATCAATTTTGCTATGGTGAGATAGTAGTAAAGCCAAAGCTGCGCCTAACAAAGCCACAGCCGCCGGAGAAATCGGTATTGGCAAAGATTCTCCAATCACAAAAAATAGCAGGACAAAAGCGACAATTACTGCACCCACACTCAAAACTCGTGGATGATTAATTTCTGGGTGTGGTAATTCTTCTAGATTCTCTAATTTTGTCTGCCAAATTTTACGAAATAAAATTGGCAAAGTAAGAGTCACCATAGCGACTGCAATCACACCACCTAAACTAAGTTTCCATAGATAATCTATAAAACTGATATTGACCGCATCACCCACAATAAATGTCGCTGGGTCGCCTACTAATGTCAGCAATCCAGCGCTATTGGCAATCAAGACCATTAATATCAATAAAGGTACAAAATTTATCCCTATTTCCTGTGCCATTGGTGGAATTAGTGGGGCTAACAACATAACTGTTGTTGCATTTGGTAACACTGCACAAATGGGAGTGACAATGCCAACAATGCCGAGTAAGAGACGCTTACCATCGCCTTTAGCTAATATCACTATTTGGGTTGCTAAATAATCAAATATTTTAGTAGGCTCAAATGCTCTAACTAAAACCATTACCCCAAAAAATAATCCCAGTGTGCCATGACTATTACCGATGTAAGCAACAGCTTCTTGTAAAGTCATCACATTAGTAAATACTAATAATAATGCTCCTAATAAGGCTGCAATAGTCAAATGCACCCATTCCGTCATAATGAGAAAAATGACGCTGATAAATACGATGACACTTAGGAGTGATTGCCAGTTTTCCACGCCGACCTCTTGCAGTTGATGTTATTTTGTAATAGCGAAAAAAGTCACCCTATAATAGGTGACTTTTCTCTGCATTTTCATTTAGATAAATAACTTCTGAAAGTCAGAATTATTCATCTATACATTCAGGAATTCCTAAGACAGCACAGGGGAAATTATAACCTAAGGTTTCAATGAGAGGATGATAAACAGATTTACAACCTACAAATAAGATATCAGCAGCTTCAAATTCTGCAACTTTTCTCAATTCTGTACTTACACAACCGAAGCGTAGATGAGATTTGAATGAACCTTGCCATTCTTCAGCCAAACTTCTTGCCTGCCAAATAATTCTATCTGCTTCTTGCAGAGGTGTTAATGTTTCTGTTTGAAGATATGATTTAATTCCTGTCAGTTTTGGTTGAGTAATTACAGAGGTGCTGGATTTTTTTGTTTCACCTAGCGGCAATTCTATTGTCGGCAAGGGTTTAGCAAAGCTTAAAATATTAGAACAATTTGTGGTGTTGCTATCTTCCACTACATAAACAGCTTGCACGGTGACTTGTTGATTAGTCGCTAACCTTGTTTGATGGGCAATCCAACAAGCTATATCTAGTGCTGTATGGCTGTTAGGAGAAGCATCATAACCAACGATTAAGTTGATTGATTGTGTTGTTTGACTTTTTTGGGGTTCTGGTAATAACACCATTTGGTCAATTAAATCATCACGACCCATAGCACTTTGCAGGCGTGCTAACATTGGCTTAATTTTCACAGCTTTAACTTCTCCCAAACTTAATGAACACATCAATGAGAAGCAGGGTAAAACGGACATTTATATCCGTAAGGAAACCCCAATAACAACTGGTATAAAAGCCAAAGTCTTGGGGGTTCCTTCCATTGCCGACGGAGTTAGCTGACGGGCTAAGACTGGAAGGTGTCTCTCTTTAAGAGTGCTGAGTAATGAGTAATGAGTAATGAGTTGAATACTTGGTTACTCTTCGCTTTTTACTCTAGTTAGCTACTCTCTGCAAGATGCGCCCCATAACATGGTTCCTCCGTTCCAAATGATTGCAAACTTAATTTGAATTAGGCTACCCACTAAAGAGATAATAAACTACTTTAATCTTCTTGAGCAAAATATTTGTCGAGAAAATTTAAGGCATGATTACGAAGTTCAAAGTATTCTTTTGAGTTACGCATAGCAGACCTGTCCCGTGGATGGGAAAACGGTACTTCTAATATTTCTCCAATGTTTGCGGCTGGGCCATTTGTCATTAATACGATGCGATCGCTCATATAAATTGCCTCATCGACATCATGGGTAATCATCATGACTGCTTGGCGATTATTTTCCCAGATATCTAATACTTGTCTTTGTAATTTACCTCTGGTTAAAGCATCTAATGCGCCAAAAGGTTCATCCATTAACAGCATTTTTGGACGAATGGCTAAGGCTCTGGCAATCCCTACTCTTTGTTTCATACCTCCAGAGATTTCATCAGGATATTTATCTGCTGCCGGGGTTAAGTTTACCATTGCCAAGTGTTCGTTCACAATGCTAATTTTTTCGGCTCTATTAGCATTTTTTAACACTTCATCAACTGCCAGACGGATATTTTCTCTCACTGTTAACCAAGGTAGGAGGGAATAATTTTGAAATACCATCATTCTTTCCGCACCTGGTTTGTGAATTTCTTTACCGTCAAGCCTAACTGAACCAGAAGTGCCTTTTTCTAAGCCCGCTACAATTTTTAGTAAAGTGGATTTACCGCATCCAGAATGCCCAATTACAGAAATAAATTCGTTTTCACCAATGGTTAAATTTACCCCATCTAAAACAACAAAGTTACCTTTATCTGGTGTTGGATAAGACTTAACTAAATTCTCAATTTCTAAAAAATTAGAGCAGGACTTAGTTTTTTGATGATTATCTACTACTGGTGGTGTATATTTCATAGCAAATGCTCCTAAATTTTTTTAACTATGTATTAATAAAAATCACAATCCCCTGTTCAAGATAGGAAAAAACGAGTAGGCGCGTTCGCCCTAATTGCAAAACTGTTTAAATAGCCAACAGGGTCACTGGGGTCAAAACCTTTCTTATCTATAAATACTTCCGGTGGTTCAACCTTGTAATCATCCTGGGGACATTGAATCCCCATTTCTGTGGCTATCTGGCGATATAAATCTGTTCTCCAGCCTTTTTCGGCTAGTTGTTCCGCATTTTTGGGAAATTCCTTGATTTGTCCCCAACGGGCGGCTTGAGTCATTAACCAAAGGCTTCTGGATCTCCATAAAAATGTAGAATGTTCCCCTGGTTGTTTGGGCAGGTTGTCGGGAATATCGTAGAAAATTGTTGTGTCTGCGGCGGGAATGGTGCGGTCTTTGCCATCAAATCCGCCATAGTTGTACGAACCGATAATTCCTGGTGCGGTCAATTTAGTGATTGGTAAATTTTTATTTTTCGGTCTTGCACCTGTGAAGGAACGGTCTGTAATTAGTTCAGCGACTTCTTGGCGATTTTCCGGTTTACTGCAATATTGGCAAGCTTCAATCATGGCTTTGACCAAGGAACGGTAGGTTTTGGGGTATTGATTAATAAAAGACTCCATCACCCCCAATAATCTATCTGGATGTCCTAGCCAGACTTCTTTTCCTTGGGCAAAAGTAAAACCAATGCCTTCGTTACCTGTGATTGCTCTGGTATTCCACGGTTCTGCTACCATGTATGCTTGCATTGCCCCTATTCGCACATTGGTCACCATCTGGGGCGGTGGGACAATAATCACACGAAATTCTTTGAGGGGGTCAACACCAGCCGCAGCCGATACATAACGGACGAAGTATTCGTAAATCGCCGAACTTAAAACTACAGCCCAGACTTTGTTCTCTGGTGGTTGTTTCGCAAAATACCCGCGAAAATCCCGTCCAAAGGCTTCTAATGCACCATCGCCATATTTTTCTTGATATTCGTACCAAGGACGCAAGCCAAAGTCCCACATGGCTTTGTTCATGGTCATGGCGTTACCGTGGCGATGGATTGTCATGGCTGCACATAGGGGGGCGTGGCGTGCGCCTTCTGCACCTATACGGGCGTTGGTGACTGCACCAGATACTACAGGCGCAGCATCAAGACGACCAAAAATTAAGCCGTCGCGGGAGGTAGCCCAACTGGCTTCGCGGTTGAGTTGGACGTTTAAGCCATACTTGCGAAAAAAGCCTTTTTTCCAGGCGATCGCAAATGGCGCACAATCATTTACAGGAACGTATCCGACAATCAAATCGGGTTTTTCTAAATCGCTGGATTTGATTACTGGTTTGATGGCTAGGGCTTCTTGGGTTAGGCCTGTGGCGGATCTATCTCCTGAAGGGTTACAGGCAGATAGGGTAATGCCGGCGGTGGTGGCTCCTACGCCTTTGATAAAATCTCTTCTAGTCCAGTTATGATTGCTCATGTTGTGGCTGGGATTAATTCAGCAATATCAGTTTTTGTTATTTAGCTGTTGTGGGACGATGGGTGACAAATTCTTGCAGTTTACCGACGGCGAAGTCTAGAATTAGTCCCGTTAAGCCAATGATGAAGACGGCGAGAAATACTGAACTGAGGTTTAAACGACTCCATTCGTCCCAAACAAAGAAGCCGATACCAATACCACCTGTCAGCATTTCTACTGCAACTATGACTAGCCAAGCAATGCCTAAGCTGATGCGTAAGCCTGTAAAGATATAGGGTAAGCTGGCTGGCCAAATAATTTTGGTAATTCGCCGCCAACGGGGCATTTCTAGTACTCGTGCTACGTCTAAATAATCTTTGGGAACGCTGGCTACTCCTAAGGCGGTATTGATAATAGTCGGCCAGAGGGAGGTGATAAAGATGACGAAGATGGCTGAAGGATCTGCCAAGTTGAAGATGGCTAAGGCAATGGGTAGCCAAGCTAAGGGCGATACGGGTTTGAATATCTGAATAATCGGATTGAGTGCTAACATCGCAGGTCTAGACATCCCAATCAAAAATCCCAAGGGAATGGCGACTACTGCACCTAACAGAAAACCAATCAAGACTCGTCGTAAACTGGCTATCAATAACCAACCAATCCCCAAGTTACCAGGGCCTCTCTGATAAAAGGGGTTTAGTATGTAGTCCAGGTTGGCAACTAACGCTTCTGGTGGAGTGGGCATTAGTTCATGATTTGTCAGGGCAATAACCCACCACAACAAGATAATTCCTAAGAATCCTAAGGCGGGAAGTATTACTACATCCCTAAGCAAAATTGGTTTTGCTGTTTTCCATGCAGCTTGAGTTGCAACAGCTGCGATCGCTGCTAAATTTAATTGAAATATCATTGCGCCACCCCAACAGAGTTAAGTGCAGGTACGAAAAAATGAGCAGTACCAGCCTCGGACACTGATGAGAGCAAAACATTTATCAAATGCTGCCTCTTCAGTCTCCTCTCAATGCCTACGAAGTTAGCTGACGGGCTAGGGCTGAGAGATGCCCCTCTCTTGCGAGTGCTGAGTAATGAGTGCTGAGTTCAGTATTTTAGCTAGATTTAATGTTTAACTCTTGACTCTTTAGTTGACACTCTCTGTGAGATACGCCCCACAAATTGGTTCCTCCGCTCCAACTTTAAATACTATGATGGGTTGGATTAGGCTGACTTACTCGAATAGATAATAGTAAAGGTAAAGGTAACATCTTTTTTACAGAAAAACAATCCCCAATTTGTGAATGTTGTTTACATCATTACAAACAGGTAACTGAATATGAAAATTTTCCGTAATCAATAACCGTAGTTGATGAGTATCATAACCAAGCACAGTTAAGCACGAGGATACCTATTTATTTTTAGCAACTGGTAATAATCAATCATGCTTGGGAGTTAATCAGAATTTTTACTGAGTTATCAATAATATCTATCACTTGGTAGGTGAATTTTCTCTCTGATTGCGATAATGTCCGCTCTCCTCGTTAAACTAATTTCATATAGAATTAATTCCTCTATCTCATAGCTGAATTTAAAATAATGGAATTTAGTCAAGTACTGGCTGACAATACTAACATCATCATCGCCCAATGGGTTGTGGCAGTGCGTGAGGATAGACAGATAGAAAGCGCTGATGATTTATCATACACAGCCATTAAAAACCATATTCCTGATGTTTTTAAGGCAATGGTCACAGTACTTTCACAATCCCAAGAGAGTGATATCAAATCCATTGTGACGGCCAGTTGGCAGCACGGATTACTACGGGCTGAACAGGGTTTTGATCCGTCAGAAATTGCCCGTGAATATCGACTTTTAAGAAAAGTTATATTTGATACTATAGAAGCCGATTTATTACAGGGAACACCTGCTGAAATTATTCGTTATATGCGTTTAATTGATGCAGTGATTGATGAAGCGATCGCCAGATGTTTTCATAGTTATGTTGGGGAACGCTTACGGGAATTAGAACATTTGCAAGCCTCATTGGCGCTTCATAATGAAGAATTAACACGTTTAGTCACTAGCAATGAAGATAAACTATCACAGCTAGCCCACGAACTTAAACACCCACTCACGGCGATTATTGGTTATTCAGATTTATTTTTACGACAGCAAAGGCGAGAAGTTGCCAGAAGAGATAACACCGTCAATATAGAACATATTGAGCGCGTATTGCGTAATGGTAGACATTTATTGCGGCTAATTAATAATGTTCTAGAACTGTCGCGGTATGAAGCCGGTAAAATTCAGTTACAATCAGCACCAGTTAATATTCGGGACTTAATTAACAATGTTTGTGAGATGCTGGAACCTTTAGCGGCGGAGAAGAATTTAGCAATTTTAGTTAATTGGGTACAAGCACCTAGTGAAATAATTACAGATGGTTTTCAATTACAACAGATTATTACCAATCTTGTGAGTAATGCAGTTCGCTATACAGAGTCAGGAAATATTAGTATAGTCTGTGAAACAGTAGATGATCAAAAGTGGGCGATCGCTGTCTCTGATACAGGAATTGGCATTGCCGAAAAAGACCAAACTAAGATATTTGAACCTTATTTTCGCGTTAGTTCTAAAGACCGTCCCTACCTTCCTGAGAGTACAGGCTTAGGGTTAGCAATCGTCGTGAGATTAGTGAAACTATTGCAAGGCGAAATTTACTTAGTCTCAAAAGAAGGAGTAGGTTCTACATTCACGGTAACTTTCCCTTTAAAAGTAAAAACTTGAGCAATTGTCAACTAAAAGGGGATGGAATTTTACGCTCGATCAATAAATTTTCCTGCACGAAATTCTCCTGCCAGCCGCCTCAACTTTAAAATAGATGTAGTTGCAATTATCGCCTCATTATATTCAAACTGATGGACAACAAGAGCAAGCCAGACTGGGCTGGTGAAAGTTTACTCTCCAATTTCGTGAATTTGTTGATTCAAACTAAACCCATTTACGGGGTAATGAAACAGCAGGCTAGACAAGTCCTCATCAAAACGGCTGAGAAAAACGGTATTCCCTGGCGTAAGAACTACGAAGCACTCCAAGCATCACCTGCAAAAAAACTGCTGGCGGCGGTGACGAACCCTCATGTGATTTATCCCGACTACTATAAAGTACCCTTTCACGCTTACACAGAAGGTAACTTATGCTGGGACGCTGCTTTTGAAACTGAATCAGCCACCTATGCAATGGCGTTGCGGGTATGGCCGCAAGAAAACCTCACTTGGGAAGCCGCTCATGATAGGCTCAGAGGCACTTTTCATGACGCTTTAGAGACATACGCTCCCCAGCAAGTTAGAGATATTTTAGATATTGGTTGCTCAGTAGGTATTTCTACTTTGGCGCTCCATCGTTATTACCAACGCCGGGAGAGGTATCCAGTCAGGACTGTGGGTTTGGATTTATCACCTCATATGCTAGCTGTAGCTAAAACTAGGGATGTTAATAGTGAAATATCCGAATGGCTTCATGCTAGAGCCGAAAACACAGGCTTAAGCGATAAATCTTTTGATTTGGTTACTATCCAGTTTGTTACCCATGAACTCCCTAGCTACGTCAGTCAGGAAATTTTTGCCGAAGCCAAACGGTTATTACGTCCTGGTGGTTATATTGCTTTAGTTGATAATAACCCGCGATCGCCTGTCATCCAAAATCTCCCCCCCGTCCTCTTCACTCTCATGAAAAGCACTGAGCCGTGGAGTGATGACTACTACACCTTTGACATCGAAGCCGCACTACAAGCCGTAGGTTTTGCACCACCAGTCACCGTCCCCAGTGACCCCCGACACCGGACAATTATTGCGAGGAAACCAGATTAGGGTGTAGGGGTTTAGGGGTGTAAGGGTTTAGGGGTTTAGGGGTTTCAAACATTTGTTTTGAATTTTGAATTGATTCATACCCCTTACCTTTGGTATTTCGTTGTCATGCGTAATTCTTACACCAATTCTCTATGAAGTTGCGTCAAATAAATGATGTAGAGACGTTGCATGCAACGTCTCTACAGTACAGAATAAAGTGATCTTCATCAAGAAACGGTATTACCAATTTAAACACACACTCTGCGTATTCCCACGTTTAAAGGCCGACTCTGTCCAGCATCGCCAAATGCTGACTGACTGGAGCTAGGGTATTAGCCACAATCATCCCACTAGCGGCGACGGCTGGCAGACCGATACCGGGAAATGTGGAATCACCACAGCACATCAACCCTGGAAGGGGTGTACCATGACCAGGAAACAAACCAGAGGCGGCGGAAATTGCGGGGCCGTAGGAACCACGATAGCGGCGTAAAAATCTCTCATGGGTAAGGGGTGTACCTACCAATTGGATTTCACAACGAGAGCGAATATCAGGAATGATACGTTCTAAAGCTTGCCACATGACTTCGGCACGCGATCGCTTTTGTTGTTCATATTCTTGACTTCTCCTGTCCATCCCTTGCCACAGTGTGTAAGGTTCATTACCAGGGGTATATACATGAATTACGTGTTTACCCTGTGGTGCTAAAGACGGGTCAAGAATTGAGGGAATCGATACCAAAATAACATTCTGGGGTGCAGTAATCCCCAATTCCCAATCATTTACCACAATATAATGACAAGCCAAATCTGGGGATAAACCTTGGGCATTAATACCTAAATGCAGGTGCATGAAACTATCACATTCCGGTGTGGACTGGCGTTGGTTGCGGAATTTTGGAGATACAGCCCCCTCCGGTAATAACTTCAGCGTATCCCACACCGAGGCATTAGACACAACCGCCCGCCGCGCCCGAATTTCTTGCCCATCTCCCAACCTGACACCCGCCGCTTTGTTACCTTCTACCAAGATTTGTTCAACATGGGCATGAAGTAGCAATTCCCCACCGTGTTTTTTTAATCCCTCTACCAAAGCATTAACTAAAGCACCACTACCACCGATGGGGTAATCTAAAGCGACTCCTGGGCGATACCAGTCAGCGAACATGAATGCTACCTCTGCCGCATTGGTTCCCGACGCTGGGAGTCCAGAGAGGAGGAAACACAGTAAATTCAGCCAGTTACTAATAAACGGGTCATAGATAACCCCATCCATGATGCGAGAGAAAGGCCCCGTTAACTTGAGGAAATGGGCAGATTGTTTAGCCAGAGTGGGAGCAAATCGACCGATAGTGAGAGCTGCGCCTATATCCCAGCGTAATGCAGCCGAGGGGAGAGCGATCGCCGCCTGGGCTAGTGGTGTCATCACCTGTTGCAACCGCCGCCATTCAGCCACCGCCGCCTCTCCCCGCAGTCTCCCCAGCACTTGACAAAATTGTTCTGCACCCACCGCAGCATCAAAATCACCTTCAGGTAAGCAACAGCCCCAAGTATCATAAGTGACGCAGGGCAAATCAACACCAACTGCATCTAGCACCTGCCGTAAAGGGTTAACCGAAGGACTATAAGACAACCCAGAGTAAAGAGAAGGCCCCGAATCAAACTTAAATCCTTGACGTTCAAAACCGTGCGCCGCCCCACCAGGAATCGAATGACTCTCACAAACAGTCACATCAAACCCATAACTTGCCAGCAAAGCAGCACAACTCAACCCCCCAACGCCGCTACCAATAACTACTACATCTGTTTGCTTCATCCGCGTTTATCCGCGTTTATCTGCGTTTAATTTTTCCCCATCCAATATACAATTCAAAATACCCTACGGGAAGGCAAGCCTACAAAATTCAAAATTCAAAAAATAGATTATGCAACCTAGACACAACAGGACTTTTCACCCAATCCCCAATCCCCAATCCCCAGTCCCCAATCCCCAGACCTACCTAAAAAAACCTCCCAATGTGTGGGAGGTGAGAAATTTAGCGGAGAAAATCTGTCTACCTACACCAGAACAACAGCGATCGCTCCTCCTAAAGCGGCGAAAATGGCGGAAACCACTGCTGTGGCAAACAACCACCAAGAAGCTGTAGCGGCGGCTTTGCGGGTTTCTTCGGCTTGCCGTTGGGCTTGATGTTTCACTTCTTCCAGGCGGCGTTGGGCTTCGTGTTGTAGGCGTTCAGCCCGTTGTAATACGGTGTTGCGCGCTCGTTCGATTTGGTCAATGACGCGGTTAGCATCTTCCTCTGAGATGTCTTCGCGGGAACTGACGATCGCTACTAAGGTGTCCCGGTTGAATGAGGATAGGCGATCGCGCAAAGCATCGAATCCGGCCTGTGGGTCTTCCAATAAGGTACGAACATCCCGCTTAATGCCATCATAGTTGAGTTCGGGACGTTCCAAGGCGTTGAGGTAGTTACGGATGCGCTCAAAAATCCCGTCAATCACATCTTGAATCCGCCGTTGGATACTCCGCACCTGTTCGACAAATTGCTCTTGTACGGAAACTATATTGTCAGCAATTCTGGCTGCTTCCTCATCGCTGATATCTTCTCGAATCTTCAACAGGGCAATAATTGTGGAACGGTCAAAATGGGCTAGGCGATCGCTCAAGCTTTCTACCCCCACCCGTGGATCATGCAGTAACAACTGCAAATCACGTTTAATACCTTCTGGATTCAATTCTTCCTTACCAGTTTGCCGTAGGTATTCTGCCAAGTATGCTTGGAAGTTCTGCACCTGTTGTTGAGTGCGGGTAGCTAAGCGACGGGGTGCGCGCACAATATTGCGGATGGAAGTTTGTACTGAGTCAATCACTTCATTGACTTGCTGTTCGCTCAAGTCTTGGCGTTGACTGAGTAATTTTACTAAGGTGTCCCGGTCTACGTGCGACAAGCGACGACGTAAAGCAACTGCACCTTCTTGGGGATTTTCAAACAGTCTATTTAAATCCCGTTGAATTCCTTCGGGGTTAAGTTCTTCTTTGCCAGTCTTGCGTAGATAATCGGCAATGGTTGTGGTTACAGAGTCGTATTGCTCTTTGGCTTTGTCTGCTACGATTTGGGGTGTGTGACGGACACTATGCCAAGACTCTTCCACGGTATTAATAATTTGATGGGCTTGGTCTTCGCTAATATCTTGACGTTGACTGAGCAACTGCACCAATGTGTCCCGGTCAAAACGAGATAAACGCGCCCGAATTGCCGAGATTCCAGCTTGGGGATCTGCCAATAGTGTTTTCAGGTCGCCACGGATGGCATCAGGGTTTAATTCTCCTTTGCCAGTGTTACGCAGATATGACTCGACATTTAACCACAGGGTTTCAGCTTGATACCTGGCTTGGTCTGCCAAGTTTTTCGACTCTAACAAGACGCGATCGCGCTGTCTTTCCAAATCGTCAATAATTCTGTCTGGTTCCCCTGGCTGCATATCATTACGTTCTAACAATATCTGCTGCATGGAGTAGCGGTCAATTATTGCCAGTCGCCGAGTCAGGGTTTCATGATCTGCATCTGCATCTTGTAACAAGGGCGGAAAATCTCTCTCAATACCTTCTGATGTCAAATCTGCTTTATTTGTCACCAGCAAATAACTTTCGATTCGGCGTTGCAAATCTTGGGTAATTTCTCGTTCTTCTTCAGCTGTAACTATCACCAGTACTGACTGACGCACCGCTTCTAGCTGGTCAGCAATATGCTGAATTTGGGCTTGGGTAAGCAGTCCTCGTTGTTGCAAAATGTTCACAAAGTCATTGCGGGAAAGGCGTTCTAGTTCCCGGCGCACTGTTCCAGGGTCGGCTGCTGGATCATGGATGACATCGCGGAATTCTTCCGCAATTCTCTGCTCACTCAATTGCCAAGCATAGGTGTTAGACAGATAGTTTTCCACATCCGCCCGAATGGGACTATATGGTTGTGATGGCACAGGTAAGCCTAATTTACCTGCTTGATCTGTGGCTTTATCTTTAGCTGTGGTGAGTGCTTGCCAAATTTTTTCCACATCCAAATCAGATAAATCTGTTCTCCCCAAAGCAATCCCAGTTAATGCGGATATACCTTGTTGGATGGTGCTTTGAATTGGCCCTACTGCTGTAGATTTTTGGTCTGCTTCCTTCGCGGAACGGCTTTCGGCAATTAACCTGTCCAGCTTGGCGCTGAGTTCATCAGTCTTAGCTTGTCCCGGTGGCAGAGATTTCAGATAATCGACCAACTCACCCAAACGGTCTTGGGTAGGTTGTTGCTGAGTTACTGTTTGCTGCCAAACATTGTATAAGGTGTCAGCTATCCGCTTCACGTCTCGCTTGGAAAGGTCAGTACGGCTGCTTACTAAATCAATGAACTTTTGCCGATCAATATTACGTAAGTCTGGACTACCGGCGATCGCTTTTAATTGAGGGTCACTCAGTAACGTTTCAAACTCACTGCGAATATTAGATATGTCTAACTCTGGTGGACGCAGTTTTTCAATATAATCTTCTATGTTTTCGCGGATGCTGAGAGGGTCGATGGCACTGCCTAATTCTCGACGCATGGCGGCGGCGGCGGCTTCGGCTGTGGCTACAACTTGTTGATTAACGGCTTTTGCTCCCAAAGCGGCGGTAGCTGTCCCCATAATCGCCTGAAAGCCAGAAGTGGCTGTGTTAACTACCGAGCCGATGAGGGAACCAACTGTAGTAGAACTCACCCAAACTAACAGCAGGAAGTATGCACCCCAAATAACCAGACCGAGAATTGCCCCCAATCTAGGGTCTAGAATTACTAAGCTGAGTTTGACCGCCAAGAAAGAAGCAATTAATAAGGCGATCGTCACAGTAATTAGTGTCCACAGCCCCACGGCTGTACCAATCTTGCGAATCGTCCCCCCAAAGCTTCCTGTTTCCCCCGTATCTGACCCTGAGTCAGATGAACGCCCCAGGTAGGAAATACCTGCGGCTACAGAGAGGTTGGTTAATACTAACTGGAAGGCAAAGGCGAGAATCACCCCAGAAAGCAAAGCCACGAAAAAGCGCGGGCCAGAAGTTAAAACCGATGCCTGTGCTGGTGTAATACCTGTTGTCTCGACTGGAATTTGTGCCACCCATAATGGGGGCTTGAACATTTCCAATATAATTTCCGTACCTTGAAACATTGTATTTCCTTCTTCTAAGCAATTTAAATTTGGATGGATTTAGAATTTTGTCAGCTACGACTGTAATTTCTGTATCTATCGCAATACCCAAATCTTCTTGCTTACAGAATCCAAGAATTTAGTACATCAGAACATCCTCCCAAAGTTTGAAACCTATATCCTGCGGTGGATAGAACTTTGACTATTTAAAGATGGCAATTTTCCTTTAATTTCATCTGAATATCAACTGAAAAGCCTTGCTAATCATGCTTATTCTAGATTTATTTTTAATTGCTTGATTCCCGTGAATATATTTATTTAAATAAGCTTTTTTTTGGTGAAATTCTTTGATGAATTTACATTTATTTACAAATATGATTTTTATCACCTCCTTCAGGTGTATTTGACAGCATTGAAATGTATGCAGCAATAGTCCCCTAGAAGTGGCTATACTTTGTACCCACCGACAGAAAGCATCTTATTGATGAATAGCTAAAGTAAAGTTAAGTAACGCAATTATTCAGGATAAAAAAATGGAAACTCGCTCTACTACTGACTTACCAAAAGTTGCCCCAGAATACAACGGTGTAGACCGCAACGCTTTTCTATTTGGCTGGACTCCCCAATCGGAAATATGGAACGGACGTTTGGCAATGATTGGATTTCTAGCTTATTTGCTGTGGGATTTAGCAGGCTATAGCGTCCTGCGTGATGTATTACACCTCATCGGTTACTAAAAAATTTCGTAGTCGAACATCAACTTTATCTAGGAGGAAAAACGATGCAAACTCGTCCATCCACTGATTTACCACCTGTTGCACCCGCATATAACGGTGTAGACCGTAATGCTTTTCTATTCGGCTGGACACCACAAGCCGAAATATGGAACGGTCGCCTAGCAATGATTGGATTTCTCGCTTATTTGCTGTGGGATTTAGCAGGCTATAGCGTCCTACGCGATGTATTACACCTCATCAGATATTAATCTTACGCAACTGGCATATTTTTCCTGTAGGGTGTGTGACGCAGCGAGAAGACTTGAACCTAGTTATGAAACTTATAGCGTCACGCACCAACTACCAATTGTGACACTTGCGTCAGTCCTGATTAAAATCACAGCATCAATACCCGACTTGTTAGAAAGATCGGGTATTTTTCTGCATGAATTCTTACAACAACTCCTCCAGTATTTCATCAAAATTACGCTGATAAACTTGTTGAGAGTAACTTTGCCAGTGTTTTTGTGAAGCATAAGGAGAACGTTTTAATGTCGCCTGCTGCACATAAGCCATTAATGGGCGACGAAGCGATTCATATTTCTCAAATGCGGTATCTATAGCTTGTTGATTATGCCAATAATTACCTTGGGCAATTTTAGCAATTAGTGTGGTTACTATTAACGCATCTTCCAATCCTTGATTAGCACCTTGAGCCATAAATGGGGGCATTCCATGTGCTGCATCACCAACTAATACAACTCGCCCAGCACTCCATTTGGGTTGAACTTGAGAAGAGATATTTATACTATTATCTGAATCTAAATTAGTGATGCGATGCACATAATATGGACGCTGTTTTATATTATCTGGTGGAGATAAAAGAACTAATTGCCGTAGGGAATCGGGAAATCCCGCTTGTTTAAATACCTGAATAACTAATTCTTGTAAAGAATTATTAGGTGGATCTTGCAAAGACTCCAAAGCTACAGGCAAATGTACGACATATCCAAACTGATTAGCTCTGCGGAATAACAATATTCTGATATCTGGTGTATCATCTGCCGCATTTTTAGATACTTCACCATCAAAGATGGTCACAATTGTTGAGCCTTGTAAAAACTTATTTTCTAGTTCTATTTCTAATTCCTTGGGGATATCATCAAGACCTTGACAAAATATAGCAGCAAACCCAGAATATTCAGGTTTGGAGAAATCTTGATTAGGACTATCTTGATAAAGAACTTTACGGATTGTCGAGTTAATTCCATCTGCGGCTACTATTAGTTTAGCTCGGAAAGATTTTGCCACCGATTGTTGAACATTATTCTCCGAATTTTCCAAACTTGTGTCATTCCAATGAGCATAGGGATTGGCTTCTAGTGTCGTATCAGATAAACAATCCAACTGCACATATTCACTCTCTGGCTCATCTACAATATTGATGCAACGGTGATTAGCTCTAACTTTATTTTGGGGTAGTAAGTTTCTTAAAGCTGTCTGCAAATCGTACCAAGATATTGTTAATCTACCTTCACCGTAATCTTGAACCCATTGATCAAAATCCAGAGGAATTGAGTAAACTATCTGTCCTTGTAAATTTCTGCAATGCCACTTTTGTGCAGTATCAGGTGCTGTTTTATGTTGAGATTTAGGCTGAGACTTCGCAAAAGTAATACTGGCTGTTTTCACTGCTTCATAAGCACGATTATCCAAACATCTGAGAGCTTTTAATCCATTGGGAAGAAGATCCAAACCTTGACCAACTTGACGAAAAGCACGGGTTTGATCTAATACAAGAATGTTTTCGATACCCCGCTTATATAAACCGATAGCTGTGGCCAAGCCAATAGGCCCAGCACCCACAACAATAACATCGTATATATGTGAATCTAAATCAGTAGGAAATGGAGATTGTTGTAATACAAATTGTTCTTTCGTTGTTTCGTGTATTGATTGATTTTCTGGCATACTTATACAGGTAAAGATTTAATAAGCTATTCTGCTTTGAAGCTGCATAATCCATCGTGAGGGCGGTTGATCCTTCGACTATGCTAGTTATGCAATTTAGGTACGCATCAGCTTAGAAAGCGAGTAATCATAAATATAATAAACTACTGCTGATTTTATTAATTAAATATTAGCTAATGTTTTAAATATCTTTTTATACTCGCAAATAATATATAAGTGGTTATTATCTAGTTACTTAATAAGCTGAGGAACTTCTGATCAATTGACTCCATCATCATAGATAATTTGAGGAGTTATATTCATGTTGAAATTGTCAAGCAATATTGTATTGAATTTAACAATTATAGGATTGTTTTCCAGTTATATACCAATATTTACAACCCCTGTGATTGCGGGTGAAGCAATAATTGATAGAAATTGTCGCTATCATCGGAGAACGCCACAAAATATTCAAAAAATTCCTCTACAAAGCCGCGCAACTATATACTTCACATCGGGTTTCAATGCTAATAAACAAAAATATTTTTTACAAGTGCTAAAACTTCCCAATTCTACAGGTATTTTTTGTTTGTTTAATACTAACTCTCAAAAAACCAAGAAAATAACCGAAACCCAAATGATTCAAAATAAACAGATTGAAAAAGTGGAAAAACTTTCTGACCAGGCTGCAACTTATATTGTTACTGTAAAAGGTAACAAAGACGAAAATATATTCCGAGCTTTCTATAAATTAAACCTTAGCAATCCCTATCGCCCAAAGATAACACCAATCATCAAAATATATAAAAGCTAGCTACAGAGACAGCCATCTGTAGTGGTATGGCAATATTTGGATACATGAGGATATATTTTAGTAATAAAATTTTGATACTAAAAGCCTCTCAAGCCTATTCCTCGTCCTCTGTGTCCCTACAGATGGCTTTATTTATAGTAGATAGAGCTACTGTACGCTCAACCTAGTCGTTTTTTATTTTCATTTTAGCGATCGCCTGACTAACATCTGCGGTAGCCAAAAAAGATAAGCATATGCTTGTTTTGCGTGGCTGTAAAGCGAGAATAACTGGGCTTTACTTAATAATGTATAGGGTTGGAGTGTTTTGAGAATTTCTCCCAACTTATCTTGTCCTACAGTTTGACTGACACCGCTAACAACATAATCTTGTAAATGCGGCGGTAATTGCCAGTCAATATTAGCATCTGGTTGATGTATTACAGGTTCAACATTACCTCGCCATGCAACTCCCATAATTTGCATGGTTTGATACACCATTGTGTTCCAACCTTTTTCTTTCAAATAATCTAACCCTTGCCCTACATCAGGAGAAGCCAAATCGTGAAATAAAATTAAAGCATCCGGTTCTGCAAGTTGTTCACAAATAATTGCATCATTAAGTGGGGCTGGTGCTTCGTGATGACCATCTATAAAAATCAACGACCATTTACGTTGAAATTGATTTGCTATCTCTTCTACTTTTTGGGGGCTGTATCCTGGTATGAGATTTACTGATTCCTTCACCCCTGCTAACTTCAGTGATTCTGTCACGCTTTCATTAAACAATTGTTCAGAGAGCATAGGATCAATGACATCAAGCTCTACTCCTCCTAGAGCTAAATGACAAGCTGACCACCCCATCCAACAACCTATTTCTAAAGCTTTTTTCCCCTGAAATTTTAAGGCTGTATTGTATAAAATGTGAGCCTCATCTCTGCTAACAAATCCCACCTCTTGACGGCGCTGATCAACATAAAAGTTATGGGCAATATTGCGCCGGAGATAAAACCACAAAGAATCATATCTGTTGCCCAAAATCATATTAGGAAAACATGAATCTGGTTGAATAGTAGAAAACCCAGACGAAACATAATCTCCTGGTGGAAATGACTTATTTTTAACTACTTTTACTGTGTTTTCGTTCATAAATAATTGTCTGAGTATTGGGTAAGCCACAATTTAGCCACAATATTTGGTCATAGGTAACGGGTGATTGGTAAATGTTGTCCCTATCACCAATTACCTATTACCGAAAACTCCACCCACAGGGGGATGGAGTCTTTCGTATCAATCCCCGTTAGGAATTGAAATAGATTTTAACTACATAACTGATTGATCAATGGGAAATTTAGCTTAAAGCAAGAATTCCCAACTCAGCACAGCTCATTAACGATGAACAAGTCCATCAGGCATAATCGCACCACTTAAGTTTGCGCCTATCAACTTTACCAGCAGGCGATCGCCTGAACGAATCCGCGCGCCTGTCAGATCCGCACCTCGCAAATCAGCGCCACTCAGATCAGCACCAATTAAATTAGCAGAACGCAAATTCGCTTCTCTTAAGTCAGCTAAGAGTAAATTAGCTCTAAACAAGTTGGCCTCTGACAAATCCGCGCCTCTGAGAATCACTTTGTGCATAAAAGTGTCACTGAGATTAGCGCCGCTCAGGTTCGCATAGCTGAGGTTTCTGCCAGATAAATCTTTGTTACTCAAATTTGCCCGACTAAAATCTTTGCCACTCAAGTCTGAGTTTTGTTTTTGTGGCTGATGGGTTTCTTGGTAGGATTTTGGGGGTTCCGGTGGGCGATGGTGATAAACATGATGAGCCTTACCATTGCCATTTAACGAGCGTAATTTTTCACGAGCCTCGTTAATGGCTTTGAGTTTGTCTTGTGCTTTTTGTTGTAGGCGGACATTATCTTTGGGTAGGCGATCGGGATGCCACACAAACACCAAATCTTTATAAGCTTGGTTAACTTCCTCAAGGGTAGCCCCTACTTCCAATTCCAATACCCTATAATACCGCTCCAGCTCGCTCATAAGATGTTTTAGTGGCGAATCAACTTAATTATGAGAGATATAGCCCTCCATATTTACCAATAGGGACTGGGCAGTTCCGTAGTCACTTTTACATAGTAGGACTTACGCAAACAGGTTATCTGTTGAGACCGGGTGTAAGGGTTCAAGAGTACGGTGGTGTAAGGGTTTCAAGCATTTATACCCTTATACCCCTACACCCTTGTCCAAACCCTTGATCTTTGGTTTTCATGGGTAAGTCCTACATAGTTTAGATGCTACGGTAAAACATTAGTACTCAGACATTATATAAGCCTATCGCAGCAAACTCAGTCTATCAATAACTTTTTTCCCTGCTAGGCCAGAGATAGGAATTCAGAAATCAGCAATGAGTATGGAAATCCAAATTTACTTGTTGCTCTATTCTAGATTCTGAAGACTTCAGCAATTATCTTTCGGCTTGCCTATTTCTCCACCTAGTGATAGCTCGAAAATATGCGGCTACGGGAATTTGATAAACTTCTATAAAAATCCAAATAATAATTGATAAATGCGACAAGAAAGTTAATATTGTCCAAATATAAGGCAGCCAAGTGAGAGGATCATGGACTGTCGGTGGGAAATAATAAGCGACAATGCCAATTAAAGTTGTAGGCAGTAAGACAAAGATGGTGGCGGCTAACCCATAACCCCAACCTAATTCTACACCTTCTAACTGAGCTTCCGCCCAATTAAAGCCATTCCAGCGCCAAACTAGAGGAGGTTGACGAGAAGGCATCTTAATTTGCTGCTGTTCTATATTTACAGTAAAAATCTCGTGGCAGAAATCACAACCCATCGCCTCCATCAATGGTATGTGAGAAATTTTCCCTACTCGACAAACCGGACAGGGATAAACATCATGAGTATCGAAAGGTTTGGTAAAGAGTTTAGACCTGGACATAATAAAACTGTCTTGAAAATAGGAATTAGGGACTAGTGAGCCAACGGGGTATTCGGAGTTTCCTTCATTTTGGCGTTAGCGTTCTCGTTGGGGATTGAGAATAGGAAAGACTGGGATAACAAAATTTAAAATGAATACAGCGTAAGTATTTACTTGATGAAAAATGGGTTTTTATAAAAGCGGCGGAAAACTCCATCCCTTTGTGGGAGGAGAGGGATAGCCGCACCGCCGCTTGGGTAATAGTTAATAGGTAATAGGTAATAGTCCAATTACCCATGACCCATGACCTATTACCAAATTCCTCATCCCCTTGTGGGTGAGAAATTTTATTTACGCCATACTGTAATAGGGTGTACTGCATTTAATACGTAAATCCGATAATTTTGTGTAAAAATACCTCTATAGGCTCATGTTATAGTTTGATTTACTGATAGTTATACTCATCGATTACTCATTACCTAAACAATAAGATTGATCACAATTGAGAGCAGTCTATTAATAATAAGCATCCTGCTATATATCTACCAGTCAAAGGTTTTTCGTCTCAGATTTGTACTGAGTTTATCGTTTTTCAAGAAGTTTTGCTGGTCTTGACGCTACCAAATTCTTCTGTTATCTTTGTGCTAAGATAACGTAATACATATAATTCTCGCTTACTATCGTGTATACAATCAGCAGCAGTAATTATTTTTATTTTTGGCGTAAGGCGGTTCACAGGGTGTGAATTAAGTTTCCCGATGGAAACCGCCCAGTGAACCGCAGAGCAAACTCTGCGGTTTTTGTTTTTTCAGGAGTAAAATTTCATCGTGATGACCTATTTTATTAGCTGGTTTTATAGCTTTTACTTTTGGCCCAGACCAAGTTCCGGGTAAATAGCGTCATGCCGATAAATCATACGCGCCCGGAACCCAAAGGTTCTGGGCTTTTTTGTTTGCAACAGTTCAGGGAGTCATCAGTTCAAAATTCAAAATACCCTACGGGAAGCAAGCTACAAAATTCAAAATTCAAAATAGCCTACGGCAAGGCTTGCGCCAACAAAATTTAGATCCCCAATCCCCAATCCCCAACCCTTTAGGAGAATCCAACCATGATTAACGCTAAACTCGTTTCCCAGTCTCACCCTAATCACCAGACAATTGTTCAAATCTCAGAAACAGTTGCTTTCGGTGGGAAGGAATTAGTCATTATCGGTGGCCCTTGTACAGTGGAAAGCTTACAGCAGATGGAGACTGTCGCCCAACGCTTAGAAGGCTCATCTGTGCAGGCGCTGCGGGGTGGTGTTTACAAACCACGTACATCACCCTACACTTTCCAGGGTATGGGAGAGGCTGGATTAGATGTTTTAGCTCAGGTGCGATCGCATTACAATATGCCTGTTGTGACTGAAGTGATGTCAATTGCTCAAATTGAGGCGATCGCCACCCATGTTGATATGTTGCAGGTGGGTAGCCGCAATATGCAGAACTTCGATTTGCTCAAAGCCTTAGGACAAGCAGGTAAACCAATACTTCTCAAGCGTGGTTTAGCCGCGACAATAGAAGAATTTGTGATGGCGGCTGAATACGTCGTCAGTCATGGTAATCCGGATGTGGTGCTGTGTGAACGAGGTATCCGTAGCTTCGATAATTACACCCGCAATGTTTTAGATTTAGCAGCAGTAGTAGCACTCAAGCAAATTACTCATTTACCTGTAATTGTCGATCCTTCCCATGCTGTGGGTAAACGGGAACTAGTTGCACCTTTAGCTAAGGCGGCTGTGGCTTGTGGTGCAGATGGTTTAATTATTGAGTGTCATCCAGAACCAGAAAAATCTGTTTCTGATGCACGTCAGGCTTTATCCCTAGAAGATATGGTGAGTTTGGTTGATAGTTTAAAGCCTGTAGCTTTAGCTGTGGGACGGACTATATCAGAAACAAAAGGGGTGGGTTTCAAGCCTACCCCTATTTGTTGTGTGGCTTAAATTTTTCCTGGGAGTGGGGAGCGATTATTCATTTTGAATTGATTCCTCCCCTGCTTCCCCTGCCTCCCTCATCTTTTATTCCTCTGGCTGTGAGGCATAAGAAGAGCGATCGCTTGCTTCTAAACTAAGAGTGCCAGAACCATAGGCGAGGATGAGTAATAGTCCACCAATAATAGACAAGTTCTTGAAAAAATTATTGAATTGACTGGGATCTGCGAAGGGATTATGAAACACGATGGTAGCAGGAATGAGGAAAATGATGAGTAAAATTGCGCCAATTTCTGCTTTATAGCCAAGAATAATAGACAACCCGCCTAATATCTGAAATGCAATAGTAAAAACTAGTAGTACTCCTACGATAGGTAGTCCGGCTTTAGCCATAAATTCACTAGTCTGGGCAAAGTTAAAGACTTTGTTCACACCAGTGTAAATAAAAATCACAGCCAGAAACGAACGCGCGACCAAAGGAAGGTATTTTTTTAACATGGTAGATAGCTCCAGATTCAGGTAGTGAAATTGGGTTACGGGTGCAAAATGCAAAGATACTTGAAAGTACTAAAACTGTTTTGGAGTGCAGCGATCGCTGCTGAGATAGAATATCGTATAAACTTCTTTATAGCTACCCTCAGTAGTATAGGAAATTTAGCAGGCAGCCTGTTTGGACTATTCTTGTTTTACCGGAATGGCTATACTTTTAGTGGCTGGTCATGGGAAGCAGCTTTAGTAGTGTTGGGAATTTTTACTTTACTGCAAGGCTTTTCTGCTACCTTTCTTGCTCCCAATCTCAACCGTATTGTTCGCCATGTCCAAGAAGGGACTTTAGATTTTGTTCTGCTCAAACCCATACGTAGTCAGTTTTGGCTTTCCACCCACACCATATCCCCTTGGGGAGTACCAGATTTAATTTTTGGTGGAGTGATTATTGGTTATGCAGGTAAACGCCTTGGCTTGGGAATTACTAACTATCTACCAAGCATTATCCCCTTGTTTTGTGGCTTGATAATTCTTTACAGTCTTTGGTTTATACTAGGTGCAACTAGCATTTGGTTTGTAAAAATATATAACGCTACTGAGGTGTTACGGGGGTTATTAGAGGCGGGTAGATATCCAATGGTGGCTTACCCTGCGGCTTATCGCTTTTTCTTCACTTTTATCGTTCCAGTAACATTTTTAACCACAGTGCCAGCCGAAGTCATATTAGGTAGAGTGCAAGTTCCTTGGTTAATAGGTGCATTAGTCTTGGCTGCGGTGCTTTTTTGGGCTTCCAGCAAGTTTTGGAGCTTTGCTTTGCGGTTTTATACTAGCGCTTCGAGTTAGTAACAGCTAATTTTTTGCTGGTAGATTACGATATTTTCACACAATGTTCAAAGTTATTACTGAACTAAAAATATACATAAACGAGTGAAGGTAGAGGGAGTAATTTTTGTGTGCATTTATGAAACTGAACCAAATACTCAAATTAGCTATAATTCCCTTCCTGACAGTATTTAGTGTTTTAGGGACATCAAATCTAGCACTAGCTGACTACCTCAGCAGTCAGGGAACAGGAGGTAAGTATCGTTACGAATTATGGTCTAGTGATGATAACAAAAGTTACTATCTAAAAATCTGGTTACGGGATGCAAGTTATGACAGTAGCCCCTACCGCACAACCACAACATTTACCTCTACAAGGGATGCTCTAATTCATTTTGATTGCAAATATGCTGAGAAAAATTTACCAGAATGTTAGGTATAGCTGGGGACTGGGTACTGGGTGAAAAGTCTTGTTGTGTCTAGGTTATATCATCTATTGATGTCCTAACACTACTAGCAACAGCTATACTTCTATAGGAATCATATTTGATTATTGAACAACGGTAAGTATCTGTAGGGTGGGCATTGCCCACCATATCCGGGTTTTGGTGGGCATTGCCCACCCTACATATAATTCATAAATCAAATAGTAATCCTATAAATAAAAAAATATCCAGTAGGGTGCGTCAGTGCAACATAACCTAACTATACTCAGAAATTATTCACACTGACGCACCCTACCAAACCATCGATTTCGGACAATTTATTTTTTGGTGTTCCCTCATAATAGGTAATAGGTAATTGAGCAGAAATTCCAATTACCAATTACCAAACCCAGATAACTGCATCGCTGTTTTAGCTTTCCGAAGTTTCTTGAACAAACTTCTTACGGATGGTTTTTCTTTGTTCTCCACTAGTGACAGTGATCAAATAATCGAGCAAGTCTTCAGAGAAGGGGACACGCAGGTGAAAAGTGCCGTCAGATTTGAGGGTGATTGGTTTGCCGCCAATATTGACTGTTGCACCTGGATCTGTGGCTCCGTGGATAATTAACTCAGTATCTGCTAAGAACCAAAAATCTCCTTGGGGACTACTAAAGACACGAACAGTATCGGAACTAGTGATAGTTACCCATTCACCCTCTGGGGTAGAGTAACCCACTTCTGTCATGTAGTCACGATCGCTCTGGGGAATTGACACATAGCGATCGCGGGTGATTTCATCAAATTCATATTGCTGCACCAATTGGGGGCGCTGGTAACTCAGGTCAATATTGGTGGCATCATAAAGCCGTAGTGCTAGCTGGGAAATCCCTGCATCTTTGAGTAATTGCTGATGAGTGGCGGAAATGTCCCAACTTACATAAGCCCATTTGGAAGTGCGGTGCTGGAAGACAACACTACTGGCTTCGTCTATTGCTGGTAAATTTGGGGACAGAGAGTCTATATGTAGACGATCAAAGATGCGGACGCTAGGAGAACGGGCAATAGTAGTCCAGTGTTCACCGCCGCTTAGATAGCCAATTTCAATTATATAATCGCGATCGCTCGCCGGAATGGGTACATAGCGATCGCTTGTTCCTGGTTCACACTCATACTGCTGCGCCTGCTGGGGATTTTGGTAACTCAGATCAACACCAGTAATGTCATAAAGTCGCAATGCCAATTCTGAGGAACTTTGAGCTTGGAACTTTTGCTGATCACTCGGTGAAATATACCAGGAAACATAAGCCCATTCAGGGTTACGGGGTCTAAGGACAATATTACTGTCTTCTTCCCCATCCTCTAACTCGTCAGTTGTAGCTACTTCAGGAGTATTGGGTGATGCTGGCACTGTGGATGTGTCACTTTCCTCTACATCATGTTTACCAACCCAGGTTTGTACCCCTACACCTGCTAAGACTGCACCACCGGCTAAAGCCCCTAAACTGGATGGAGTGAGATAATCTGGATCTTCCAGTGTGCCACCTTCATGAATTTCGGCTGCATCGGCTACCAAATTGAGGGCATCTTCGGGAATATCGGCAAACTTTGGCAGTGTGGTTGTTACTTCTTTTGTTGTCTCTGGTTCTGGTAATTCAGCCGAGGCGATCGCTGTTGTGGTGTTCTCAACTTGTCCATCAACAGATGAGATATTTGTCTGTTCTGTAATTGGGGCTATCCAGTTGTTAGCGACTTCGCTATTTTCTTCTGGTTCATCGGCAAAAATCGCTTCAAAGTCTGGTAATTCTGGCAGTGAATCTACTATCTCCGATGTATCTTCATTTACTGGATGGCTTACTAATTCGGGTTCTTGGTGATCTTCTGGCTCCCTATGAGTCTGATCTGCTAAATTCTCTGGTGGCTGGGGTTGTTCCTCTGTGATTGGGTGACGATTATCCCCATTTGATGAGATTTCGGGGATTTCTGGGGCGATATCTGTTGTTTGGGTTTCTGCATGAGTGGGCGCTTTGCCGACTTCGATCATTTGGGGATAGGAAGTGTTAACCACAGATGCGGGTGCTTCCATATCCCAAGGTGATTGCTCCAACTCAGGCGGGATTTTTACTTGATAATTACTTGTGTAATTGGTGTTTTTCGGCTCTTGATCAGCTACAGCCGTAGTAGTTGTGGTGGGGGATGCTACTGCATTTGTTCCTGGGACTGCGGTTACAGTATTGCCATCACTTAGGTTGGGATGTAGCCCATTGTGGCTTTCTCCTAATGGTTCAGTGGCAGGTGTTTCCGTATCACCAGTGATGGGTTCTGTCGTGCTTTCTAATACTTTAGTCGCAGATGAACGTTTGACAAACCACAATAATAGTCCAGCTATAGCCCCTACTGGCAACAATAACCACCATAACAAGGAGCGATCCAATCTAGGTGTTTCTGGGGGAGCTACGATCGCAGGCTGATTCACATTAGTGCTGGTACTGGCAGTATCAGGAAAAGTGTTAGCTGTGGGTGGGCTTTCCAGAATGGGAGAGGAATTGATTGCTGGCGTGGTTTCTGCTG
Source organism: Anabaena sp. CCY 9910 (assembly GCF_963920875.1). NCBI lineage: Bacteria > Bacillati > Cyanobacteriota > Cyanophyceae > Nostocales > Nostocaceae > Anabaena > Anabaena sp. CCY 9910. Next base: position 39,353 of record NZ_CAWUDJ010000016.1, on the reverse strand, counting down.
TGGGGGAAGCGCTGGCTGCTGGAGCCAGAGAATTGGCGGTTGTGAAGGATGCTTGTTGGGCTGCATCTTTGGCGATCGCTTCTGCTTCAGCTACTCTTGCCGTTTCTATTGCCTTTTGTCCTGGTGACGCTAAAGCAAAACCGAGAAAAGAGGCGATCGCTGGACTAGGATTCTTTTTATAAACGTAAACTAGAGGCTGAGAAAAAGGATATTTAGGGTCATCTGGTGGGGTATCGTGTAATTTAAGTACCCGCACACCAGGCAATTTAGAGATTTGATTGGCTCTGGCGTAGCTGATCCCGTCCTTACCTAGCTGTTTAATAATTTCGGCGGTGTTGTCTTCTGTTACCTGAGTTGCCGTCGAGCCTGTAGCAAATTTAGCAGCCTTGAAAACTGGATAGTTATTTAATGCTTCGCGGGTATCGCTGGTACTAGGGCGATCAATCACCCGAATCTTGGCTGATGGCGCTCCCAGTTGTGACCAATTAGTAATGCTGCGTCCGCGAAAAATTCTGGCAAATTGGCGATCGGTCAAGCTGCCCTTAAAGGGATTTTCTTCCCCAACAATAATGGCTATCTTTTCCCGATGTAACCTGACCTGTTCCAGACCTTGGGCTTTTTCTTCCGGGGTCAAACCACGACCAATAGCCGCCACATCAATATTGCCAGCTAATACAGATTTGAGTGCAGCTTCTGTACCATTAGTAGCTACATCTACTCTTGTACCAGTGAACTGTTGCTCAAAACCCTGTTTCAAGCTTTGATTCACCGCTATCAAGGTACTTGAGCCATCAATCCGCACCGTCGTTCCGCTTTCCACAGTTTGCGGTAGCGCGAAGGTGGGTGTGTCTGTCTCCGACTGTGCCAGCATCGGGGCTGACAACAACAGATTTGCTGCGATGGGAGTGGTTGTTAAGGCAAACAATAATGCCAGATTCACTATGCCACTATCTTGTTTATTTTTTTGCCACATAATGCTCCTATTCAGGTACAGGGAACAGAAAACGAATAAGTTTTAAATTTATCTTGTTATACAGGAATAAACTGGCTAATTATACATCTGGTGTCAATACTTATTCCCACATTGTTAATTTACTTAGTATGATTGAATACTTTAATTTTAATTAATCTGCAAAATTTAGCAAAAACTGGTCAAGAAGAGGAAAAGGGGCAGCTTTGCTGGGAGATGACGAGAAAGTTTCCCCCTGCCCCCTGCCCCCTGCCCCCTGCCTCTTGTTGACTGCTGTACCAAAAGTTATAAACTATAGTTTATGGCATCTACTATTCAAGCTTTACCTCAAGAAGTCGTGTACCTCATCACAGCAGGGGAGGTCATCGACTCATTTGCTGCTGTAGTGCGGGAATTGGTAGAAAATTCCTTGGATGCAGGTGCAAAGAGAATTGTAGTTTACTTATGGCCGCAGCAATGGCGTGTTCGGGTGGCAGATAATGGTTGCGGTATGAGCTTGGATGATTTGCAACAAGCCGCCTCAGCCCATAGCACCAGTAAAATTCGTTCTAGTGCAGATTTGTGGAAAATTCATAGTTTGGGATTTCGGGGTGAAGCGCTACATAGTTTAACGACACTAGCAGATGTAGAAATTATTAGTCGCGCCCCGGAAAATGTGGGCTGGCGAGTAGTTTATGGTGATCACGGGGAAGCAACTCAAGTTGAAGCTACAGCGATCGCTCCTGGTACAGTAGTCACAGTCTCGAATTTATTCGCCAGTTGTGCGGCTCGTCGTCAAGGCTTACCCACAACAGCACAGCAAATGAAAGCTGTGCAAGCCACAATTCAACAAATCGCCCTTTGTCATCCCCAAACCACCTGGCAAGTTTGGCAAAATGACCGGATTTGGTTCACCATCTCCCCCGCCGCCACAGCCGGACAACTCATACCCCAACTTCTTCCCCAACTACGCCCTGGTGATTTACAAGAAATTAAGCTAGAGATACCCAACCCAGAAAACCCGCAACTCAGCACCAACAACGAGCCAAACGCCACAACACTTTCTTTAGTTGTAGGATTACCAGACCGTTGTCACCGCCATCGTCCAGATTGGGTGCGGGTAGCAATTAACGGACGGATGATTAAGTCGCCAGAATTAGAACAAACAATTTTGGCAGCATTCCACAAAACATTACCACGCGATCGCTACCCCCTTTGTTTTCTCCATCTTCTGATTTCCCCTGACCAAATCAACTGGAACCGCAATCCAGCCAAAACAGAAATTTACCTCCACGATTTGAGTTATTGGCAAGAACAAGTGACTCAAGCCATTAACCAAGCACTACGGATTAGCGCTGCCAATATAAAAGAATCTGTCCAGACAACGCGAGTGAGTCAACTACTCAAAGCCGCCGAGGAAAAAGGGAACTATAACTTTAATCCTCAAAACGCCAATCCAGCAGACAACACTCAGCACTACTTAAAAGCAGTAGCCCAAGTCAGTAATACTTATATAGTCGCAGAACATTCTGGGGGAATGTGGCTAGTAGAACAGCACATTGCCCATGAGCGAGTTTTATACGAACAATTGTGTGATAACTGGCGACTTATTCCCGTTGAACCACCAATTATTCTTTATCAACTATCCCCAGCCCAAGTTGCTCAATTGCAACGCATCGGTTTAGATATTGACATCTTTGGTGAACAACTTTGGGCACTGCGTAACTTACCAGCAATGTTACAACAACGTGAAGACTGCGCCGAAGCCATTTTAGAACTCAGTTGGGGAGGTGACTTACAAACAGCCCAAGTAGCCGTCGCCTGTCGCAGTGCTATTCGCAACGGTACTCCCATGAGTCTACCAGAAATGCAGAAATTACTAGACGATTGGCAACGTACTCGCAACCCCCGCACTTGTCCCCACGGTCGGCCGATTTATTTGTCATTAGATGAGTCTTCCTTATCTCGGTTTTTCCGTCGTCATTGGGTGATTGGCAAAAGTCACGGTATATAGAGGTTTGCAATTGAGTCAAATACAGACCTAACCCCCATCCCCTTCCCTACAAGGGAAGGGGAGTAAGACTCAAAGCCTCTCTCCTCGCAGGAGAGAGGTTTGGAGAGAGGTCAAAGTGTATTGCATACAAACTGGGTATCTGTGACCAGCCAACAGTCAAGATGAAAATTATCAGATGGAGTCAGCATTTGACTTCCACTCAGGGTTAATATCGCTCTACACTAAATATTGTCCTTACTGCAAACCGGCATTAGCCCAGAGATACTGTCCATGCTAGTCTTGAAAACAACCAACCAAGAATTTTCTACCAGATTCCAAAGCTTGGTGAGCGATCGCCGAGAAGCAACGGTTGATGTTAGTGGTACAGTACGCGATATACTCGCCCATGTGAAAGCGCATGGTGATGCAGCAGTTCAGGAATATACCAGTCGTTTTGATCACTATAGCCCCCATTCTCATCATTTGAGTGCGGCTTTCATCGCCGAACAAGCAGCGAAATGTTCATCTGAGGTAAAAGCAGCCATAGAACTAGCGGCTGAACGTATTAGTTCTTTTCATCAAAAACAATTACCCCAAGATATTGGTTACACCGACACCGTAGGCGTAAAACTAGGCTTAAATTGGGTAGCTTTATCGCAAGTGGGAATTTATGTCCCTGGAGGACGCGCCAGTTATCCCAGTTCGGTCTTGATGAATGCCCTACCCGCCAAAATTGCAGGTGTAGAACGCATAGTTATGACTGTTCCTATGCCTCATGGGGAAATCAATCCCGCCGTCCTGGCTGCTGCCCAAGTTGCCGGCGTGACAGAAATATATAGTATAGGTGGGGCGCAAGCTGTCGGGGCGTTAGCTTACGGTACAGAAACTATCACCCCCGTAGATAAAATTGTGGGGCCTGGTAATGCCTACGTTGCTGAAGCCAAACGCCAAGTATTTGGGACTGTGGGGATTGACAGCATTGCCGGGCCTTCAGAAATTTTAGTTGTCGCCGATCGCCAAAACAATCCAGAATGGATCGCCTGGGATTTATTATCTCAAGCTGAACACGATCCCAGCGCTCAATCAATTTTAATTACTGACTCTGAATCCTTTGCCCAACAAGTGATGGCGGCAGTTGAGCAAATTTTGACCACTTTACCCACCACCAAAGTAGCCAGTAGCAGTTGGCAAAATCACGGGGCAGTAATTATTGTCAGGGATTTAGCCGAAAGTATCCCTTTGCTCAATCAACTAGCTCCAGAACACGTAGAACTGTGTGTAGATAACCCCCAATTGCTAGCTAGTCAAATTAAGTGTGCTGGTAGTTTATTTTTAGGTCGTTATACTCCAGAGGCGATCGGCGATTATTTAGGTGGCCCCAATCACGTATTACCAACTTCCCGTTCTGCCCGCTTTGCTTCCGGCTTAAGTGTCTACGATTTTCTCAAGCGCATCACCTATTTAGAATGCAATCAAGCAGCATTGCAGGCAATAGGTGAGTCTGCCGTAACTCTTGCAGAAACCGAGGGTTTACCAGCCCACGCAGGTAGTGTGGCTGTGCGTTTGCAAGGGTTGAAAGATATGTAGGGGAGGCAGGAAGAGAAGTCGCAAGGAGGGTTTCCCTCCGGGCGAACTTCCCTCCGGGACGCTACGCGAACGGGAGCCAGGGAGTAAATTTCGTCCCCAATCCCCATTACCCCTTATCCCCAGAGGGGGCCCCACCTTCCCCAATCCCCCAATGAATCTATTAATACTGTCAGCACATTTAATTAGAAAAAAGCAAAGTACAGGCAAATACAAAAGACAATAAGCCTGTTTCCGCACAAATACACAAACTTGATAAAGTTATGATGAAGTTGATTTAAATTAATGAAATTAAATTCTCTAGGAATTCGATTTGATTATTGAACAAACATAAGTATTTTTAGTGTGAGCAATGTCCACCAAAACCCTGATAAGGTAGTCTTTGCCCATCCTATATATAATTCACAAATCAAATAGTAATCCTATGTGTTGCGTAAGTGTTTTACAAGTGTATATACTCTCCACAATGTAAAGTTTTTATAAAGAGTGGAATGATACAGTGACTTTTCAACCTAGAGATACTACCATATACCTGTGTGTTCTTATGTAAAGTAGTTATAAAATTTACAACTATTTTGCAGTGTTTTCCCTATTGACTTAGATTGCAAACTTGCGGGGTGATGATATCGCCTAGGGTGTGAGTAATGCGTAAACCAGTTCTAACCATCTTTTACCAGTTCAATCCCTGGCAAACTTCTATTGGAGGAATTCAGACATTAATCAACACGTTTATCAAGTATGCTCCTAGTGATTTTGAAGTGCGGCTAGTGGGAACAGCTAGCGATTCTAGTCAGTCCCTTGGTAAATGGCAAGATGCAGAATTTGCAGGTAGAGAAGTTAGCTTTTTACCAATCCTCAAGTTAGAAGACGATAACGTTAGAGGTTTAATCCCGACTACGGTCAGATATACGGCTGCATTATTAGGCCGTTCCCTGTCATCAGATTTTATGCACTTTCATCGGCTTGAGCCAAGCTTGGCAGCCATGAACTGGCAGGGAGAAAAAACGATATTTATTCACAATGATATTCACACACAGATGGCAACTGTGGCCGACCGCAAAGCCATACTGTGGCGCAGATTTCCAGCAGCTTACTTTGCTCTTGAGAGTATATTAATCCGCCAGTTTAGTCAGATATTGTCTTGTAACACTGATGCTGCACAGTTTTACCGCCAGCGTTATCCCCAATTACAAGACCGTGTGGCATTCGTAAAAAACTCCTTTGATAACGAGGTTTTCTATTCTGGGAGTCAGCCACAAAGGGAAGCGAATCGGCGCGAATTGGCATTGCAGATGGGACTAGACCCAGCAACACGTTTTATTCTGTTTGCTGGAAGACTGCATCCCCAAAAAGATCCCTTGTTGTTAGTACGTGCTTTCGCCGCTTTAAATCAACCCCACACGCACCTATTAATAGCAGGCGATGGAGAATTAGCAACTCCAGTACGTCAGGAAATTGAACAGTTAGGCTTATCCAGTCAGGTGACAATGCTGGGAGCATTGAAACAAAAAGAATTGGCTAGATTACATCGCTTGAGTAGTGCTTTTGTTCTCAGCAGTGCTTATGAAGGTTTACCCTTAGTTGTCTTAGAAGCCTTGGCTAGTGGAACGCCAGTGGTAACAACTAAATGCGGTGAAACTCCCAAATTACTTCATTGTGATAGTGGTATTGTCTGTGAGCAAAGGACACCGGATTCTATAGCCGATGGCTTGCGACGAATACTATTAAAACCACAAGATTATCCCATTGAGGCTTGTATCCGCACAGCACAACCTTATGCTGCGCGTACTGTCGTGAGAGATGTTTATGGCGATATGTTAAATCGCTGGGAATTAAAAGAGTTCTCGGTCATTAGCTGACAAACAGACAGTTTTCCCAACTGTCTTTAATTTTAGTGTGTTCCCTCATCAAAGAATTCAACATCATGACTATGAAAATTGCTGTAATTGGTGCAAAAGGTCTTCCTCCTAAACAGGGTGGCATTGAGCATTACTGTGCAGAAGTATATCCTCGGATAGTTGCACAAGGTCATAGTGTGGATTTATTCGCCCGTTCTTCATATACAGACACTTCTTGGCTGGGAAATTATGATTTTCAAGGTGTGCGAGTCATTTCCTTACCTGGGATAGCTGCTAGAGGAGCAGACGCATTCATCACCTCTGCGTTAGGAGCGATCGCTGCAACCGCAGAGAGATATGATATTGTACATTTCCATGCTCTTGGCCCCTCTTTGTTCACTTTCCTACCCAGAGTTGCCAACTCAGCGAAAATTGTAGTTACTTGTCAAGGTTTAGATTGGCAACGCGCCAAATGGGGTAGCTTCTCGACTCGGCTAATTCAAAGTGGAGAAAAGGCAGCCGTCCGTTTTGCTCACGGCATGGTTGTTGTCTCTGATGCTCTTAAAACCTACTTTGCGGAAACCTATGGACGAGACACGGTTTATATCCCCAACGCTCCCGCAAGCTACGGTGAATCAGACCCCAGTTTTACCTATGGTAAACAACTGGGTCTAGAGCCTGGGCGTTACATGATATTTGTTGGCAGAATAGTTCCCGAAAAGCGTCCTGATTTGCTGATTGAAGCCTTCTCTAAATTACAAGCACCAGGATGGAAACTAGTATTAGCCGGAGGTGTTAGCGATACTCAATCTTATACCTCTCAATTATTAGAAAAGGTCGCTAATAATCCCAATATTATTTTTGCAGGTGAACTGCGCGGCTCTCGTTTATGGGAAATTGTTCGCGGTGCAGGAATGTTTGTTTTACCCTCTGATTTAGAGGGATTACCTTTAGCAATGCTGGAAGCTATGCAGGAAGGTGTTCCAGTAGTAGCCAGCGATATTCTGCCTCACCAACAATTGATTAATGGAGGCATGGGAACCCTATTTATGGCTGGTAATACAGACTCTTTAGTGAGTTCCTTGGATTGGGCAATTCATCATCCCCAACAAATAGCAGCAATGGCTAAAAATGCCCAAAGAAATATTCAAGTAAATTATAGTTGGGAGCATATAACTGCGGAAAATCTCAAACTATACAAAACGCTGTTAAGTTCATCTCAACCAGTCGGGATAGCGAATTCTAGAGAAGTTAGTCTAGCCAGAGTTGGCAGTAAAGAATAATTGCACACATCCAGAAGTCAGAATCCAGAAGATTCTCATTTCTGGCTGCTTCATCACACAGGTGCAAGCCTTCTTGTAGAGTATTGTGAATTACAGGTATATGTAATGGGAAAAGGCATTTCAACCTTATTGGGGGTCTTGGGACGCAGAGGCTTTCCGGCGGTGACTGTGTTTGCAGCTGTCATCGGAGCATCATTTGCTTACTTGGCGGTGACACCACGTTTGTATGAAACATCAGCACGATTGATGTTAGATGATAAAAAGGCGAGTGTGTCTGAATTGGGGCGTGACTTGACGCAGATAAACTCTACAGCCATTGGACGTAACCCCTTAGCAGATCAGGCAGAGTTACTGAAGTCACAAACAGTCTTGCAACTAGCTATTTCTAAACTCAATCCGCCGATAAAAGATAGTTCCACACAAAAACCACTAACAGCTTCGGATATTCGCTCAAATTTGAAAGTGATCATAGTCCCAGCGACGAACATTTTAGATTTGAGATATCAAAGTCCCAATCCAAATCAAGCAGCGCAGATTCTCAATGCTGTATCCCAGGCGATGGTGGAGGAAAATATCAAAACCATCAGTTCTGAGGCTACAAAGGTAAGGGAATTTTTGGCTGAGAAAGTACCCATAGCGCGTCAAAGGCTACTACAAGCAGAACTCGCGGAAACTAAATACAGACAGCAAAGCGGCGTTGTCGCTACAGATGATCAGACTAGGAGTCTCGTGGGTAGTTTAGCGGAACTGGAAAATCAAGAACGCATCTTGGCGGTACAACTCCAAGAAACGCGATCGCGTGACGCATCTTTACGCCAAGTGACAGATGCGAAAAATATCAATACCGCTTACGCCTCTGTTAGAGAAGGACAAGACGAACAACTCAAGGTATTACGCACCAAGTTAACTGATATAGAAACCAAGCTGATAGAAGCACGTACCAAATATCAAGAAGCCCATCCCACAGTTTTAGATTTAGTCCAGCAAAGGGATGAAATCCGGGCTTTGTATGGACAGCAAATGGCTAGGGTATCTTCTAGTGGACAAACAGCTAATTTTCAGAATTTAGCCAATGACCAAATTAGTCAAACCCTTATTTCTGATTTAATCACTAACGATATTACGCGTTTAGCCGTAGAAAATAAGCTGAATGCTATTCAGAAAATGAGAGCTAATATTCAAAGTCGTTTGGCACTCATCCCTATTCAACAGCAACCGTTAACCGTCTTGACACGTCAACGGGAAGAAGCCGCCGAATCACTGAAGTTTCTCCAAAGCAAGCTAGAAGAAGCGCAGATTGCGGAGGCGCAGAAAGTTAGCAACATCCGCATTATCGAAACGGCTGTAGCCCCAGAGTTACCCACATCCCCCAAACGTACAGTAGTACTGGTGATTGCTGGGTTCTTTGGCAGCATCTTGGCAGTAGGGTTGGTATTGCTACTGGAACTTATGGACAACACTCTGCGCGATGCGACAGAAGCAGAAGAGTTACTGCAATTACCATTGTTGGGAGTTTTACCCCGTCTTCCTGCTACCAAACTGAGTCTGGAACCAGCCGAACAATTTCTTGATGACTTGGGTTTGGTGGAACCTTACCGGATGCTGCTGAAGAATCTAGAGTTTCGCAATGTGGACAATTTGCAGGTAATAGTTGTCAGCAGCCCCCTGGCTGGAGAAGGTAAGTCAGTTATTGTTTCCCATCTGGCTGCGGTTTCTGCCATGTTATCTCGACGGACATTAATTATTGATGCAGATTTGCGTAAACCCTCACAACATACCTTATTTAATCTACCTCCCAGACCAGGAATTACAGATGTAATTGATGGGACTAGACCTTTACTCAGTGCGGTGCAGTCAACAACCATAGAAAATCTTTCGGTGTTGACTTGTGGCGAATTGCGAGGAAGACCTTCCCAGATCCTAGAGTCAGCCGAGATGAAGTCTTTGGTGGCAGAAGCAGCCCAACGCTACGATTTAGTCATTATTGATACCCCACCCTTGAGCGCCTGCGCTGATGCTTCCACCTTGAGTCAGATGAGTGATGGAGTCATCCTCACCACACGCCCCGGTTTTACCCTGAAGGAGGTTTTACAACGAGCCGTATCAGAACTCAACCAAAATCGCATTCCCGTTTTGGGGGTAGTGGTCAATGGTATGACAAGTGGTACAGAAAAATACTACCGTTACCCATCAGAGGAATATCCCTCGATATTATCTAGACCTTTGAGACGTTTAACATCTCTGGGTAGTAGCACCAGAAATTCCGCTAACGATTCTAGGTCGAACTGAAGATGAGGAATTATCAGCGCTCAATTAACTTTTCTGCTCTAGCCATCTGGTTAGGAGTGATAACTATCGGTTTAATTGCCGGGTTTGCTGCCGGTGCTAGTCCGGTTTTACCTGGTTTAGCAGTAGTTTCATTAGTGGTACTGGGTTTCTTTTTCAGAAACCTAGAGCAAGCTGTATTGAGCGCTTTGATTATTCGCAGTGCCATAGATGGTATTGTTTCTCCGCCCTTACCCTCGGCTTTTGCGATCGCTATCGATATCCTGACCTTACTATATGTAGTCGTTCTGTTGTTTCAAAAGCGTACTGTTCACACCGATTGGTTTTTGTGGTTCTTCGTTGCTTGGGTAATTTTCCAAACAATGTGGTTAGTCCTGTTACCTATAGGTGGACTAGGACTGGATGGCGCGGTGTTTGCTACTAGTTTGCGAGAATGGGTTCGCTTGTTCTCCTGGCTGATGCTGTATTTACTAGTCATGCAGCTAAAGGAAAAAACTCACCCCCAAACAGTAATCAATCTTCTATTTTGGGCTTTAGTCATACCTCTGGCGATCGCTCTTTTACAAATGTTCGTACCTGGGATTTTGCCATCCCAGTTTGCACCGTTGTCTGGGGGGGTTTTGGCGGAAGGTTCTCGCATTAGAGGCTCTATTGGACATCCCAACAGTTTTGCCACCTTCTTGTTATTGTTTATTGGTCTGACTACGTGGAAGCTAACTATTACCAAAGTACGCTGGCCTTGGTTGCTGTTGCTGGGCTTATTGGCTTTCTTTTATGTCAGCACAAAAGCATTGTTTAGCTTGATGATGTTGGCTGTATTTATGCTGGTGTTAATTGCTCCCAGATTAAGTTTATTGAAACTTATCGGTGCGGCGTTTTTCTTCGGCTTAGTGATATTTCTGTTTGGTAGTACAGAGTTTGGACAACAACGGCTGGGATCAATAGCACAAACACCATTGCTCAATCCAGATATAGATATATGGCGAGCAATTCTCTTATCTTATAGCGACAATAACAGCTTCAACTGGCGAATTGCTCAATGGCACGAATTACTCGAAGCCTGGAAACAGTACCCACTGTTCGGTTACGGGTTGGGCGTGACTACACATATTGCCAGTAACGGGTTATATGCCCATAACGATTATGTCCGGGCATTAACAGAAGGCGGAATTGTCGGTTTAGTCAGCTTTATAGCCTTTTTTGGCGTACAGATAGGGCGAATTGTGCAGTTAATGAGGCGATCGCTCTCTAATAAAACACAGAGTAGTCTTTGCTTGGTTTTACTAGCACTTATTTTAACCATTCCTGTGGGGATGATTACCGAAAATGTTTGGAGTCATACCATGTTGTTCTTTTATTGGTTTACTTTGCTGGCGGTGGCGGGTTGGGATTGGAACGCCGAGCCAACAACGTAATACAATTCAAAATTAAAAATTCAAAATAGCCTATGGAAAGGCTGCGCCAACAAAATTCAAAATAAACATTCTTAAATTCCAGATTACACAGATTAAGAATAAGGAAGCATCATGGCTGATAATTCTCAACCTAAGAAAAAACTTTATACTATCCAAGTGTTGCGGGGGTTAGCAGCAGTGCTGGTAGTCCTTGCACATGGAGACTTGATTTTTAATCAAAATTTTGGTCAAGATTTTTGGTTCAAAATATTTAATTTCGGTGGTTCCGGTGTAGACTTTTTCTTTGTCTTGAGCGGATTTATTATTTTGTATGTTCACAAAAAAGACATTGCCAATAAAAGTAAAACATTTAAATTTCTATTCAAAAGATTTCTACGTATCTACCCCATATACTGGGTTTTTCTTAGCCTAAAACTGTTAGCTTCTTTTACCTTTTCTTACAATCCCAGCAGTACAGAAAGAAGCTTTCTTGAAACGCTCAAGGCATTTACATTGTTCCCCCAGCAGCAAGAAATTCTTTCGAGCAGTTTCTTGGGGGTAAGTTGGACTTTAAGCTATGAGATTTTATTCTATATAATTTTTGCTTTATTAATCGCCCTACCAACTAGAATTTCGTTCCCTATAGTTGGTGTTTGGCTATTAGGTGTATTCGGTAATTTTTGGGGATTACTGAATTTACCACCAGATAGCTTATTTCTTAAGTTCATTTTCAGTCATTATAATCTGGAATTTGCCTTGGGTTGCTTGGCAGCATATTTATTTGCTAGATCCAAAATTAAATGGGGCATGGTTTTAATTTCTGTTGGCGCTTTTCTTTACACATTATCGGCAATTAATTATCACTATCAAATTGTCAATCTGTCGCAAGTCATTACCTTTGGTATTCCTTCTATGTTGCTTGTGCTAGGTTGTGTTTCTCTAGAGAACACAAAAAATATTCAGGTTCCTTCCTTACTTGTATATTTAGGTGATGCTTCTTACTCTATTTACTTGGCACATGGATTTGCGATTAATAATATTAGCAAACTTATCCAAAAGATTTATCCCAGTATGACCGAAAATATTTTTGTTTTAAATAGTATTGGTCTTTTAATTGCTGCAATATCTATTGTGTTTGGCTGTTTAGTTCATTCGTTCATTGAAAAACCATTAATTCTTACTTTTCAACCTAGAAAAACTGCCAATGCTTGAGGGTTTATGTTTTTAAACGCGGAGGGTCGCGGAGGAAAGCGCGGAGGGGCGAGGAGATTACCTAAGTTTACTTGTTATATTCAGGAGAATTTTAAGATATGCCGAAAGTTTCTGTAGTAATTCCTGCTTACAATGCTATGCCTTATTTACCAGAGACACTGGATAGTGTTTTCAGGCAAACTTATGACGATTTTGAAGTGATAGTTGTTAATGATGGTAGTTCTGATAAAACTGAAGAATTCGTCTCTCAAATTTTAGATCCTAGAATCAAATTAATTTCTCAAGCAAATCAAGGATTAGCAGGAGCAAGAAATACTGGTATTCTGAATGCTTCAGGCGAGTATATTGCATTTCTGGATGCTGATGATATTTGGGAGCCGACTAAATTAGAAAAACAAGTAAAAGTTTTGGATGAAAATCCAGCAGTCGGGTTAGTTTATACCTGGGTTGCTTATATTAATGAGCAGGGTAAATCAACAGGAAAAATATTTAAAAATCAGGTGGAAGGTTATGTATGGCCGCAGTTGACTGAACATAATATTGTTGAGTGCGGTAGCGTGGCTATGGTACGTCAAATCTGTTTTGAAAAAATAGGTTTATTTGACCGCAATTTAGGCTCTTATGTAGAAGATTGGGATATGTGGCTACGCATTGCCACAAGTTATGATTTTAAGGTTGTCAAAGAAGCCTTAGTTCACTACAGACAACGCTCAAATAGTGCTTCTAAAAATTGGGAAGCAATGGCACAAAGTTTTGCCATAGTTATTGAAAAAGCTTTTGCAACTGCATCACCAGATTTACAGGTTTTAAAAAATAAAAGTTATGGTTTTACTTACCTTTGCCTAGCTTGGAAGCCACTACAAAGTCTTCAGAAAGATTATCAAAAATCTCGTGAGTTTTGTCAGCAAGCTTTGGTTTACTATCCCGGTTTACGCTTTTCCCAAGAATATATCCGCTTGAGTATAGCTATTAATCTCATGGGATGTTTGGGGGCTGATGGCTATAGTAAGTTGTTGCCATTATTTCACACTATGCGGCGGGTCAAGTTAGCTTTACAAAAGTAATGAGAGTAATTAAGACCGAAGCTAGTTATTATTCATGAAAAAATATGGCATTAATTTCTGTGATCATACCTGCTTATAATGCAGAATTGACTATTAAAAAAACAATCGAGTCTGTACAAAACCAGACTTTTACTGATTGGGAAATCATTGTTATTAATGATGGTTCTACGGATGGAACTCCAGAGATTATTCAAAGTATCAAAGATGAGCGACTAAAAATTTTTAACTATAAAAATGGGGGATTACCAGTAGCGCGTAATCGTGGTATTCTTCATGCAACTGGAGAATTTATCGCTTTTCTTGATGCAGATGATTTATGGACTGTTGATAAACTGGAAAGGCAATTAAAAGCCTTGCAACAGAACCCAAAGGCTGGAGTTGCCTACAGTTGGACTTGTTTTATGGATGTAGATGAACAAGGAGAACCTTTAGCATATTTGCCTTCATCTCAATACTCTTTTACCGGAAATGTGTATCAAAATCTGTTAGTGAGTGATTTTATTCACAGTGGTTCAAATACGTTGATACGTAAGGAAGCAATTAATTCAGTAGGCGAATTTGATCCGATGCTCAAATCTTGTGAAGATTGGGATTATTGGCTGCGCCTAGCAACTCATTGGGATTTTGTTGTAGTCCCTGAATACCAAATATTTTATCGTCGGACTCCTGGGGCAATGTCATCTAAAGTTGAGGTGATGAAAGAAGCCTGTCTCATAGCAATGGAAAAGGCTTATCAAGCAGCACCACCAGAACTGCAATTTTTGAAAAAATATACTATGAGTAGCTTTCATCTCTATTGCTCAAGTTTGTATATTCAACATCGTGATGACAAGTTTGCAGTTAGCCAAGCGCAACAACATTTGTTGGCAGCAATTGGGTTAAATCAAAAGATTTTACTAGAGAAAACAACTCAAAAGTTATTAATCAAGTTTCTCTTGAAAAAGATTTTTCCCCCACAGGTGACTAATTATGTTTTGCAGTTAACAAAACAACGTATTTCTCTGAATGTTCCGAGGTTAGAAGCATGAAAAATATTCTGAATTACGAACTTGCAGAGCTACAGAACACAAATACAAAAGAATTACAAATTCCCCAACCAACGATCGCCTTACTCCACTGTTACGATTTGATTGATGACTTCTTAGATAGCATTAATATTTCTTTCGAGACTTTCTGTCAGGAGTTCGTCGGTAGCTGGATGTTTGGCTATATCAACGCTCTCAAGGAAGCTGGTGTGCGGACGGTATTATTTTGCATTTCCGCCCGTGTTGAGCGCCCATCACGCTTTACTCATATACCCACCAATACCCAAATCTGCGTTTTACCCCCATCCCCAACATATCGTCCTTACCGTGCTTTGCGGCGTAAGTCTCTGAATGTTTATGGCGCTAGTACAGCTCAATCTTTTAAGGAGATTCAAGATAGCAATCCCATTCGCCGTTCTTTGCTGACACCAGTGAAAGATTTGGCGAAGAGTGTGGGAACCTACCTCTGTACACCACTGGGGTTATTAGCTGAGGAACTAAAGCGCGAAAACTGTCAAGCAATTTTGTGTCAGGAATATGAGTATGCGCGCTTCGACAGTTGTACACTCCTGGGAAAAATGACAGGTATTCCCGTGTTCGCCACCTTCCAAGGAGGCGATCGCACTCAGAGTTGGCTAGAAGTTCCCTGGCGACACTTATCTTTTCGCAACTGTGCGGGTGTTATTGTCGCTACCCAAACCGAGATTCAACGCATCCAATCGGCTTACGGGATTGGCGCTAGCAAAATCGGGCAAATTTTCAACCCTGTAGACATAGCAACTTGGCAAAGAAGCGATCGCCTGCAAGCACGAACCGCACTAGATATTCCCCTGGATGCAAGGGTAGTCGTTTGGCATGGCAGAGTAGAGATAGAGCGCAAAGGGCTAGATATATTACTAGAAGCTTGGCAGCAAATCTGCAATCAGCGTCCAGATATTAACCTGCGGCTACTAATTGTAGGTACAGGTAGCGATGCCGAACAATTGCACCAGCGTATTGCCAGTATGCAGCTAAAAGGCGTGTTATGGCTGAATGAATTTGTGAGCGATCGCGCTATCATGCAACGCTATCTCTCGGCTGCTGATGTTTACACCCTCCCCTCTCGTCAAGAAGGTTTTCCGGTTGCACCCTTGGAAGCAATGGCTTGTAGTCTCCCAGTAGTAGCGGCTGACGCTCCTGGTGTACCGGACATTTTTGCAGGTGGAGACATTTCTGGCGGCCTAGTCGTACCGCGAGAAAATGCGACAGCCTTAGCGCAAGCACTCGCGCAAGTTCTCGACAATGAAGCCTGGGGACGGGAGTTAGGTAAACGTGCGCGACAGCGTGTAGAGAGTTACTTTGCACCGCAAATAGTTGGCAAACAACTACGAGACTTTATTTTAAGTAAGTCTATGCAATAAAACCAAACTATCTAAAGAAATGTAAATAAGGCTCAAACGCTTTCTCCCCCTGCTCCCGAAGTTCGCCCGGAGGGAAACCCTCCTTGCGACTTCTCTTCCTGCTCCCTGCCCCCTGCCTTATTCCAGCAATAATTATTTACACCGACCTACTTAGGTCAGAACCCACATCATGCTCATCAGTAAGTTTAAACAGTCACTATCAAACAAATTTATTCGCAATGCTGGCGCGCTAGGAGCCGCAGAATTAGCCAATCGCATCTTCCGCCTGGGAACAACCATCACTCTAGCGCGGATGTTCAGCCCCCAAGACTATGGATTAATGGCGGTTGTTTATACAGTGTTTGATTTTGCCACTGTTTTCACCTTCAGAGGCGGAATTGGCGCAAAGATTGTTCAAGCTGATGAGCAGGATGTGAAAACTATCTGTGACACATCTTACTGGTTGAACTGGATTTTGTGCATAGCGATTTTTTTACTCCAGTGCATTGCTGCTTTTCCGATTGCTCAGTTTTATAAAAACCAACAGTTGGTTTTACCAATCTGTACAGTTGGTTTAGTCTATTTAATGTTTCCTTTGTTTTTGGTTAACTCTGCCATCATTGAACGGGAAAATCGACTAAAAATTACAGCATTATGTAACGTTATTCAATCATTATTAAGCAATATCATTATTGTGGTTTTTGCCCTCATGGGTATGGGTGTATGGGCTATAGTCTGGTCTATGGTGTTGACAACTCCAGTCTGGATTATCATCACCTGGAGAAATCATTCTTGGCGACCACCTAAATTATTTAAATTAGACAAATATAAAGAAGTTATTAGTTTTGGGGCAGACTTACTAGCGATTGAGTTACTAGGTAAATTAAGAGGAAATATAGATTATCTCATTATTGGTGGCTTTTTAAGTATTGAAGCATTAGGTATTTATTATTTTGCTTTTAATGCTGGCTTGGGTATTAGCATGAGCGTGATTAATACCTTTGGTTCAGCATTATTTCCTTACCTTTGTGAAGTGCGGAGTAATTTAAGCCAACTCAAAGAAAGATACTTTAGTAGCTTGAAAAAAGCTTACTTTGTAATCACACCTTTAATTCTATTGCAAACCTGTTTAGCTCCCATCTATGTTCCGATTATTTTTGGGCAGAAATGGTCATCTGCTATTCCAGTATTGATGCTAATTTGTCTATCTGCTTTAAGCCTACAATTTGGTAGAGCTACATTTCTTTTGCTTAACGCAATGGGCAAAACCCGCTTAACTCTCTATTGGAACTTAATCTATACAATACTATTTTCTACTGGACTATTAATATCAGTGCATGGAGGAATTATTCATGTAGCGATCGCAGTTGTTATCTGCCAACTATTCATAGCCCCCATGTTTAACATTTGGGTTGTTAACCGCACTTTTTACAAAAAACAATTCATTACTCTATAGGTAATAACACATGATACAAGTCCTTAATCTCACAACACCAGAAACTGTCAAAAATTACTTACATGAAGCTTTAGGTAAAATAGAGCCTTTTGAACAATGTATTCTTCTAGATTATCCTGACCATGCAAACATTGGTGACAACTTAATTTGGCTGGGAGAATTGCTTTATTTGCACAACACTCGCCAGTCCCAAATTACTTATAATGCCAGTGTTGAAAATTTCTCAGTCCAAGAAATGGATAAATACAAATCTTCTACAAAAATTCCCATTTTTTTACATGGAGGAGGAAATCTGGGTGATTTATGGCTAAAGTTTCAGAATTTTAGAGAGTATATTATATCTGAATACAAAGAAAACCCAATTATCATTTTCCCCCAAAGTATTTATTTCCAAGAAGAAGATAATTTAGTTAAGGCTGCTCGCATCTTCAATTCACACCCAAACTTAACTATATTTGTTCGGGATAACTACAGTTACCAGTTAGCAACAAATTATTTCTACAATTGTCGAATTATTAAATCACCTGACGCAGCATTTCAACTAGTTAATACTCCGGGGATAGCTTCTTCATATCAAAATAAAAGTTCTATTCTTTATCATTTTAGAAACGATAAGGAATTAAATGTAAATCAAGCTAGTTCTCCTAATAACCTTGACTTGCCAAATTTAATAGTAGAAGATTGGGCTTCTTATAAATATGAGAGCGATTCTTACAAAAAATTACCGAATAATTCTGTAATTCAAAGTTTCGCCAGAATCTTCCACGGTTGGGAACAAGGCAAATTATTTCCTGATGAATGGATTACTCGTCAAATATGGAAATATTTCCATCCCTATACTACTGCTTTTTCTCAAGCTTATAACCCTGAATCACATCGCAAAGCTTGGAGTTATATGTATCAGGGAGTTTACCAATTCAAACAACATCGGCTAATTATTACAAATAGGCTACATGGTCATATTCTCTCTACTTTGATGGGAATTCCCCATATTTTTCTCCCTAATTCCTACCACAAAAATGAAGCTTTTTATGAGGCTTGGACACATCAAATACCCTTTTGTCGTTTTGTCAAAGATCCTGAAAAAATAGCCGATACAGTTCGGGAATTGATTGAGATTTCTGAAATTGCTAAAAACTAATTAACCAGTGTAGATGTTGCAATATTAGGGAGGCTAAATTTTGTGCCAATAATATCTGTAATCATTCCTGTATACAATGGTGAAAAAACCATTATTGAAACCATTGCTTCCGTTCAACAGCAAACCTTCCTAGATATTGAAATCATTGTGATCAATGATGGCTCAACAGATAAGACTCTTGAGCTTGTGAAAAATATTCAAGATAATCGCTTGAAAATCTTTTCTTATGAAAATGGTGGTTTACCCGTAGCTCGTAATCGCGGTATTACCAACGCTGTAGGTCAATTTATTGCTTTTATTGATGCTGATGATCTTTGGACACCAGATAAGCTAGAACTTCAGTTTGCTGCATTACAAGAATATCCAGAAGCAGGATTAGCTTATAGTTGGACTTATTATAAATTTGCAAATGAAGCCGATTCTTATGCTGACGAATCTAATTCATTTGCAGGTGATGTTTATGCTGAGTTACTAGTCAAGAATTTTTTGCAGAACGGTTCCAATCCTCTAATTCGGCGAGCAGCGATTGACTCTGTAGGACTTTTTGATCCGACTTTGAAATCTTGCGAAGATTGGGATTTTTACCTACGGTTAGCGGCTAAATGGCAGTTTGCTTTAGTTAAAAAAGCACAAATTATCTATCGTCAGTCCCCAACTGCTATGACATCTAAATTAGATGTTATGGAAAAGTATAGTTCTGTTGTCATAGAGAGAGCTTTTAATACCGCTCCTCCAGAATTACAACATCTAAAAAAACAAAGTCTAGCATGGGTTTACAAATTTACGGCTCAACAATGTTTGAAATATAACAGTGATAAACTCGCTGATATTAAACTAGCCGCTAAAAGATTAAAAATGGCTATTAATCTCTATCCAAAAAACCTTTTAGAAGACTATACTCATGGTCTCATAAGAAAACTTATTAAAAGTTGGATATTATTACAATTTCACATGGTTTATATTCCTGAAAAATCTCACAATACTTAAAGAGGATTTGTCAATTAAGGGAACACAAAAAAATAAATTATCCGGAAATACTTATGCCTACTATATCTGTAATTATTCCTGCCTATAATGCTGAACGCACAATTTTAGAGACAATATCTTCTGTTCAGCAACAGACATTCTCCGATTTTGAGTTGATTATCATTAATGATGGTTCTACTGACCGGACTCTAGAGTTAATTCAGAATATTCAAGATGAGCGATTGAAGATATTTTCTTATGAAAATGGTGGTTTACCAGTAGCACGTAATAGAGGAATTTCTCTTGCAAGTGGGGAATTTATTGCTTTCCTTGATGCCGATGATTTGTGGACACCAGATAAATTAGAATTGCAACTAACAGCATTACAACAAAATCCAGAGGCGGGAGTTGCTTATAGTTGGACTTATTTTATGGATGAGCAGGGAAAATCTTCAATCCCTGGTGTTTCCCTATTCTTTGAGGGTGATGTCCAAGCTAATTTGTTAGTTAATAATTTTCTTGCTAGTGGTTCAAATCCCCTAGTTCGTAAGCAAGCCATTGAATCTGTAGGAGAGTTTGATTCTAACTATACGGCTTGTGAAGATTGGGATTATTGGTTACGTTTATCAGCTGCTTGGAACTTTGTTGTAGTTCCCAAACACCAAATCTTTTATCGTCAATCTGCCACTTCCATGTCATCTACTAAAGTTAAAAATATGGAAGATAATGGATTATTAGTGATTGAAAAAACTTTTCAGTCTGTAAAACCGGAACTGCAATATTTAAAAAACCAGAGTTTGGCTTGGATTTATCAATATTCTACACAACAATACCTTAAGCAGAATATTAACAATATTGAGGCAGTCCGTCATGCTAGAGAAAAATTATGGCAGGCAATTCGCTTGCACCCGCCAATTTTATTAGCAAATTATGCTCAGGATTTAATTATCTGGCTGATAAAAAAATGGATATTAACTAAAATATATATCCTAAGAAATAAAAATAACCCACTAATGATTAAATAATCAAGAAAAATATCTTCCTCTTAGGGGTATAAGGCTCTTTTAGTATCTGGATAAAATGACCTTGGCCGTGATGTTTTAAAATCTATGCCGTGATTCAAGACGCGGACAAAAATTACTAATGATATCATCTCCATCCTCATTTAGTAATTTATGCCGACGGCAATATAGGTGACTGTATGTCATCGCGCAACATTCACGCCAACTGCACATCCATGACGCAGCCAAAACATGACACAACAAGTAATTAACTCTACAAGCAAAAATCATCTATCACCATTAGAAAACCAAAAGCGTTACCGAGTTGTATTAGTAC
The DNA here is from genome assembly GCF_963920875.1 of Anabaena sp. CCY 9910. NCBI lineage: Bacteria > Bacillati > Cyanobacteriota > Cyanophyceae > Nostocales > Nostocaceae > Anabaena > Anabaena sp. CCY 9910. The sequence goes on along the minus strand of NZ_CAWUDJ010000016.1, from coordinate 18,445 downwards.
ATCCTAGTGCGGGAGTAAATTGGAGTGGTGGCTCAGAAATTTTTGCCATAGAGTTAGCAAGACATCTTAATTCGTACTTCAATGTGGAACTTTTGAGCGGCGCTGACTGTGGCTCTTTTTCCTTTCCATCTGGTGGTATTTCACGCACTCAAGCCTTTAACATTGTCCGCCATCCGCTTATTTCTAAACTACTTTCTAGGTTTGCTAGCCATCCTGAAATAGTGATTGAACATCTCAGCAATTTTTTCCCTTGTGCTATTCAACTATTAACTAAATCTGCTGATTTGATATTTCCTTGTAATGACTATGGCGGGATGGCGATGGCAGCTTTTGTCAGAGCTATCAAAGGTACGCCAATACTTTTTACCGAACACGTCGGCTTATTGGGAGGAGGTAAATCATTAACACGTAATTTGCGGTTTCATCCTGATCAATTAGTTGTTTTTTCTGAAGCAATGGCTGAATTTGTACGTAGTGTACAACCTCAGCAAAAGGTGAGCATTATTCCTAATGGTGTAGACATAAATAGATTTACTCCAGTAGGAAATCACATCAAGTTTGGTCTGCCAAAACCTATTGTTCTTTGTGTCGCCTCTCTCAAACGTCATAGCCATAAGCGCATTGGATTAGCTATGGAGGCAGTAGCCCGTTTACCCCAAATCAGTTTATTATTATGCGGCGATGGTATTGACCGTGATTACTTTCAAGCTAAGGGTGATGAGTTATTAGGGAAAGAGCGTTTTAAGATTCAAAGCTTTCCCTATGAACAAATGCCGACAGTTTATCGTAGTGCTGATGTATTTACTCTACCTTCAATTGATGAGCCATTTGGATTGGCTTATTTGGAAGCAATGGCTAGTGGTTTACCTGTGGTTGCTACCGATGATGAAATGCGCCGTCAGATTGTTGGTGATGCTGGTAGATTATGTGATGTGACGAATCCAGATATTTATGCTGCGGCTATTAGAGAGATTTTAACTCAAGATTGGCAAGTGAGAGCGCGTCAGAATGCTCTGGGTTTCAGTTGGGAAAACATAGCTTTAAGGTACCGTGAGTTGATTTTAAAAACTATTCAAGGTGATCAACAAAACCATTAATTACATTCAAGAACTAAACATTATGCCCAAAGTTTCTGTAGTGATTCCAGCTTATAATTCTATGGACTATTTACCAACAACGCTGGAAACTGTTTTTGCTCAAACATTTACCGACTTTGAAGTATTGATAATTAATGATGGTAGCTCTGACAATATTGTTGAATGGGTTTCTAGTCTCACTGATGGCAGAATCCGCCTTATCACCCAAGAAAACCAAGGTTTAACAGGCGCACACAACACAGGTGTGATGCAAGCGCAAGGTGAATACATAGCATTTTTGGATGCAGATGATCTCTGGGAACCAAGCAAACTAGAAAAACAAGTATCTTGCTTAGATGAAAATCAAGAAATTGGCTTAGTAGATACTTGGGTAATGCTAGTTGATGAAACAGGGAAATCTACAGGAACGGTACTGAAAACTAATGCCGAAGGTAATGTCTGGAAACAAATTATTCAATGTCCTACTGTTGTCTGTGGTAGTTCACCTTTAGTCCGAAATATTTGTTTTCGAGAAGTAGGTTTATTCGACCCAGAGATGGGTGGCTCATCCGATTGGGATATGTGGATTCGCATTGCATCTAGATATAGTTTTGGCTTAATTAAAGAACCATTAACCCTTTATCGGCAACATCGTAGCAGTATGTCAAAAAACTGCGATCGCGTATTTCGAGAAAACCAATCTGTCATCGAAAAAACCTTTAAATCTGTACCCCCAGAACTACAAAACTTAAAACAACGTGCCTATGCTTTAGTTTATTTATATCTCGCCTGGAGAGCTTTAGATAATAGAAATTACGAACAAGCTATTTATTATCGTCAACAAGCTTATAATAGCGACCCTCAAGTTATTTATTCTAAGTCTGGTCTGTCTCAAAAATTTGCCATATTGGTAACTCGTTTCTTTGGTGCTTCTGGCTTGGATGGAGTTAGAAATATCAGTCGAGCTTTGCGAAGAAACATCTTAGCCTTAATACCTTAAACTCCTGCATAATTCTGCATTGAAATTACCTCCAAACTTATGCCAAAAGTATCAGTTGTTATTCCCGCTTATAATGCAATGCAATACCTCCCCGCCACAGTGGAGAGTGTCTTACAACAAACATTTACTGATATAGAAATTTTAATTATTAATGATGGTAGTTCAGACAATATTCTTGCCTGGACTGCACAAATCACTGACCCACGAGTGCAAGTAATTTCCCAAAAAAATCAAGGCTTATCGGGAGCGCGCAACATGGGAATTAACCACGCATCTGGGGAATATATAGCCTTTATCGATGCTGATGATTTATGGCTACCAACTAAGCTAGAAAAACAAGTGAAATGTTTAGATAATTCTCCACAAGCTGGTTTAGTTTATACGTGGACAGCTTGGACTGATGAAACTGGTAAACCTACAGGTGTGATAGTAGCTTCCGATGTCGAAGGGTATGTCTGGGAACAAATGGTTGTTAATGACAAAATATCTAACGGTAGTTCGGCAATGGTGCGCCGTATTTGTTTTGACAAAGTAGGCTTATTTGACACAGAATTGACCAGTTCTGAAGACCGTGATATGTGGATTAGACTGGCGGCTCATTATCACTTTGCGGTTGTCAAGGAACCCCTCACACTCTACCGCCGACATTCACAAAGTATGAGCAAAAATCGTCCGAAGATGCTCAAAAATATCCGCCGAGTTTTTGAAAAAACCTTTGAGACTGTCCCAACAGAGCTACTATACTTGCGAAACCGGAGCTACGGGTGGATAAATTTGTATACAGCTTGGACTTGTATGGATGAAAAGAATCACCAGGAAGCAATCAAATATCGTCGCCAAGCTCTTTTACATTACCCACAGATTTTTTTCACAGCCTATTTTTTACGTTTGAGTATAGCTATTGTGATTATGCAGTTATTAGGCTCTCAAGGCTATGATAACCTGCGATCGCTCATTCGTAACTTGCGTAGATTGGTTTTAGGCGCTGCAACCTAATCTTGCTATTTGTTCATGTATTTATTTCACCTGCTCATATCAACTGGCTACTCATGCTAATGAAAAAGATAAAACAACTATTATCAAGTCAATTTATCCGCAATGTAGGTTGGTTGGGAACAGCAGAGTTGATAAATCGTATTTTTCGCTTAGGAACGACAGTAACTCTAGCGCGAATGTTTAGTTCCCAAGATTACGGAGCAATGGCTCTCATCTACACAATTTTTGAATTTGCCAATGTCTTCACTCTCAGAGGTGGTATCGGCGCCAAGATTATTCAAGCTGATGAAAAGGATCTGAACACGATATGTAATACTTCATTTTGGTTAAATCTAATTCTGGGTATTTCAGTTTTCTTTTGCCAATGTATCGCTGCATTTCCCATCGCTCAATTTTATGGTAATCAACAACTAGTCTTCCCTATCTGTACCCTAGCTGTTGTATACCTGATATACCCTATTTACATGATTAATTCTGCTCTGATTGAACGCGATAACCATCTAAAGATTACAGCTTTATGTAATGCTATTCAAGCATTTGTCGGAAATGTGATTACAGTTGTGTTTGCTCTTTTAGGTATGGGGATTTGGGCTATAGTTTTACCTATAGTTTTCTCAACTCCAGTTTGGTTTATTGTTACTTGGATGAATAATTCTTGGCGACCTCCAACAAAATTTTCTCTCGATAAATGGCGAGAAGTTACCAGTTTTGGAAAAAATATTCTGGCTGTAGAATTTTTGAATAAAATCAGAAATAACTTAGATTATTTAATAGTTGGTAAGTTTCTAGGTACAGAACAATTAGGAATTTACTTTTTTGCCTTCAATGCTGGTTCTGGTATTAGTATAAATGTGATTAATACATTTATGTCTGCCTTATTCCCTTATATATGTGCAGTCAGAGAAAATTTGACAGAATTTAAGCAAAGATATGTCAATAGTTTAAAGAAGATTCTATCGTTTGTCATACCAATTATTCTAGCCCAAGCTATTTTAGCTCCTATATATGTGCCAATAGTCTTTGGCGAAAAATGGACGACAGCCGTACCAATTTTGATTTTAATTTGTTTATCAGTTATCCCTAGAGTATTTGGATGGGCTAATTCACTTTTACTGAATGCTGTAGATAAAACCCATATTAACTTAAATATTAATCTTCTATTTACTATATTTTTTGCTGCCGCAGTATTATTAACAGTTCAGTGGGGTGTGTTTTGGGTAGCTGTGGGTGTTTTATTATCTCATTTACTGTTTATTCCTGTATCTGTTTTATGGAGCTATAGGTATATTTTCAAAAATCGTACTCACACTTTGAGCAAGGTTTAGAGAAATACTTTAAAGGTAATTAGGTTGAGAGTTATCTGGCATAGTTGATTTGTTGTGAGCTAATTTTTAAACAAGCTCTTATATGGTTTTTTGATTGCTGAACTTATCTTGTGGAGATTAACAACAAATATGCCTAAAATATCTGTAATTATTCCCGCCTATAACGCTGAACGCACAATTTTAGCAACGATTCACTCAGTTCTACAACAAACATTCTCAGATTTGGAAATCATTGTGATCAATGATGGTTCTACAGACAGAACAGTAGAAGTTTTACAAAATGTTGATGACGCGCGCTTGAAAGTTTATTCATATGAAAATAGTAGAGCTTCTGGCGCTCGCAATCATGGCATTTCTCACGCAGTAGGAGATTTTATCAGTTTTCTTGATGCTGATGATTTGTGGACACCTGATAAACTTGAATTACAATTAGCTGCTTTAAATCATCATCCAGAGGCTGGTGTGGCTTATAGCTGGACTTATACAATTGATGATAAAGGAGAATTATTAAAACCTTTTGAACCTGTATATGAAGGGAATATATATACAGATTTGTTATTAGCGAATTTTCTCACTAATGGCTCGAATCCTCTAATTCGTAAAGCAGCAATAGCATCGGTAGGAGAGTTTGATACTACATTAAGGTCAGGTGAAGATTGGGACTATTGGTTACGCTTGGCGTATAAATGGCCTTTTGTTGTAGTCAAACAGCATCAAATTCTTTATCGCCGTTCTGTTACATCCAAGTCATTCAAATTACAAATAATTCGGGAAGCTAGCTTGGCTATTTTAGATAAAGCTATGAAAGTACTTCCTTTGGAATTGCAATACCTGAAAAATCATAGTTTATCTAATATCTATAGATACAACGTAGAGTTATATCTAGACAGTATCGATAATAATGCAACCGTTGATATTAAGTATGTCATCGGCAATTTGCTGAGTTATGTTCACTCAAGACCCCAAAATATTAAGGAGATATATACATATAAGTTAATCATCAAAATTTTATTAGTTATAGTACTTTCCCCGAAATTGATGAGCCGTTTGTTGCAATTTATCAAAAAAAGTAAGCAGATAAAAAATCTCCAAGTACAGCCGTAGTGAAACTGATAAACTAGCAAGTTATCAACTGTCAGTAACGGTAACTTTTTAGTAGTTAGCTCAACATGAAATTTAGCGACATCATATCAAAGCTAGAGGTGACAAACCATAGCCTCACACAAAACCCAAACAATGACCCTGAAATTACAGGGATGGCAGCTATTGATGAAGCCACAAGTGCTAATCTCAGCTATATAGAAGGTGCAAAGTTTGCATCTTTTATCGCTGAGACAAATGCTAGTGCTTTGATTTTGCCACAAAATGAAGGGATGCAGGCTCAAGCCCAAGCGCGGGGTATTGTTTGGATGGCGACACCAGAACCGCGACTGTTGTTTGCTAAAGCGATCGCTCTATTTTACCAACCATACACCCCAACCCCAGAAATTCATCCCACAGCCGTCATTCACCCGACCACTAAAATTGGTAATGATGTTTACATTGGCCCCCATGTCGTGATTCAACCAGGGGTAGAAATTGGTAACGGTGTAATTATTCACCCCAATGTAGTTATTTACCCCGGTGTAAAAATAGGCGATCGCACCATCTTACACGCTAACTGCACCATCGAGGAACGCAGCCAAATCGGTGCAGATTGCGTTATTCATAGTGGTGCTGTCATCGGTGGGGAAGGCTTTGGCTTTGTTCCTACCCGCAATGGTTGGTACAAAATGGAACAATCAGGCTATGTAGTTTTAGAAGATCGTGTAGACATAGGTTGTAACTCTACCATTGATCGCCCTTCAGTGGGAGAAACCAGAGTGGGATACGATACCAAAATTGATAACTTAGTCCAAATTGCTCATGGTTGCCAAATTGGCGCAGGCTGTGCGATCGCCGCCCAAACTGGTCTGGCTGGAGGTGTAAAATTAGGCAAACGCGTGATTTTGGCAGGACAAGTGGGAATTGCTAATCAAGCAAAAATGGGTGACGGCTCGACTGCTTCCGCTCAAACAGGTATTCTCCACGATGTTAAGCCAGGAGAAGTTGTTTCTGGTACTCCGGCTATTCCCCACAAAATGTATCTCAAAATCGCTGCCCTCTATAGCCGTTTACCAGATATGTACCAAGCTTTTAGACAATCACAACGTCAATCAGAGGAGGAAGGTAAAAGGTAATTATAAAACTTACGCACCCAGGTTATCTGTTGAGACTGGGTGTAAGGGGGTAAGGGTGTAGGGGTGTAGGGGTTTCAAACATTTATTTTGAATTTTGAATTTTGAATTTTGTAGGCTTGCCTTCCCGTAGGGTATTTTGAATTGATTTATACCCCTATACCCTTCTCCAAACCCTTGATTTTTCGTTTCATGGGTAAGTGCTAACTACTTCCAAAAATCAGTGACATCATAATTTAACTCTTCTAGCATTTGTCGAAGTAGGGGTAAACTCAACCCAATAACATTGCTGTGACAACCAGCGATTTTTTCTATAAATAAACTACCAAAACCCTCCAAAGCAAAAGCACCTGCACACTTGAGTGGTTCACCTGTGGCAACATAGGCTTGAATAGTGCGATCGCTAATATTAGCAAAGTAAACTCTTGTTACTTGACACTTGACTAAAGTGCGATTTTGTAAATTGTCAATCAAAACATGGCCTGTGTAGAGGTCGCCAACCTGACCTCGCATCAATTGCCAACGAGCGATCGCTTCATCCGCATCTATTGGTTTACCGTGAATTTTACCATCAATAGCCAATACCGAATCGCACCCCATCACCAACCCTGATGGAAACTGTGGCGCTACCGTCTCCGCTTTACATTGAGCGAGAATCTGCACTAACTTTCCGGGTTCAGTTTCTTCGATTTGCGACTCATCAAAATCACTAGGGCTAACTATTGGTTCAATACCCACAGTTTGCAGTAAGCGGCGACGCGCCGGAGAAGCAGAAGCTAGTATAAATTGTGTAGTTTTCATAAAATTTACTTAGGTAAAAAACAAATAGTGGGAAAATCCCATACATACGTAAATCATTTACAATATCTGCAATCATAATAGCGACATTAATGAAAAATCTAGCTCTACTATCTGCTACAGCTATCACCGCTTCATCTGGATTGCTGTTTGGGAGTATGGAAGCCGCCTCTGCCTCTACTTTACTTTGGCAGTGGATTTATTCTGGTTCGGGCATAGTAGCAAAAGGTACTTTTAAAACTAATGACATCCCTGATAATTTGGGTTTCTACGAGATTTTGGAAATTGCTGGTACACGAAATGGCGAAACAATTACTGGTTTACAATCTGTGGGGACTCCAATACCGGGAAACGAACCTTTTGGGGTTGACAATTTAATTAGTCTGAATACTCAGCAGTTAACTGGTGACGGTTTTGGATATTCAACTTCAGGGGGAAATTATGCTAGTCCGTTTTTTGCCAGTTTTTTGCCCACCCCCGGTTATTTAGAAGTTTTTTCAGCGCCGCCTTTAACACCAGGTTTTGAAAATTTAGGAAGCGAAGATAGCGAGTTACCCATTAGTTTTTCTGCAACCATCATCAACGTCCCTGAGCCTAATTCTATCCTCAGCTTAATTGCCCTTGGGACTCTCGGCGCTGGTTCGGTACTCAAACATAACCAAAGATTCAAACTTAAGCTCCAGCAGCTCAAAAAAATTTCCTAAAATTATCAATAAAGGCTTAAAGTAACTCCTTCAATTAATTATTGAAGGAGTTTATTTTTTGTGCCAATCAAGTCTTACAACTGACCTGATATATTTACCTGATTATTGATAACATTCAACCCTCAACAGCTATTTCCTACTTTCTATTAATACACTACAAAAGAGTTCGCCACATCTTCCATAGTCCCTTTAACTTTTCGCCAACGTTTTTCAGGAATCGAAGCGTTAAAGGTAAAAAGTTTACCACGACTAACAGCCACACTGGCGATGTTATGTCGTTCTTGCTGATTGGGAAGCTTTACTAAATACTCAAGGTGGTAGTATGTTTTACCTTCTGATTCGTACTCAGAAGCGTTGACCAGTTCAGCCGAGCGACCAGAATCAGGAGGTGCTAAAGCGGCTTTTCCCAATTTGTAACCTACTTCCGTTGGTGTACCCAGTTCTTTCAAACTTTTGTCATCGGGAACGGGACTAATGACAACAGAGATATTCTCGGAAATTTCAATTAAATCGTGAAACACCACATCAGGGCCGTTAGCAACTTTTACCTGCAACCAGCCATTAGGGTATAAAAACTCATAGCCATCAGCAGTGTCTACAAAGCTTTTGAATCCAGCAGCCTTGGCTACATCAGGATTACTCAAGCTAAAACTCAAGACCAATAGCAACGTCAATACAATTCTTTTCCACATCTTTACAGATTCCTTTAGGCCGGAAGCAATATGAAGGTAGGCATGATTTCTCATTTTTATTGTCCCATCAACTGGATCGCTTCGCATGACCAAGAAGGACTGGGAACAAATCAATTCAACATACCCTACAGCTAGGAGGTAATTTTGAATTCCCCGTTCACTACCAAGCACTCAACACTTTGATATTATGCTCACAGGTAACGAATTGCCTTGGTTTTCTCCTGGTACGATACCAAAAGATATGAAAGTTGGGTTTCAGCAATATTCTTTAATTAATCAGGAGCAATTACCAGAAACAAGAGAAGATATCTCTCAAATACCAATTCTCTATGAAGTTGCACCCCATAAATGATGTAGAGACGTTGTATGCAATGTCTCTACAGTCCACAAATAAAGCACATCTTCGTGAAGAAACGCTATAAGTTCCAGAATCTAACTTGTTATTTAAATTCTTCTCAAGTTCTCTCTAATTTCTCAGTACAATCAGTTGCTCATAATGAATGTATTGATGGCACTTGCAGTCTGAAAATTACCCAGTTACTGATGCAAAATAATACGTGGTGGAGTCTAGCCTGAGAAGCAAATGCTGAGAATCAAAGACTAATGGCAAATCTGCAAGGGACGGCCAAATCAGTATTGAGAACTTATCGAGGAGCAAAATTACTAGCTACGAATTCTGATGCTTATCTCCATTGGTTAGGGTTGGTGTGTGGCTAATTGACTACATAAAAGCAAAAAATCACCCTATTGGGTACTAGCCAATTCCAGCAATACCTAGTAATTAACTTAGTGAACCAGCAATTATCCAGTTGTAGCATTCTGCACCCTAAAAGTTAGGAGAAATAAATGCCCTTAAAGAATTATGGTGTATTAAAAAGTCGTGCGCTAAATCGTAAATTGGGTGAAGGTTCTAGTCCCCATTACCAAATACTTGTAACGGACAACAAACAAAAGCACCGAATTGCTATCAACGTCAAATCAAAGCAAAGCCCTTCAGAATTGCTTTATCTTGTGGATGAAAATTTCTCCCATCCCATAACTAAAGAATTATTAGAGTTAGATTTCGGCTTTTATGAGTTGCCACGCCAACCAGGGGGAATTGCTTTAGACTACATTCGGGGGAATTTGTTTGACCCCAAACAGATGAAGCCTTTGCCCTATGATGTGCCGGGGCCTGATAATGACCTCAATGAATTGCTGGAATTATACATTGCACGGGCGATCGCTTCCACAGATGCAGTCCTCTATCCTTTTGGTGAAAGATGGGGACCCGAAATGGATATCAAAGACAAATATTTCGGGTTTCTTCCAGGGAACGGTATTCATGACATCCATATGAACCAGGGTAACGCCGCCCAATTTAAAAAAGACAACGGTGTTTGGCAAGATGGCGGACTGTTGATTCACTATCCAACCCGAAATCAATGGGTAGGTATTTTCTTAGCCTTCCAATCCCAGACATTCCATACCGACGATATCACTGGTAACAGAATAGACGATATAGACATAATCACACCAACTGTCACCACCGGAGCAGTACGGATTGTGGCTGCATTAGTGAATCCTCCGGGTGAAGATGTAGCAAAAGAGACGATTACCTTAATTAATATTTCACCCCAGAAAGTAGACTTGGATAGTTGGTCATTAGCAGATAGGAACAAGCGCAAACAAAACCTATATGGTGTAATTAATTCCGGTGAAGTTGTCAAAATACCTATTGATAGCAATAGTATTCAATTAGACAACAATGGTGGTATTATTACTCTCCTAGATGAGAAAGGCATCAAGATTGATGGTGTTTCCTACACCAGAAAACAGGCTCAAAAGCAAGGTTGGACAATTCTGTTTTGAGTGACAGACGTTGCGTGCAACGTCTCTACGGACTAATGACTAAATTGATAGAATTAGGTCAGTAGGAATTTGCACAATCTAGCCGACAAAAGTCATGCCTTCTGAAATTGCTGTTGAGAAAAAAAAGTTAAAAAATCCACCTCTGCAACTCCACTATTTAGGCGATCGCGTGCTGCGTCAACCAGCAAAGCGGATCACCAAAGTAGATGATGAAACCCGGCAATTGATCCGGGAGATGCTACAAACTATGTACAGCAATGATGGCATTGGTTTAGCTGCACCCCAGGTAGGAATTAACAAACAACTCATTGTCATCGATTGCGAACCGGATAACCCAGCGAATCCGCCACTGGTATTAATTAACCCCACAATTAAACAAGTCAGCCGCGAAATCTGTAGCGCCCAAGAAGGGTGTTTAAGCATTCCGGGAGTTTATATGGATGTCAAACGCCCGGAAGTCGTAGAAGTTGCCTATAAAGATGAAAATGGCCGTCCTCAGACCTTGAAAGCTACTGACCTACTCGGACGCTGCATTCAACACGAGATGGATCACCTCAACGGTGTAGTATTTGTAGACCGTGTAGATAATTCCTTGACTTTGGCGCAGGAGTTATCTAAAAATGGCTTCTCGTATCAGGCAGTGAAACCAGTAGCATAGGGTGGATTAGTAGTGTATTTAACTCCAAAAAGCGGTTTATTTCTCCTTGGCTCTTGCATAAGCGCGATCGCAGCTGTTGGCTCGGTGTTTGAACTCAGTTATGGACAACCAGATTTAGGCTTCCAAACCACCGCAGTTATCCTGGGTTTGAGCATTCCTCTGACAGGATTATTTTTTCTTGCCGCAGTGAGGGACGCAAAGGCTAACATTAAATAAGCATCAGGTACATAAAAAAGGTGAAAGGATGAACTAAAAGGCAAAATTCATTTCTTTCACCTTTTATTTTTATTTGGGCTTACGCATCCGGATTTTTTGTTGAGACTGGGTTTAGGGGTTTAGGGGTTGCCCTGGCAACTTACCCCAGCAAAAAACCTGATTACGTGAATCCCTAATTCATATCCTCTCCACCTGAACTAGACAATTTCTGCCTTGGGCTTTTGCTTGATATAGTCCTTGATCAGCAGCAGCAATTAAAATTGCCGGAGACGACTGGCTATCGGGAATAGTAGTAGCTAAACCAAGACTTAAGGAAATGAGTTCACTAACTTGAGAACTAGGATGAGGCAGTTGTAATATACTCACATTGGACTGAATTTCTTTAGCAACAGCGATCGCCCCTTCCGCATCAGTATTGGGTAAAATAACAGCAAACTCTTCGCCACCATACCGAGCAACTAAATCGCTAGGGCCTTTCACACTCCGAGAAATTGCCCCAGCTACGTGCCTAAGTACATCATCTCCAGCCAGATGCCCTAAGGTATCGTTATAAAGCTTAAAGCAATCGACATCACACAAAATTAAAGATAACGAACCCTGCTCTCGTGCTAAATGCTCCCACACTAAGGCGATCGTATTATCAAAGCAGCGTCGATTTGCTACTTGAGTCAGACCATCTGAACAAGCAAGGCGCTGTAATTCCAGGTTTGCTTGCTGTAATTGTAGATAAAGTTCCGACTGCTGAATGGCGATCGCGGCCTGACTCGCCAGCTGGTTAAATAAGTTAATCTCAGATTGCTGCCATTGTCGGGTGCTAGTGCATTGATGAGCGATTAATAGTCCCCATAAACGTTCTTTTTGTAAGATAGGCACAATCAAATTTGCCCTAATTTGCAAACTCTGCAAAAGCTGAAGATGACATGGCGACAGTCCAGCATTTTCAATGTCTTCCATCGCCCTAGTATTGCCTTGTTGGTAGTAAGCCGCATGAGTAGATTGAAAGCACGTATCTAGGATATGAAACCCCAGAATAGACATAGATCCTTCCGTTAAAGACTCTACAGCAACTAATCCACTCCAGTCTGGCTCAAATCGATAGATTAATACTCGGTCTACCTCAAACAGCTGACGCACTTCATCTGCGGTAGTCTGCAAAATTTCCTCTAACTTTAATGATTGTCGAATACGTTGTGTAACAGCAGCAACAATTCTCTCAGACTCACTTTGGTGTTGGACAAACTGCTCAACCTGCTTAGAACAATGCAAAACTAGAGTTGAAGTATTTGTATCAAAATGCGGTGTTGTTGTCACAGGTACTATATCAGGTTTAGCAATTAAATAGCCCTGAGCAAAAGTTGCACCTCGTTCTTGTACCCAATTTAGTTCCTCAATGCACTCAATCCCCTCAGCAACGGTACGAATATTTAACTTTTGAGCTATTTCTAACAGCTTCTCGGTAATTGAAGCTTTGTATAAGTCTTGATGCACATCTCGAATTAAATCCATGTCCAATTTAATAAAATCTGGACGTAATTGATGTAGTAAGTTGAGACTGGAATAACCAGAACCAAGGTCATCAAGGGCTATAGAAAAACCTGCATCCCGGTAGTACTTGAGAACAGCTTTCAGATGATCTAAATCCTGAGGACTATCTGACTCTACAACTTCAAATACCACCCGTTCATGAGAAATACCAGCTTGATCAATGGCTTCTACTGTACTTTTAAGACAAGACGCTGGATCATAAACCGCCGTTGGTGCAAAATTAATGAAAATTTGCCCACTCACTTGATGACTGCTGAATTGAGCAATTGTACTCAGGCGAGCAATGCGGTCGAGTTGAGGAAGAAGTCCAGCTTCGGTTGCTAACTCCACAATGGGCTGTGGCGGTATTAAATTCCCTTGTTCATCTAGTCCGCGCAATAATGCTTCATATCCATAAATCTCTGATGTATTCTTCATTGAGACAATCGGTTGAAAGTGACTGGTGAATCTTTCCTGAGCCAGCATTTCTACTAACCAATCGGACTGACTAAACTTGACAAAGCGTTGTAATGATGAGATATCACTAAAATCTTGGAGTTGCGGTTGGATAGCACCGCGAATGAATAGAACTTGTGTCTCTTTTAATTCTCTTGATGTCAGGATTTGAGCCACACTATGAGCAATCTCTTGGGCTTGTCCAGCTCTACAACCTAGACCTAAACCTGGTCTTTCACCCATCAATTCAAACTTAATCGCCAACTTTTGTAAATAATCAGTGACTTTTTTCAGGGTATGGGGAATGGGAAACCAGAGAAATAGTTTGCCTGCTTCTTTTGCGGGACAGCAGGTAATATTGTGACAGCTACAAGCTTTGGCTCTGGGAGATTTTTTGCTCATAAAAATACTTTCCTCAAACCGATTACTTTATTATTCCCACTTGGTGTTTATCTCAGATCCAAAATCCTATTAGTTATAGTCAGGCGATCGCTTCTAAAATAGGATTATGCTGACAACTGACAATCAATTAATACGTCTGTCCCAAGGACAACTGAATTTACTCGAAACCTGTCCGCGTAAATTTCAACATACCCACTTAGAACAACTCAACTCACCTTTAGATCCCGACCATACGGACAAACTAACTTTAGGTAGCCGCTTTCACTTGTTAATGCAGCAACAAGAAATGGGTTTGCCAATTGATAGTTTCTTACAAGCTGATACCCAACTACAAAACTGGATGTCTGGTTTTGCCAATGCAGCACCAGAAATTCTGACCCCAGCAACCGATAGACAAACTTTTCGAGAAAGTGAACACTACCGCACTCTCCAATTTCAAGACTATTTACTCACGGTTATCTACGATTTATTAATTGCAGACCACCAACAAGCCCAAATTTTTGACTGGAAAACATACCCTAAACCACCAGACAAACGCAAATTAGCCCAGAATTGGCAAACGCGTTTATATCTGTATGTATTAGCTGAAACTAGCCAATACTCACCCGAAAATATTTCTATGACTTACTGGTTTGTACAATCTCAAGGTAAACCTCAAAATATTCAATTTACTTACAGTCATAATTTACACACTCAAACAGCGAGAAAACTAGATCAATTACTAGATCAATTAACTAAATGGCTAAATAATTATCAACAAGGAACTTTATTTCCCCAAGTACCCGTAAATAGTAAAGCCTGTGATTATTGCCAATTTGCTAAAAAGTGCGATCGCCTCCTACCGACAGTCGGTCATAAACTAAATAGTAGCGAATCAAATTCTCTGGAAATCACAGCACAAGCAATCAATCAATCTTTCCCTGATCTTGACGCTATTGAAGAAGTATCACTTTAGGAAAAAGTACTGAAAATATATATCCCTTTCCAGGTCAATAAACTAATTTAGCCTCTATTTTTTTAAAAAATTATGGCAAACTTTGCTGAAAATGATATTATTTACGTGCGCGAATTAGGCATAGATGATATAGCCCTTGTATATCATTTAGGAGAAGAACTATTTACTAGTGATTTATATCCTTACCTTTATCGTACTTGGGATGAATGGGAAGTAATTGGACTATATAACACAGATCCAGAATACTGTTTAGTTGCCGAAACAGATGGAGAACTAGCAGGATTTATTCTAGGAACTATTATTACAAAAGCATCTTGGACTTATGGATACATTTTATGGCTAGGAGTAAATCCTAAATTTCAACGTCAGGGAGTTGCTGACAAATTAGTTGATAAAGTTGTGGCTCGGATGATTGAAGATGGGGCGCGATTTATGCTAGTAGATACTGACCCCACAAATACACCAGCAGTTAAATTTTTCAACCGCAAAGGTTTTGGTAATATCCGCCAACATATCTTTCTATCCATGAATTTAAGCAAGCATCCCTATTATGGCAGACTAATTGACTACGAACATCAAAAAGCTGAGAGAGCAGGTTATAGGCGTTCTCGTCCTGCCATTCGAGCGCGTAAAGCGGATGGAGTTGCTAACGAGGTAGTCATTAATCCCTTAATCAATGAAAATCAAATTAGTGATGAACAAAGTCCACTTTAATAAGTTTTAAAATTAATTCAATGCAGTGGATTATAACAGCGACCGAACAACCACCAGAATGGTTTATCCAAGCCGTGCAGAAGTATGCAGCTACATCTAAAGGGATATATGCAGCACAATTATTATGGCAACGGGGAATAAAACAAGAATCTCAATTAGCAGCCTTTATTAACTTTAAAACTTATCAACCAGCTAGCGCCTTTGAGTTTGGGCAAGAGATACAGTTGGCAGTGGCAAGATTACAACAAGCACGCAACAAAGGTGAAAAAATTGCCATTTGGGGAGACTTTGACGCTGATGGAATTACTTCAACTGCTGTTTTGTGGGATGGTTTAGGGCAATTTTTTCAGCAACATCAACAGTTAGATTATTACATTCCTAATCGACTCAAAGAATCCCACGGATTGAATGAAGCTGGTATTGCTAATTTAGCCAAGCAAGGTTGTACATTAATCGTCACCTGCGACACAGGTAGTACAAATATTGACGAAATTATCTATGCCCAAACATTAGGTATAGATATCATAGTGACAGACCATCACACCTTACCCCCAGAACGCCCACCAGTCACAGCAATTATTAACCCCCGTTATTTACCCAACGAACATCAGCTATTTCATTTATCAGGTGTGGGAGTAGCTTATAAATTAATAGAAGCCCTTTATAAATCCTTACCTGATGTACCCCAAAATCCTTTAGAAGATTTACTCGATTTAGTTGCAGTCGGATTAATCGCTGATTTGGTACAACTCAGTGGAGATTGTCGTTATTTAGCACAGTTGGGTATTCAGAGACTGCAAGCCGATTTTCAACAACCACCAACCGCCAGGCGTAGACCAGGGGTAGGGCGATTATTAGAATTGTGCCAGAGGAGTGGCGATCGCCCCACAGATATTTCCTTTGGTTTAGGGCCACGCATTAACGCTGTCAGCCGCATTCAAGGTGATGCTAGCTTCTGTGTAGAACTATTAACCAGTCGTGATATCAATCGCTGTCATGAATTAGCTGAAGTCACAGAACTAGCAAACACTAGGCGTAAATCCTTACAGAAAGACGTACAAGCACAAGTCACCCAAAAACTTACACAGTTAGACTTATCCACCACCAGCGTCATCGTCCTCGAAGACCCCCAATGGCCAGCAGGTGTATTAGGCCTAGTCGCCGGACAAGTCGCCCAAGAAACAGGTCGCCCCACAATTTTATTAAGTACTGACGGACTGGAGAATGAGCAAGATTCTTCCCAATCCCTCGCCCGTGGTTCAGCCCGTTCAGTGAATTCTGTTGATTTATATCAATTGGTGAAGCACCAAGCACATCTATTACATCGTTTTGGCGGACATCCCTTTGCGGCTGGGTTGAGTTTGTTAGCCCAAAACATTCCCCTATTTACCCAAGCAATTAATCAGCAACTACGGCAAACCTTAGGTAGTGTCAATCTTACCCCAACAGTACAAGCAGATATAGCAGTCACCGTTGCAGACTTAGGTAAAGAGTTATTTTTAGAATTAAAACTGCTAGAACCTTGTGGTATGGGCAACCCTGTTCCCAAACTCTTGATTCAAAATTGTTGGTTTGAAAATTCTTGGCATCGCAATCAACAAGATTCGCAAGGCAAAAAAGTACAGTATATTAAAGCCGAATTTGATATCCGTGACGACTCCAGCAAAAATCCCTTTCCCGGTATTTGGTGGGGACATTACAAAGATGAATTACCCATAGGTAGATGTGATTGCATTGCGGAATTAGACTACAACACCTTTAAAAAACGCTACGAAATCAGATTAATCGCCGTCCGTCCCAACCCTAACTCAGAACTCAAAACCCAACACTCAACCCAAATTCTCGACTGGCGTAACCTCCCTAGTCCTCAATCCCCAGCACCCAATCCCCAATCCCTCATCCTAGAAGAATGCCCAATGAATTGGGATGATTTACGCGCCTGGTGGCGGCGATCGCTCTATAATAATCAACAATTAGTCCTTGCTTGGTCTAAACCCAGTCTGCAACCACCACAAGAAATTTGGATAACCCTAGTTGGTATTGCTAAATATCTCAGTCGCACAAATCAATTAGCAACCCGTATACAAATTTTAGAAAAACTGAAAATTAGCGACAGAAGCTTACTTCTAGGCATCAAAGCTTTAAAATATTGGGGCTTTACAGTCACAAGACAAGATCGTTCTTTGCAATTTATATGGAGTCCTAATACTATCATTGACAGCAGCGCCGATACCGCTATTGCAGAGTTTTTAGCCACCGTCAGCGAAGAACAATTTCAGCAGAAATATTTTGCCGAAGTACCTTTGTCTACAGTCATGGCAATGGTAAATAGGGTTTAAAAACACTCCCGAAGCGCTCGAACTGTGTGCAGAAATCTCTGTAAAGTTGGCGATGTTTCGTTTTTGCGCCAAGTCATTGCTAATGCAACTTTTGCAGTGGCTTCTTGGATATTTTTATAAACTACTCCGGTTCGTTGTAGATTTTGCAAAGATGCAGGGACAATAGCTATCCCCATATCTGCTGCTACTAAACTGACGGTAGTTTGCATTTGGATGGCTTCTTGGGCGACATGAGGACTAAAACCTGCTTGTTGACAAAGACTGATAATTAAATCGTAGAGTCCGGGCGCTATTTTTCTCGGAAATAGAATAAATGACTCATTCCCCAAAGATGTTAAAGGAATATTGAATTGATTTGCCAGTAGATGTGTTTCAGGTAAAGCTACCATTAGCGACTCTTGAAAAATTGTCTCCCAGTTAAATATGTTCTCTTCAACAGGGGGACGGATAAAACCTATATCTATACCACTTCAAGGGGCGACAAGCAACCTAAAGTGCTTGCTGTATAAGCTTCATAGCCCTT